>CASGEB010000018.1 GCA_949300375.1 uncultured Pseudomonadota bacterium
TTATCCTTATTCCAGCGAAACCGGATGTTCCTGCGGAACCTATTCCTGCTCTGACGGCTGCGGCGGCACCAGAACCTGTTGTTCTTCCTGTCCCGACCCCGAACCGGAGCCGGAACCGGAACCTGACAGCGGATCCGGCAACGGAGGATGCAGCGGATTTATTAGCGATGGAAAGTGTTGTTATTATAAAACTCTTTGGGCTTGTTCTTTAAGCGACGTATCATTATCTGACAGCAAGCCTTCCTGTAATAACGATTATATTATAAATGGCGTAGTAATAGCAGAAGATACCCCTATTCAAGAAACTATCCTTTTTTGTGATTAATTTGAAACGCAATTTATAAAAAAGGGAACCCCCAAATTAATCTGTCCCCCAAAAGTTGGACAATAAAAAAAGTCCCGGCAATGACATAATAAAAAATGAAATGCCGGGACATTCTGAAAAAATAAGGCTGAGATAAAGAAATAAAAAATGGAAACTGATGGAGAGGACAGGAAAACAAATTTAATTTTTTCTTGACATTTTACCTTAGCCGATTAGACTAACCGCCTAATAATTTATTATTTTATCTTTTAATTTTTATGTTATGAACACACAGGAAAAAATTATTTATTTGCAAAAGCGTTTTAATATTGATGAAGAGACGGCTCGCTGCAAAGTTGACATTTTGAGCCGATATTCCGCTTTGATGGCTGATTCCGCTATTGACGTTATTTCTCTGGCCAAACGTATCAAACCTTTGGTGCGGGTTAATCCTAACGGAGATATTTGTTATTTTGGCGGCCCGGACGGAAATCCCGGTTCGGAATTGTATTGGAGTAATCAAGTCGATATTATTGAAGCTTCTTTTAATTACGCTCCCGTGCCAATGGCTTTGGACAGTTTCGGTTTGTGTAAGGTTTTGGAGATAACGACGTATCACCGTTCCAGCTGCAGACCTTTTCCTAATCCGACGACTGAGGAAGTTTTGCGGCAAATGCCGGAAGATTTGTCTGACCGGGTTGTGGGATTTGAAATTTACATCCCATATGATCAGATTGCCGAATCTTATGATGAGATTTTAAAACTTAACCGCTTTCAGACAATCTTTTACGCGGGAAAACTGCCGGCTTTTATTGCCCAACAGACGGTTATTGCCGGAGGAAAATTTTATTAAAAGAAAAAGCTCTGATGATTTTGCATCTATCAGAGCTTTTTCTTTATCTTTCCCTTTTTATCGCATTGATATTGCGAATATAGGCGATATCGCTTTCCAGACGTTCGAGCGGCACCGGAAGTTTGCGCCGCCAGTTCGGACATTCGCGGAAAGTTCCCGGCAGATTTTGCATTTTCTCAACGTGCAGAATATTTTCCAATTCTGCCAAAAAGACTTTTGACGCGCTGCGCGAAACAAAACGATGCACGGCTTCTTCAATCCCTTCCGGGTAGGCCTCGCCGTATATATAATTGTTTTTGCGCAGGTTGTCTTCCGGCCAGACATTGTTACTGTCCAAAGCAAACAACAATTTCCAACGATCCAGTTCCCGGGTATGATAATCTCTGACCCTGGTTTCTTCATCAGGTACAATTCCGACACGGAAACGTTCTTCAATATCATAACCAAACCACCACATTCTGAGCGGCGGCATATCATGCGTTCCGACCGAGGCAAAAGCATTTTCCGGATAAGACGACGGGGCTTTGAAGTCTCTGCTTCCATATTCGCGTTCTTCCCACAATACCGTTAAGGATTTGATGTTTTTGCTTTCTATCGCCTCAATAAAGCCTTCCGGAACATTGCCGATGCTTTCGCCGACCACGACACAACGGTTTAAGTAACTTTCTATTGCCAGAATATTCATCATATCGGCAAAATTATACATTATATAGGTACCCATATCCTCATTATTCGGCACAATATACAGCCTCATCAGGCACATAACATGGTCAATCCGGATGGCTCCGGCGCCGCGCATATTGGTCCGCAGAATTTTGATAAAAGGTTCATATCCCTGCTCTTTTAACGTGTAGGGGTTAAACGCGCCCAAGCCCCATTTCTGCCCCTGGATAAACATTGCGTCAGGCGGTGCGCCGGCTCCGGCGTCTTTGACATAAGCTTCGTAATTGCTCCAGAGTTCGGCGCTGTCCTGCCCGACGCCGACCGCCAAATCACGGTACAAGCCGACTTTCAGACCGGCGTCTTTTACCGCCTTGGCGGCTTCATCATACTGACGTGCGGCCTCAAACTGCAGATATTTGAAAAAGCCGACGCGCTTCTCATGCTCTTTGGCAAATTCTTTGACGGCCAGGGAATTCGGGTTGCGCAATTTTTCATCCCAGGCTTTCCAACCGCCCCAGACCGTTTTGGCCTTTTCTTCATACAAAGCCTGATATACGGCCAGTCGATCCAATTCCGCGCCCTGCTCTTTGCAAAAGGCTTTGAACTCCGTCATCCTCGCTGACTTTTTGTCTTTTAACAAACGCTCATACATTTTTTCCAGCAAGCGGATTTTCAAATTATAAACGCCGGGGTAATCTATCAGTTCGGCACTGCGCAGGCCGGCAATTTCGCCCTGCAGAACGGCAATATCTTCCGGGTTAAACTCGGGAACCTGCTCAATGTCAATGTATATCGGATTTAAGAACAAACGGCTGATTGCACAATAGGGGCTGCAATTTTCCGGGTAATCGTGCGACAAAACGTTCAGCGGGTTCAGCCCGATGATGTCTGCACCGGCACGGGATGCAATCCAAACCAGATTTTTTAAATCGGTAAAGTCGCCGACGCCCCAGTTGCGCCCGCTTCTGACCGAATACAGCTGAACGGCAAAACCCCAGAGTTTGTTTTTTTCCAGAGCTTCGTTATGATAACAATGCTTTGGTGCAACGGCCAGGGTTGTTTTATATTTTTTGCCGCCGAGGCTGACTTCGGCATCATAATACCCGACTTCCAAATCGGCTTTTAACAACAGTTCCAAACGGCTGTAAACCGTTTTGCCGATTTCTCTTTCTTCTCCGGTAATGACAACATCCAGCGGAATGGAAAACTCGCTGTCGGTATTTTGGTATTTTAAGTTAATCCGGGCATTATCTATGCTTGTCGGAACCGGAACGACAATATCCAGCCTGATACTGCCCTGCTCGCAGACATATATATTTTCCAGAGCTTTCTGCCAGCGTTTGCGTCCGATTTTTTCCAAAGAGGCATTGATTTCGGCATCGCTGCCGGCCTTATATCCGAAACTCTCGGCAAAAAAGCGGATGACGCTCTCGGGAGGGTAATAGTCTTTTTTGCAAATGCCCGCGTCGCTGAATTTGGTCAGAATCCCCAATTTGTCAGCCAGCTGTTGAAGATTGTCCTGCATGATCCCTCCTATTTTTTGATTTCAAAAAGCAATACGCTCCAGGCCGGAACGGTGATGACTTTTTTGGATTTAATGTCTGTCCGGGCGTTAAATTTGTCTGAGCTGTCGAGCAAAAGCTGCCATTTCAGCTTGTTGTCCAAATTAGGCAGTTTCCATTCTATCTCTGATGAGCCGGCGTTTAAGATACAGAAAATGTAACTTATTCCGTCATAAATGCTGTAAGCCAGAAAACGGCGGTCAGGCATCTGCCAGTCGGCAACCGAAAATTCTTCTCCCTTTTCAGTATACCAGGTCAGGTCTTTGATTTTGCTGCCGTCCACCGGTTCGCCTTTAAAGAATTTGCGGCGCAGGAAAATGCTCAGGCGGCGGCGCAGCCTTATCAGCCGACGGGTGAATTTGGCAAGCTCTTTGCCGCGTTTGCTTATGCCTTCCCAGGTTATCCAGGTGATGGCATTGTCCTGGCAATAGGGGTTGTTGTTTCCCATCTGGGTATGGGCAAACTCATCGCCGGCAAACATCATCGGCGTACCAAAGGACAAAAGCAGGGTCGCCAGCATAGCTCTAGCTCTGGCGTAACGGTTTTCACGGATGGTCTGATTGGCGGTTTCGCCCTCCTGTCCGGAATTCCAGCTCCAGTTGGAATCCGTTCCGTCACGGTTATCCTCGCCGTTGGCTTCGTTATGCTTATGATTATAGCTGACCAGGTCGCGCAGACAAAAACCGTCATGCGCGGTTATAAAATTGACGCTGCTCCAGATATCGCGGTTGTTGTGGCCAAAAACATCGCTAGAACCGGCAAGTCTGCTGGCAAGTTCGCCAATCTGATATTTGTCGCCTTTCCAGAAACGGCGGATGACATCGCGGTATTTATCATTCCATTCCGCCCAGCCCGGAGGAAACGCCCCGACCTGATAACCGCCGATACCGACATCCCACGGTTCGGCAATCAGTTTGACTTTTTTCAGGACAGGATCCTGCGCGACGGCATATAAAAATCCGCAATGCGCGCTTACCGTCGTTTTATAGCGGCAGAGCGTCGGCGCAAGGTCAAAGCGGAAACCGTCAATATGAAACTCCTCCACCCAATAGCGGAGGGAATCCATAACCAGTTTCAGCACCTGCGGGTTCTGGATATTAAACGATGCTCCGCAGCCGGTGCTGTCATAATAGTAACGTTTGTTTTCCTGCTGCAGCGTATAATAGCTGGCGTTGTCTATGCCGCGATAGCACAAAGTCGGCCCGAGCTGGTTGCCCTCGCCGGTATGGTTGAACACCACATCCATCAGGACTTCGATGCCGTTTTGGTGCAGCGTTTTGACCAGCTGCTTAATCTCATTCAGATTATGAGAGTAAAGATATGTCTGCTCCGGCGCAAAAAAGCTATAACTCTCGTAGCCCCAGTAATTGTCTTTGATATAGCCTTTTTTATGCCGGTTGCCGAAGAAAGCGTGTACCGGCAGAAATTCCACCGCCGTAACGCCCAGCCATTTCAGATAGCGGATGATGACATTCTCGTTCATTCCGGCAAAAGTTCCGCGTTTTTTATCCGGGATTTGCGGATGCAGTTTGGTGTAGCCTTTCAAATGCGTTTCATAAATTATTGAGGTTTCAAATTTATGGTTTGGCGGGGTATCGTCTTCCCAATCAAAGTCATCTTGCGTTACTACGGATTTCGGCACATAAGGCGCGCTGTCAAGCGGGCTGAAAGACAAATCTTTTTGCGGGCTGTCAACGTCATAGCCGAAAATGGCCTTATTCCAGATTAATTTCCCGGTCAGGCGGCGGCCGTAGGGATCAATCAACAGTTTGTTCGGATTGAAGCGGTGTCCTTCCAAAGGTTTGTACGGCCCGTAAACGCGGTAGCCGTAAACCTGCCCCGGTTTGACGCCCGGAAGATAAACGTGCCAGATGTTATTGTCATTTTCCAAGATGGCAAAGCGAGCCGTTTCTTCCGTTCCGGCATCATTAAAAAGGCAGAGTTCCACCTTTTCCGCATTGGCTGAAAACAGGGCAAAATTCACCCCTTCGCCGTCATAATGCGCGCCTAAAGGATAGGGGCTGCCGTCGCGGGGATGAATTTTTGCCATTGTGTTTTCTCCTTTCGGATAAGATTATTCTCTTATCGGTTTGATAACAATCGTCGACAAAGCAGGCAGCACGACTTCAATCGAAAATTCTTTGCCGTTGGCCGGAATATCGCCCGCCTGCATAAAGCCTTCGTTCTTTACGCCGCTGCCCCAGTAATTGACATCGTCGCTGTTAAATATCTCCTGATATCTAATCCGCTCATGAACGCCGACGCGGAAATCGTGCCGGACAACCGGCGTAAAGTTGCAGATGACAATCATATAATCGCCCGGCGTCGAGCCTTTGCGCATATAAGAAATTACGCTGTCATCGGCATTGCTGTGATCAATCCACTCAAAACCGCGATAATCAAAATCAACTTCATAAAAGGCAGGATTGCCCTTGTACATATAGTTCAAATCACGGACGCAGTTTTGCATTCCCTTATACATCGGGTATTGCAGCAGGTGCCACCGCAGGCTTTCTTCCGAATTCCATTCCCAATCCTGGCCAAACTCGCAGCCCATAAACAAAAGCTTTTTGCCCGGGTGGGTATACATAAAGCCGTAATATGCCCGCAGGTTGGCAAACTTCTGCCATTCATCACCCGGCATTTTGGACAACATAGATCCTTTGCCGTGAACAACCTCGTCATGCGAAATCGGCAGGATGAAATTTTCATTAAAGGCATAAAGCAGACCAAAAGTCAGCATTCCGTGGTGGAACCTTCTATATATCGGGTCTTTGCTCATATATTTCAAGGTATCGTTCATCCAGCCCATATTCCATTTATAACCAAAGCCGAGGCCGCCCATTGACGTCGGACGGGAAACCATCGGCCAGGCCGTGGACTCTTCGGCGCAGGTAAACGCCCCTTTGTTCTGACCATAAACCAGCTCGTTCATCCGGCGCAGGAAAGAGATGGCTTCCAAGTTCTCATTACCGCCGTAAATATTGGGAATCCATTCGCCGTTTTTGCGGGAATAATCCAGATACAGCATTGAGGCAACGGCATCAACGCGCAGCCCGTCGATATGGAACTCCTTGAGCCAGTACAACGCGCTTGCGCACAAGAAGTTGCAAACTTCCGTCCGGCCATAGTTATAAATTTTCGTTCCCCAGTCGGAATGTTCACCTTTGCGCGGGTCGGCGTGTTCATACAAATGCGTGCCGTCAAACTCGTTTAATCCATGGCCGTCTTTCGGGAAATGCGCCGGAACCCAATCCATAATCACGGCAATGTTTGCCTCGTGGAATTTGTCAATCAAATAGCGCAGGTCGTCCGGCGTGCCGAAACGGCTGGTCGGAGAAAACATTCCGACAACCTGATAGCCCCAGGAAGAATCCAACGGGTGTTCCGTTAACGGCATAAACTCGACATGGGTAAAGCCCATATTGCTGACATAGGGTACCAAAGTATCTGCCAATTCACGATAGGTCAAAAATTCGTTGCCGTCTTTGCGACGCCATGAACCAAGATGAACCTCGTAAATTGACATCGGTTTGTCAAAACTGTTGTGTTCTTCGCGATAGTTCATCCAGCCGTCATCATTCCAATGATATTTGGACTCATAAACAACCGAAGCGGTATTCGGGCGTTTTTCAGACCAGAAAGCGACCGGATCGGATTTGACCAGGATGTAGTCTTCCTGTGTTTTGACCTCGTATTTATAAAGTTCGCCTTCTTTGAGGCCGGGGATAAAAATATCCCAGACACCGCAGGTCGGATGTTTGCGCATAACATGGGCGCGGCCGTCCCAATTGTTAAACCCGCCGACGACACTGACACGCTTGGCGTTCGGCGCCCAGACAGCGAATCCAACCCCCTTGACGCCATCCATTTCCATAACATGAGCGCCGAGTTTTTTATACATTTCGAGGTGGTTGCCTTCTGCCAGAAGATAGACGTCTATATCGCCTAAAACAGAAGGGAATCTGTATTCGTCTTCTTTGAGGTAAAACTGTCCGAGGTCGTTTTCGATACGAAAGCGATATGGAAAATTATCAACAGCTCCGACATTAATCTGGAAAAATCCGCGGTCGTCAAGTTTGGTTAAAAACCCGAGCGAAGAATCATCATATTTGAGCAGTTCAACCGACTTGGCATGCGGCTGATATGTGCGGATAAAAACCTCTTTGCTGCCCTTGTCTTTGTGGATGCCCAAAACGGCAAAAACATTGCCGTGATTGCCGGTTATAACGGCTTCCATTTCTTCTTTAGATAATAAATTTTCCATAAATATACCTCGTATAAAATACTAAAAAATCAGATTAAAAAACCTTCAGATTTATCTATAAAATTTATTGATTATTTTTGCAACAATTTTAATGCAGAAATTAAGTTTATTTTGCAAATTTAACAAATTCAAACTTTTAGATATTGACGTATAAAATTTTACGTATATATTAATTGTTGATTGGTAAAAAATTTAATTTTTCAGGAGTTATATTATGGCAAATAATTATAATGAAAATGCAATCAGAGAAGCTGCTTATTACATCTGGCAAAATTCCGGATGCCCGTCCGGTATGGAAAGCCAGCACTGGGCTATGGCTATTGAGCAGTTGTATCACACAAACAACAAAAGCTCTTGCTCTTCCAGCAAAAAATGCTCTTCTTCGTCTTGCAAAAAAACTTCTTCCGCAAGCTCGAAAAAAAGCAGCAGCTCTTCTTCTAAAAAGACTTCAAAATAGTTTTTCTTAGAGGCAAAATTGTTTGGTAAAAATGTCCGGTTATATCCCGGGCATTTTTATTTCCTCCGCTCTGAATTCATCCTTTCTTTTTTTCTGTTTTTTGTTTCTTAATTTTTTCTGAAATATTTGTTTTTGCTACTTTTTGAGTGCCAAAAATTCTTTTCTCATTTCTTGTTTTGTTTTCTTCATAGAGTTGGTTATTTTTTCTTTGTTACTTTTTGCTTGCCAAAAAAATTTTTTCTTACTTTTGCTTGACCAAAAGGCCGAACGTCGGCAGCGCTCAAAAAAGTCAAGCCCAACCTCATTTTCTAAGCTTTCAGCCCAAAGTTAAAGTCGCTACGCTCCAATACATAGTACTTAATATTCATCTCTTTGGGCCAAAAGCTAAGAAATCATTCGGTAATCGGGCGGGGCAACTCCCCCGCCCCTCAGGCTTGAGGGGAGAGGTACTTCATTTTCGTTTTTTGCTCCAAAACCTAAACCATTCGCAAAGGGCATTCAAAAGTGCCGGATGAGAGATTGTGCTTTGAAGTACTATCATTGCCGGACTTGACCTGCACGGCAGGCGCGCGGCGGGTTGTCAGCATTGTATCCCAGAGACCGCGATGCTCCGACATTTTCTGTGAATAGCATTGTGCTTTGAAGTACTGTCATTGCCGGGCTTGACCCGGCAATCCACAGGCAACGGCCTGAGCGATCAGTTTGTTCGGTACCTTGAAACCCGCGATGCTCCGGCGGAAGTTGTGAATGATTTTGTACTTTGAAATCTAAAGTACCACCGGCTTACGCCGGCTGGGATTAGACAAGTTCAGAAGTCAAGCTTCGCTTGTCAGCCGAAAAGCTTCGCAAACCTACGGACAGAAAGAGAAAAATGCCCGGGGATGACAGAAAGAGAAAAATGCCCGGGGATGACAGAAAGAAAAAAAATGCCCGGGATGACAGAATAAAAAAATAAGATGCCCGGGGATGACCTGCACGGCAGGCGCGCGGCGGGTTGTCGACATTGTACCACAGAGACCGCGATGCTCCATTGTTTTCCACGGTCAAGATTGTGCTTTGAAGGGTGGATCCCCGGAGATGGCTGAAAATCATATTTTCCGGGCAGAGATAATCCAGCCAAAGACAGGTTCTCCGTTTTCATAACGTAAAATTTCTTCTTTGACTTTTTCAAGACGGAATCCGTTTTTTTGTAAAATATGATTTATGTATCCCCAGCTATGGACAAAGCGTCCGCTGGCGTGCAGAAAATAATCGCGTTTGTTTATCCGGTTTTGCGATATGGAGAAAATTGCCCGGCCGTCTTTTTTCAACGCCTGATTCATCTTGGCAAAAAGAGAATCCAAACTGCCAAAATAAATAAAAACATCGGCAGCGGTGATTAAATCCAGACAGGAGATTTTATCGTTCAAAAAATGTAAAATATCACCACAAAAAAGCTGCGTGTAAATGTTCTTCTTCTGCGCTTGTTTTAACATTCCGGCAGACAAATCGACCCCGTAAATATGCCCTTTTCCAACATAGCCCGCCAGATATTCCCCGACCAGTCCGGTGCCGCATCCCAGATCCAGAATCTCCAGATTCCGAAAGATTTTCCAGCCGTAAAACCGCTTCAAAAAAGTATTAATATATTCCGGAACACGATATTCCAGATTGCGCAGCGACTCTTCAAAAGAATCCGCAAAATAATCAAAAACTTTTTGGATATATGAAGCATCGGAAATTTTAGCCGAGACATCGTTTTTCAGCGCTGCGACGGCGTATTTGACTATCGGATTTTCAGGAAAAGAATCCAGCCACCGTTCAGCATAAAACATAACCTTTTCCATTCCGGCCGCCGTCCCGATTTCATAAAGCGCATAAGCGTAATTTATATGCTGGGAATCTTCTCCGCCGCTGGCCTTTACCGCACGGAATCCATAATCAAGCGCTTTATCGTAATCTCCTGTCTTTTCCGAACACTGTTCCATATAGTTCAAGGCCCAAAAGGCATCCGGATTGAGGTTGAGCGCGCGTTCCAGATAACGTTTGGAATCTTCATACCGTCCCTGCTCAAAATAAACGGCTCCCAAAATCAAAAGCGTATCAATGCTGTCGGGATTGGCCTTTAATATCTGGTTGGCTTTGGCAATGGCTGCCGCATAGCGCTTGCAGGCAAAATCAACATTCAAAAGGTTGATATTGACCATTTCGGAATTCGGCACAAGCGTCCAGGCATTGCGGTAGTAACTTTCCGCCTTTTCATAATCGCCCAGCATAAAATAAGCGCTGCCGCAATCACATAATAAATCGGCATTATTCGGCACGGTCTTTAATCCGCTCAGAGCGTAATGAATCGCGCGAGGATAATCGCCGCTGCGATAAGCCTCAAGCGCCAGGGTATGATAATCTTTTTGCTCTGTATTTTCCATTTTTCCACACTTGGTTTTTATTATAATTTCTCTCCGGTTAAAACTTGATTAACTCCGGCACAAGTCAAGCTGTCTCTTGAGTTTTTCTAACCGGCCGATCCTTTCCCAGGTGTTTTTGAACTCCTTATATCCCGCTTGTTGAAGTTCTTCCGCCACCCGGCGGCCAGCAAGCGGAAACGCCGGACAAAATTCAGAGTTGTCCGCGGCGCATGAGCTCAAGCAAAGCATCACGCTCAAGATTAGGCATTGATGCGATTTTGCGATATTGCGACGAAACATATTTAACAACCTCTATTTCTTTGGTTATGGTTTGAACGCGGCAATGGCTGCGGCCGAGAAAATAACTCAGCACGCAAGCCGCTATTATGCCGGAAAGGTTAAAAATTTTTCTGTTCACAATCCGGCTCCCAACAATAATAAAAATGCCCGGGCAACGTTTTCGGCATATTGCGGACAGAAAAAAGAAACTGCCGCAAGTATCAGAAAAGCGCCCCCAAGCATCAGTTTTTTGATGTTTTTCAGCCTTTTCATTTTTGCCCCCTCATTTTATTTTCACGAAAAATCAAATCTAATTTGACTTCGATTTTGGTCAGAATTTTGTTTTGTTCGTTAATCGACGAGGTTAAATTCTCCAAGCGGATATCCTGCTTGTCAAAATTTTGCTCAATCTTGTCGACTCTGGTTTCAATATTGCCCTGCCAGCGCCCGATACGGATAAAATTGACAACAACGCCGCACAGCGCCGCCAGTCCGGCAACCAATCCCCAATCCATTTGCTTTCTCCTCAAAAAAAAGCGGGCTATGCGCCCGCTTCTCCTTCTTTGCTTTCAGAAGTTTCTTCCGGCTTTGGATAGGTGTCTTTTACTTCTTTGCGGGTCAGATAAAATCCGGACATTTTGGCCTCTTCTCCAAACAAACCGGCATCAATATCGTGATACAGTTTATCCAGCTGTTCCGTTACGCCGGGATAAGCCTGACGGCGTTCTTCCGCATAATCATAGGGCTTTTCCGGCTCTTCGCCTTTGAAATACATTTTACCGTTCCAGGCAGTTATGACTTCCCTGTCCGTCTGCCCAATCGAATCCAAAGTCAGGCCGCAGGCAAAAGCTCCGTCCCGCACGGCTTCGGCATCGCTGCCGGAAAGTTTGATTTCATTATTAATTAATCCGATATAAATCATTCTTTTTCTCCTAAAGCATATCTAAAAGTAACACTGTCGGCCTGCACACCGTTATAAACAAAAACCTGGCCCTTGCCGATGTAGAACATTCCCCTGCCTGTACCTGCACTTGTTTTGGGAATTCCACTGTTGAAAATGGTATTTGTTCTGGCCGTATCATCATACATCAAAACCTGTCCATAAACATCTGAACCATTTTGACCGATTTGGATATAGCCGTTTGCAGGAGCCTGAAAATTTGCCTGAGGCGCTAAAGATACAGATATTATTCTGTTACTCGGCGCAACGCCGGACAGAAGTGTACTCCGTCCCGTTTTACTGAGATTTGCCAAATCAACATCCGCTTTGTTGTTCAGCGCCTCGAGAACCTGTCCCGGTTCATAATCCACCTGTTCCGTCATTAATTTTCTCCTTCCGCGTAGTAAAATCTGAATCTGTTTAATGTTCCGCCGCAATCATAATAAGCCGTAAACACTTCGCCTTTTCTTACAGGCATGCTTAAAACCGCATTTGTCGCGTTTCCGGGAACATAGCACCTAAAGCCCAGACGGCCTTCAAGACTGACATACTGGTCAGCGGCGTTGGATGACTTTGCAAATTCCACCCAGCCGTTAGCCGGCGCGGTATATGTTGCTCCGGAATTTTGTAAGGCCATATCAATATAGCGTTCTGACGGCAGTCCTAAGCCTGAAATTAACCGCTTTCCAACCGCCGATAAATTACCGCAATCCGAATCCGCTTTATCGTTCAGACTTTCCGTAATTTCACCGACATCAATCAGATTGTCGTTTTTTATTGTATTGCCGACAAAGAAGTAAAGAAACATTTCAACCGCCCGCTGCTGAACCGGCGCGCCGTCCTGATAGACAGATGAAGAACAGGAAGCATTAAAGCCCAGATAATGAACATCGTTGGCTGCCGAATTCGGACGATACGCATTGTTTTGCGATGTGTCATTATAAAAAGCTCCTGCTGGGTCTAAACCGCCATTAGCTCCTCCAAAACTCCCCACAATATTCGGCAGGCTTTCCGGCACGTAGTTTCCGACATTGTTACGGCAGCCGACAAATCCCCATTTTGTCCGGGGCAGCTTGAAGCGCCCGTTTTCCGTATCCAAGATATAATACCATGCCACGCCGGTATCTTCATACAACGCGGCAACATTTTCCGCCTGATCAGGCGAGCAAATCTTATAGCCTTTCGGGGTTTTTCTGCAGGTAATTGCAATATCAGCAACGGTATCGGTTTCTTCCGCAGATGTCTCATCGGCATATTGAGCCGCCAATTCATTATAAGCGGCAAAATACACGCCGCCGTCCTGCCAGCTGAACGTATCCGCCCGCAGCCAGCTTGCCGACTCCGGTTTATGATCGAACCAGGCCGGCTGAAAAAGTTCATAGCCGACATCGGCATTTTCTGCGGCAATTTTGGCTTCTCCCGCCCAATATTCCGAGCTGCCTTCCGGTTGTTCTTCAATCGTACCGACTGCCCATTTTCTGGCTGTTTCTACAAAACCGGCAGCTGTTTCCGCCGAAGCGGAGGCGTTTGACGCACTGCTTTCCGCCTGTGCGGCAGATGACGAGGCTGAAACTGACGAATTCTGCGCATCTTCCGCACTGGCCGCTGCATTTCCGGCGGCGGTTTCGGCTTCGGAAACAATTGTTTCAAGCTGAGGCTTTATTGTTTCGCCGGTGTATTGCTGCAGCGCCGGTTCGGCCGTGTTTTCAATATAAATATTTATTTCCTTTTTTACCGTTTCTATATCTTCGGCAGTTTTTTCGGAAATCTTTTCGATGTTTTTACCGGTATGTTCGGAAACCTCCTGTTTTTTTATTTTAGTATATTCATCCAGTTCCGGCTCGGCATGGTTATTGACATAAGCCTGAATTTCCTCCTCGCCCGACTTGATATAAAAAAGAGGCACGTTGATATCCAACTGTACCTCTTCCTGAAACAAGACTTCAATCTTCTGTCCGGTTCCGTTAAAAACGGTAATGCCGTTTTCTTCATTTACAAAACTCATTTTTTTACTCCGTTACTTCCGGGGTGATACGAAAAACCGCAACCTTGTTTACATCTCCGGGATATACCGTATGAACATCACCGTTTTTCAGCCTTATCTGGATGTCGGTTTTATAATCGCCGGGCGTGATATTGGTATCTTCCGGCAAAAGCTTTAACCGCACTTTGCCGCCTGAAATATCAAAAATTTCTCCTGATTTGCCAAGCAAAACTTTTTCCTCATTATTCCTGACCGTCATTTTAACGGTGCAATCCGTTAAATCCCAAGGTTTATCATCCGTTCGGAACTGCAACACGATATCAAAGCTGTCGCCTTTGCGGACAATTATCATATTGGGTAAAATCACTCCTGCCATTTTAGTTCTCCTTTGCTTTAATAAAATAGTTTACGGCCTGGTTAACCGGTGTTACATGAGCCGACTTGCCGTAAATATCAGATGATCTTGCGGCGTCAAAAGAAACAGGTACGCGGCCGGTACCATCCCAGCCGCCGCCGGTTTTGGCCTGAGCCAGCTGCGCCGAACCGGTAATATTCGGCAGACCTTCTTCCTGCGTGGTATAAACATCTTCAGCAGAATTACCGCCCAAACCGCGCAAAAACTTGCCGCGATAGTCCGGAATATTAAAAGTCGCAACCCCGTCGCCGGCACCGAAATTTGTTCCTATCAGCTCAAACAAATCGGCATAATCCGTCCGGCTGACCGCCTGTCCGTCGCATAAAAGCCAGGTTCCGTGATTGGCGGTTTGCAAAGAAGCCTTGATATCGCCCAAATGCATATTGTCGTTTAAGATTTCTTTGATTTCCGTTTTCAGCTCGTCAAGCTTGTCCAACACCTGTTTGCGGTTGACGGCATCATAATCCAGCGCGCCGTTGGCCAGGTTTTTTATTTGAAAATTGCCGGCATCTATATTGCCGCGCATTGCAACGCGCCCGTCACGCAAAAAAGTCTGCGACAAGCCTTCAGCAAGGTTATTGTCTTCTTCGTCATGGTGGTCGGTTACAATATCAATGTCATTTATCCGGTCGTCTTCCCAACTGTGAATCCGGGTAAAATTTCCTTCACTGTCAAAAGGCATTTTTCCTCCTCATACAAAAAAACGCCGCTCCGGCATAGTGCAAGAGCGGCTGAAGTTTCATCAAAAATTTTAAGCCGCGGCCAGTGCATAGTTGACGTGCAGCAAGCCATATTCGTCCTCTAAGACGGCTTCCGGACGATATTCCGCGACTTCTTGCGCAATCAGTCCGATTTGCGGAATATCCTCACCGATATAGTTAAACAAATATACGGTCAAACCGTTATCCAATCTGCCGACCGGGACAATATTTTCTTTTACCCTGGCATCTGAGAACAATGCCGCGGCCGTCCCGCTCAGAAACTGGTTTCCCAGACCGTATTGACCGGCTGAATTTGCCGCTTTGTTCTGAGCAATGCGGGAATCCGCCCCCAAACGGGTCTGATATTTTGCCAGAGCGACATCATCGCCGCTCATTGAATTGGATATTAACTGCAAAATTTCGTTTACCGGATACTGCCGGGCGGCATTTGAGAAATTTCCGGCCCGAATGGAATCCGACAAGCTGTTGCTAAAAGCCTGCTGACCTTGCAAAACGCTGTTGTAAGCAGCCTGATTCAGAGCATCATTCTGCTGCTGATACATTGAGTTCATGGCATTTTGATAAGCTTCGCTGCCCACGCTTAACCCCTGGTTTTGCAAGCGGGTTTCCAGTTGGCGCTGCTGTTGCTCAAATTGCGGCGTCAATCTGCTGACATATGAATTATATGTTGCATTTTCTGCCCGCTGCCGGGCTGCATCCGAAGCATCTACCGAATAAACATAATCCGGCCGGCTGCTCAGCGTCTGCGACAAATTGTAGGCGCTTTGGTTCAAATTGTTAAGCGTATTGTCAACCAAAGATGTGTCTTTATTGTTGAGATAATTCAGATATTCCTGTTCGGAAGCGTACATCGACGTGCTGGCGCCGCCGCCCCCGAGCAGTTTTCCGATGCTTTTACTCATTTGTTTTCTCCTTTTATGATTTGTTATAAAATTATGGCGCCGGATTGCCGGCATAAAAAAAGAGGAAAGATAAACATATCTTTCCTCTATGAACTCGAACCTATGTTTTGCTATTTTATTTCTTTATCACTGAAAACGGCAAGCGGGATCTGAAATAAAATATTGAAAAATCCGCTGCAACATAAATATCAGCAACGTTGCTTCGAACAAAAAACTAATCAGAAGCCCAAAGCTCCAAAAACTTGCTATTTCTTTAATTATCTGCATTTTCATCACTCTTTTTATTGGCCGTAAAACGGAACATACTCGGGACAACAGCCCCAACTACCCCGTACAAAAAACCGAAAGAAAAAGTGGAACTCAAGCAGCCGAAGATTACACCACAGCTCAGTAATGAAAAAACGTTTGCCCAGACTTCCGGATTTTTTAATTTATGCCGTTTTAAAATGTTCTTAAATATATGTACTAACAGTAATACCCAGATTATCCAATTCGTAAATGGCATAATTATCCCTCTTGTTTTAATTTTCGCTGATAAAATATATTTTTTATATCTGTTCTGACGTAAAGTATGCGGCAAACCTGCAGGACAATCACGGCAACCGGCATAAGAATCAAACTGAAATTGATAAAGTGCATCACCCACATGATTAATCCTGCTGCGGCCAGTGCGCATAAAGACAAAATCCCCCACCAGAGCCAAGCCGGAAGATTAAAATACTTGAAGATGAGCAGAAAAAACTTCAATAACAAAGTGGATAAGAAATAACAAATCCCCAAAAGAATAAAATATACGATAAGCAGCGCTCCCATTTGCATATAAATATTTTCTGAAAGCTGCAAAATAATCTCTTTCATGCTGCCTCACTTTTTTTCATCCAGATTTGCCATATATTCTTGCAAACTCGAGTTTTTATAGCGAATATGATAGTATTGGATAATTATGGCAATGAATTGCAGCCAGAAAATTCCTTTTACATAGTCGACTTCAAATCTGGTAAGGCTATAGGCTGCTCCACAAAATCCGATATATGTAATGACATGACTCAGCAAGAAGAAAAACCACCAGCTATATTTTGTTTGCAAAATATCAGAAGCCTTAAAAATTTTGCGAAAAAAGTTCATGTAAACAGAACTTATCAGAAAGAAACCTAAATACAGCGTAAACAGCCCAGCCAATTCCAGTAAGAGAATCCCTATTGCACTCATATTATTTCCTTATAAAAATTTACAGAAATCTCTCCCTATACGAGAGATTTCTGTTTATGCTATACTAAATTCATTAAATACTCAATCAGTTAATTTATATATTTTTTCCAAAGCGAACATTCCTAAACCTTTATTTGCTAAAAGCTCAACGACATCCATATGATTTTCCATATTTTCTTGTTCTAATAGCCGTCTCTCCAAATAGTTTCTTTGTTGATAGTTACCCCCAAGTTTATTATTAATGAATTTATATCCTCCCATAGTCGTTCTATCAATATTCCGTTCAAGCATTAAAGGATACGCATCTATTGCTTCTGTTCCCCAATCTCCAAGAAAATTCACAGAACGATTTATCTTATCTATTAAATTATCTTGGTATGGCGCTTGGGGGCGTGGCGTATATTCTTCTTTTTTCAGGAAGCATTGCATTTTGCTGAAATTATCTATCTTTTTGGGACTTTTTGAATATACATTTCCGGATGCCTTAATTTTGAACTTCGCATCAAACGATTATTTCCATGATAAAAATCGTAAATTGTTTGACCGATTTTTTGATTTGTACTCTGAAAACCACGCGCCTAGCGCGTGGTTTTCAGAGTACAAAAAAAAGAGGAAAGATAAACATATCTTTCCTCTATGAACTCGAACCTATGTTTTGCTATTTTATTTCTTTATCACTGAAAATCGTTACTTTTCCAACCAACAACGTTATGACCAAAAAGACCATGAACATTGTTTCCAAGCTGTTAGGAACGGCTCGTAATTCTGGTTCATAAACATAAACCATTACAAAAGGAGCTGTTAACATTGTCAGAATTTTATATTTTACAACACCGGCAGAAAGATAATATTCAAAAACAGATTGTAACATAACCGAGATGACGACAGCAGCAAGAAAGAAATATAATACATTTACATTCAGCAACAGCTCATTATATACCATCTTTGGCCTCTCCTTTTTCTTTTCCGGCTGACATCATTTTTGCAAACATATACAATTGCGGTAATGCAGCATAAACAACGCCGGTCAGAAAACCTGCCTCGACATCATTCCCCTGCCAACTGCCGAAAATCCCCAAACTTAACAGGGAAAGAATATTCACGCAGACTTCAAAATTTTTATACTTTAATACCTTTGCAATGATGCTGTATATTTTTGTCAGAATTACAACAGCCAATGCCCATTGTATTATTGCCAGCATTATACCTCTCTTTTTTGTTGTATTTTATATTATTTAATTTACTTTGTTTTGTCAAATAGTTATAGCAGAAAAGCTTGTAACTTTTCTGCTATTTTTTACTTAAAGAAGTCCTCTTAAAGCTAAGAGCATTGTTATTGCATCCTGATACAAATCAACTTTTTTTGCAGTTTCATATGTACCTGCTAATTGTGCATTTTCATAATATTTATTTTTCGAGATAAATAATCGCCTCCGAATTCTTGATTTAATTCGGCATATTTTCCTCCTGATGCCGTATTAATTATATTTTCAACACCTATATCAATTCCTTCATTCCAGCCTGACTTAAAATCATTTACAAAATTTTTGGCATAATTCCATTTATGTTTCCAATCATTTGTTTGTTGTAAATTTTCCGGTACATTCAATAAAGAATAATTGTTTTTATCATTGTATGGTGGCAGATATGACATATTCTGTTTTTGATATAATGATTGTCCCCAAGACTGTATTGGTTCAAAATAAGATTGCTGCGTTTTGCCAAATACTTCCGAAGGTTGCGCCCGGTAGTTTTGTTCCTGACCACTGACATATCCTGTTTGCTGATAATTTCCTCCAAGCAGTTTTCCGATGCTTTTACTCATTTATTTTCTCCTTTTATGATTTGTTATAAAATTATGGCGCCGGATTGCCGGTATAAAAAAAGAGGAAGGCTCTCACCCTCCTCCCGTTTATGTGGCCGTTATAAATAACGGCATTCGTCTTTCAGCATTCCCAAAACAACAATATCCTGTCCGTTTTCTTGATAAGCCCGCAATCTTCCTTCCTCGTGGAAACCGAGCTTTTTAACAAAATTCAGGCAAGGCAGGTTATCGTCCGCGACCATCAGGCTTATTCTCCGGCAATGCAAAACCTCAAAAGCGACACCGAAAATATATTTCAGCACCCTCCGGGTACACCAGCGTTTGTCAGTGCTGAAGATTGTCCACCAGACATCCGTATTTTTGCGGTAGTCATGAAAAATCAGTCCGCCGAGCATTTTGCCGTCCCGGGCAAAACCGCAGGTATAATTTTCTCCGCACCATTTGGTATCTTCGCCCAAACCATAGCAAACCCAGTCTTTAATGACGCCGCATTCATCGTGAATGATTTCCGTTTTCATGAATTTTCTCCCGTTACAAAATACCGCTGCCGGACTCGTAACGAAAACCGGTATCATACCATTCAATCAGGTTTCCTCTGGTTTTTGTCTGAAAGACAAGGCTGATTTTGAAGCCTGTTGCCGAGCAACCAATCCACTGGCTGCGGATTTTTCCTTTCAGCGTTGCCCATTTGGTGCCGATCGGATTGTCCAGGCTGCTCCAGGCCGCAGCGTTCCATTTGGTCATACCGGAATAACCGATATTTTCGGCATAGGCCTTATCTTTGTCATCAAAATCCACATTGGCATAAACAACCAACGCATATTTGGTGCTTGATTTTGTACGCGGATTAATCATTTGAATTTTCTTCAAATTCCCATTGCCAAGATTGGTATAAGCCTGGGCTATTTTGCCAAAGATATGCACTTTATTGTCCGAATAGCCCTCGTCAAACAGATAGACGCCGTCTTCCCCGCCAAAATACAAGCGCCCCTGAAACAGCCCCCAGCACAAGGCGCGGATGTTGGTAAAACGGCACCAGGCACCGGTATTGGTATTGATGACGTGCTGCTCAAACTGCTGGTTGACCGGTACATTAAACAAAGCATATCCGCCCCGTCCGTAGATAATCCCCTGCCAGCCCTCTTTTCCTTTGTTGTTTCTGGTTCTGTCCAGCACCAGGCCGCGGATTTTATCGGAAAAAGCAATCTGGGACGCATTGGCCTGTTCCAGCGGAAGCGCCTTTGACAGCGGAATATAACCGTCTTCCGAAATAATGACAACATCTCCCTGATAAGGCAAAAGGCAGCGATAGCCTATCGGACGGCTCATCCGAAAAACGCCTTTCAACTCCCAATCGCCGGCATCTCCGGGATCCGAACCGCAATAAACGGCCGCTTCGCCTTCCGACGTGATAAAAACCGTCAGGTCGTCAATTCCCTGCCCGCCGTCCTGCGTCCAGGATGCGATTGCCATAAGTTCTCCTCCATCGCGAAAAATTGTTGAAAGGTCAAATTTGACCAAAGTCCCCTGCACTTCGCCCACTCCCTCGGAATACCAGGCATTGAGCGTACCCTTCTCGACAAAGAAAAGCCGTTGGTGCGACGTACAAACATTAATCAGCCGCTGAGGCAGCAGATTGGCACCGGAAAAGGCTGCTTCTTCAAAGTGTTCATCGCCGTTGTCATCAACATAAAACGTCTGAGGCTTGTCATATCCGTTTACCAGCAGCAGGCGGTTTTTGAACTGGCAATACTGCCAGCGCCCTTCGCCGAAATCTTTTTTATAATCCTTTATGGCAGCTTTGGAAGAAATGTTATAAACCGTGGAACCGGCAAAAGCCAAAAAACGGTTTTCATCGGGAAGTTTGTATTCCGCTAGCGTCCGGACTTTTCCATCCAGCGCCGCATAACGGACATAACCGCGGCGCAAAGCGACTTTGGTATCAAGCGGAAGATAGTTGTCCATTACAATGGCATCGGTTTCTGACATCAAATCCAGGCTGTCGCGGGCGTTTAATCCGCCAATCGGACTGGGCAGCGTGTAGTTGACCGATTTGGCGCTGCGGCTAATTGTTCTTTGCTGCATTGACATATACTCCTTCTGCCGCCGGATCGGAAAATGCACCGGCAAGGTTAATGTCCTGAGCTGCCAGGCCGCTGCCGAATTTGGCTTTGACTTCGCGCTCGTATTCGTTAAATTCTTCTTCATACGGCATACCGTTGCGCCGGTTCCAGCGCCAGACAATGCCTTTTTTGACCAGAAATTCATCAAAAACAGGAACATCGGTATTTTTAGTCAGTTCGGATTTTTCCTCGTAGCCGTTTGCCGCATCAAACACAATGTTTGACGAGCGATACTGAAAAACAATCTTAATCCCGTCGGGCGGCGGCGTCAGAAATTTTATCATTCCGTTTTGGATTTTGAACTTCAGACCGGCAGCGGGGCAGTTGAAATATTTTTCACGCATCCAATCCTGCGGTGTGATGGCGCCGATAACTTTTTCCGCATTGTCTTTGATATAGACCGTATTATTCAATATAGAATAAAAATCAGGGTAGAACTGTTTGATAAGATAAGAACTACGGCCGCCGGAAGTGCGCAAAACGCCCTCTTTGGTCAGTTCCTGCCAATCGCCATAGCGCAACAGGCTGTCCAAAGTATCTTTGGCAACGCTCAGGAAAACGGCCTCCTGTTGGGAATCTTCATTAAACAAGTCTTCCGGCTTTTGGGCCGCAACAAGGCTTGCCGCCTCACGGCAGATTTCAAGCATATTTTTCATATTTTCTCCTTATTGTTTGTTATTTAATAAAAAAAGAACACCTGTTCAGGCTTGAACAGATGCTCGATATACAAAAAACGCCGATATTACGGCGTTTGAATGAAATGTTATATTCCTTTTTTTGTTTCTCTCATATTATCAAATATCCTTAACTGTATCAGCAAGCAGCATAAACTCTGATGAAATTTTGTATCCGTTCTTTCATTTTTTATCCCTTAAGAGATCATTTTGAGCAATAAACTAAACCAGATTCCTCCCAAACAAAACATAGAGATAAGAAACATCGGTACTATTGTCGCATATAAAACAACTAAAATAAAAAACTGAAAATACTTATGTTTCATAAGATTAGCCCCAAAATGATATTACCCAAAACGGAAGACTGAATAAAAACATCCACAAAAGCCAAATAAAATGTTTTTTATAATCAATGTTATCTACCAAGTTATTAAATTCAGAAAGTTTATCTTTCAATTTTTGATTTTTCTTCATAACAGAAACTCCATTACCCGCATTTCTATTTTAGTTAAAATAACGAATCCTACAATAAAGATAGAACTCGTCATAAAAAATACTGCCAGAGGAGCAAGAAATAAGTATCCAGCACCAATCATAATTAATTGTATAAAAGAAGATACTGTTTTTAATTTTGACATTTTCGTGCCTTACCAATCTAATGAAGAAAAAAAGAAACACACTGCAAATATAAATATAAAAAACAATAAGATGTCTAATAAAAATAATTTCCAGAGTCTTTCACCATGTTTTTTGTAATCAAGCTCATTAACTTTTTCTATCAGCTTAGACCAACAACCAGAAGAAGTTAAAAATTTTTCATTAACTTCTTCCGGCCATATTTGTTCTTTTTTTGTTTTTCTCATATTATCAAATATCCTTTATTTTTCAAATCTTATTCTTTTTTTATTTTCAAAAGATACAATCATACAATAAAACAGTTAATGACACTAACAAAAAAAGAGTTAAAGGAAATAATATGATATAAGAAAACGACAACAAAAAGAAGCGCATGAACAAGAAGTATGTTTTTGAATTTTTCATATATATTCCTTTTTGTTAACTTAACCCATCAAAAGCATTTCCTGTCATAACAACAAAAGTTATTGTTAGAACGATGAAAAGAGTTATGTCTGCCAAAATCAACCAACAAACATATTTAAAGTGTTTTTTATAATCGATGTTATTAATAAAATTATAAAAGCGGGAGAAAGCTGTTGTTGGCACGACAACTTCTCCCTCTTTCTTTTGTTCTTTTTTTGTTTTCATCATATTATCAAATATCCTTTATTTTTCAGATACTTTGACAATATTAGATTTTTTTATATTTGTCTACTAAAAATATTAGTTTTGACAATTATTTTTTAGGATAATATTTGGGATAGTATTGTTGTACCATTTGGTTACAATCCCCATTAGGATTATTGTATCCCAATTTTCTGCCTTGCAAATTTGCCTGCATATCGGCATAGCTTTCTGAAAGAGTATTTGTTCCGGTTACAAGATCCAAAAATTCTTTCCCTCTAGATGCAATATCTGCTGTCCATGCTCCTACATCTCCTTGTTGAGCCAGCTTACAATTTAATAAAGCATGTTTATATTTATCATAATACTTAAATGGTGCTAACTCATTATATAAATTATATCCATACTTTCCAGAAGCAGCTAATCGTTTAAAATTACTCCATGATGTAAAAGGTGATCTAACTCTATTATAAGTAACATCATCTTTTTGAAAAGGATAATCATTAACAGCATTGTATACTGCAGCTGCTTTTCCTATGTTTTCTCCCGCTTTATATGCCATTTGAACACCGCCATATACCGGATAAAACGCAGTATTTCCCATATTAGACATGGCCTGAGAAAGAGTATTTTTCAGAGGAAAGCCGGATTTTTGTTTAGACGCAAAGCCTTTTTGAAAAGCGGCGTTGGCAATCTCAGGACTTATGGCCGAAGTCTGTGCCGACACTTGTTGAGGCTGTTGCGGTGCAGCAGGCTGAGCCGCAAACGACTGTGCCTGCGGCTGATATGGCGTCTGTTGCCAGTTTGGGGCAGATGTGTTGTATGGGGTTTGGTTTTGCGTCTGATATTGGGACTGACGTGACATTTCTTCCTGTTGTCTGCGCCAGTTTTTGGCCCATTCGTTCAGTTTGTCTTCAAGAAGTTTATTGGTTGGCATTTTATTTCTCCTTTGTTTTAGCGGTTTCGGTTGATTCTCTCAACTGTGCCTGCAGTTGTTCGACTTTGTTTTGCAACTGTGCTATTGTCTGCCGGTATTTTTCTTCCTGTTTTTGCCAAGAGGCAATTTCGGAATTATGAGCAGAAGCGGCCAGGAACTTCTGTGCCAATTCCCGCTCCCGTCCGATTTCCAGCTGAACGGCTTTTTCCTCATTCAGTTCGGCCAGCGCTTCGACGGTAAAAATTCCGCGGATTTTCAAACTCTCTATTTCTCCGGCCGTCAAAAAGGCAAACTGCTCAAGCGGCGTTCCCTCTTTTATCTGCTTTTTCATCAGCTGATAGCGGGCATAAGCCGCCGGGAAACGCTCGATTTTCTCTTTGGTTGCCGGCTGGTCATAAATCTCCGACGGATTATCCTTAATCCGGATTTCTACAAAACAGACATTTTTAAAGACCGGAAAACCGTCTTTGGTCACTTCTTCCGTTTTGACCGAGCGGTCATAAAAACGGGCAACAATACCGTCTTCCGGATTGGTGTTTTGAGCAATTTTATCAAATAAACTAAAATCCATTTGTCTTCCTTTCCGTTGGTGTAAAAAAGAAGGAGGAGCCATAACAGCCCCTCCCGTTGTGCTTTTATTTTATATTATTTGTCGTCTGCGCCGTTTGATGTTGTCGTTTTATTGAGCAAAACACCCTGCAAAGACGCATTGGACATGGTCATATTACCGGCCCAGCCGATAATCTTATAAATGGCGTCCTGATTGATGGCCGCACGCTCCCCGCCGATGACTTTCATATTGCGGTCTTTATGCGGACGCAGATATAAATAATCGGTATTGAGGAAGTACATCCGGTCTTCCGGGC
This sequence comes from uncultured Pseudomonadota bacterium, assembly GCA_949300375.1. GTDB lineage: Bacteria > Pseudomonadota > Alphaproteobacteria > RF32 > CAG-239 > MGBC133411. The sequence goes on from CASGEB010000018.1 coordinate 24,612, forward strand.
AATGGCCGCCCTGCCCGCCGTCGCAAATTACGTCGGCGCCTTTGAAACGCAGGGTTGCAAAACCGGCATCGGCCATTTTCGGGTCGGTATAGCGCTGCAGTGAAGCCATAGATTCTTCAAGCAGGCTGTACAAAGATGTTCCGGTAACAATCAAATCCGGTTTGTCGGTGCCGCGGCACAAAGACATATACAGTTTGTCCATGGTCGGGCGGATAGTTTCCACCGTCAGAGCCTCAGAAGCCGTTAAAGACTGGTTGCGCCAGAATTCGTGTCCGGCCGTTGCGCGGTTGATGCCTCCGACCGTGCCGGTAGACGGATTATCCGCAACCAGCAGTTTGAGCCCGCCGATTGCCTTGCCGGAAGATTCCGTACCGTCGCCGTAAATCGCGGCGGACATTTTGTTGCACATGGTCTTAACAGCATTGTCCACGCGTTTGACCATCAGTTCCATGATCTGGGCATCGCCGGAGTTGCGCAGCTGGTCTTCCCCGGAGATTGCAACCGGAACGGCACAGAGTTTGAGGGCGTATTCAGCTGCAGTAAACAACTGCTTGGGCGTGAAATTGATTGTATCATAGCCGGAATACCAAACCATATCGCCTTCGCCATATTCAAGTTCTTCCAGAATGCGGCTGCCGCCGGTAATTTCCTTGATATTGTCTTTTTCTTTCAGCCTTTTCAGCAAGGCGTTGTTTTTGGATATGTTATCCGACAAAGTGCCGGTGCGGCATTCCAGCGTGAAAGCCATTACATCATTAACAGGTAAAGCTGTCATTTTTATTTTCCCTTTCTAAAAAAATTTAAGTTTAAAGTTGGTTGTTTCGATATTGTGCGACAATTGATTCCACGATCTCACGCGTCGTCATTTTGGAATAATCCGGTTTTGACTTCTGGCGTCCTTTCGGGGAGAATGACGCTTCTTTGGCCTTGACGGCCTCTTCGGCTTTGGATTTGATTGAAGCATCCGTATTGTCGGCAATCAGGCGGGTACGGATGTTGGCATTTGCCCAAACCGCCATTTCATAGGCTTCTTCCAAATCCGCGGCCGCACCGGTCAGCAACAAACGGTAGACGACCGGTTTGACGCGGGCAAAGAACTCATGTTTGGCCCGGCCTTTTTCGTCCCGGGCTTCCATAAATTCTTTGAACAGGCGTTCTGCATCGCGCTGACGGGCAGCGGCGAAATCCTCATTGACTTTTTGAAAACGGCGCTCCAATTCGGTCAGTTTGCCGGCAATGCCGGAAACCTGCCGGACATATTCGCCCAACTGCGCCTTGTTTTCGACCGGAGCCGCCGCAAACAGCCGTCCGGCAACGCCATAATGTCCGGCCAGCTGGCGGAGCGTTTCTTCCGGACTGGTTTCCAGCGCATCATCCAACGCCGCCATATATGCAAAATACTGCTGTGGCGAAAGAAAGCCGAAATTGCGGCGCAGGCGCTCCTGCCGTTCGCCGTAAACTTCTTTCATCCAACGACAATCTTCGATTTCTTGTCCGAGTTCCTTAAACGCGTGCGTAACGTCGGCCTCGCGTTCATGCAGAAATTTTCGGAATTCAAAAGGAAGATTGCGAAATATGCCGGCTAATTCCGGCGGATAAAATTCCGGAGCTTCGGCATAGGAATCTTCTGCGGCAGAAAGCTCCTGCGCCTCATTTCCGGAATAGCCGTTTGAAACCGTCTCCTGTGCCGCGGCGGCCTTTTGCCCCTCGCGGTACCGTCTGACGACTTCTTCCACAATTTTTTGGGTTTCACTACTCATTCCATATTTTCCTTTTATAGTTATGTAAAAAGGCGGCCATCGTTTCCCGATGTTCCGCCCGTTGTTGTTGCAGACGCACCTTCTTGCGAAAGTCGTCCGAATAATCGCCGGCCCAGGCCAGATTATTGGCTTTCAGCCAGCGGTTAATTTCTTCAAAAGAAGCCACGACCGTGCCATCCGGCAGCGTGACTTCGTCTTTTAACCGGCTCATGAAAAATTCTCCTTGTTTTCAGGCATAAAAAAAGCCGCAGCAATTGTGCGGCAGATAAAAAACGGGTAAAGGGCAAGAGTTTTGCTTATATATTTATCTTGACTTTCTCCCTTTTATTTTTATATTGTTCTCAGATTGTTCTGAGAGACCAGAAAGTGGTTGGTCACATATAAGAGTAATTTTATATTAGAGGATGATGGAGGCCCGCGACCGTCCAGAGCAATTTAGAAAAGCCTGAATATGACGATATTCTTGTTTTTCCAGAGCCGGGATATGACGATATCCCAGCTCTGTTTTTTTAATCTTCTATCCATTAGTTTCAATTAAATTAAAACTGTCTATTCCTATTTTAGCATATTGTAAAATTTTTTGATAATTTGCTTCATTAAAACCATAACCATTTGTAAGAATGGGCGATCTACCTTTTTCTATTGCACATGCTAACCAATCAGAAACCATTTCTAAAAGATCTAAATCCGTCATTTTGTTACAATCATCATAATATTGTGGGTGATGAGAATTATTTTTATAATGATGTTCTATTGCTTTATTAACGATAGCTTTTTCTTCTGTAGTTAAGATTCTGGCGTGCTCTTTCTCATCCCCCAAAAGCATATACCCTAAAAACTCATCACTACTAAATTTTGTTAAATCATGGGACTTTGCTCTTTCTAATAGACCCTTTTCATCAAAATTAAGAGAATAGCCTATTTTAAGCATTATAGTTTTTACTAGTTCAATGTGTTTGTTTATACGTGCTTTATTTTCTTCTTCATAAAAAATTTTCATTATTTTAACCTTGATTTGTATTTAGTTAACAAAGTATAATTTTTGATAACATCATTTACATCTTTTTTGGCAAGCTCATCAAAATCAACATATATTCCTTTCATGTTCTCTCCTTTGATAATAATAGTAATCATAATAATTGAGCACAATAATTTTACAAGTAATAATTTAATTTTCGGGCTTGACTTTCTTAAAACAAATGCTACATTGTTCTCAGATTGTTCTGAGGGCCAGAAAATCACGCAGTGGTATCCACTAGTTTTTGTTTTTCCAGAGCCGGGATATGACGATGTCCCAGCTCTGTTTTTTTAATCTTCTATCCAAAAATTTTCAGAAGTGACCGGTGTAAACTCTTTTTTATCAAAAAAGAAAGTCTTACTATATACTTTCCAATCGGCGTTTATATCATCACCATCCCAATTATAGTGTATATCAAGCAACGGATCCAAAAGATTGGATAAGTCAAACTGTACAGAAGTTATCATTCTGCCGTTATTGGGGCTTACCGCTTCCAGTGCATCAATAACAACCCTGTTATTCATTTTAACGGTTAGGTAAAATTGCTGATAAATACCAGCGCTCCCTTCACTGGAAGGAAATTGATATTTATCTCCGATTTTATAATTTTTTTTCGGATTAAGCGCGTTTATCTGCACCTCAAATGTCCTGTCATCAATTTTGCAGAAAACGTTATAGCTCTTTTGCCACAATATTTTGTCATTATTATCAAGCTTATAAAGCGTCTGCAAATTATATAATCCGTATTTTTGAATATAATCCGCAGACTGTGTCAGCAATTTTTCCTGCAGTTCTTTACTGGTACGAGGATGTTCTACTGTCATATACAGGCTTTTTAGTTCCGGCCGGCACTCAATGCGCAAAAAATCATTCCAAAAATCAGCTTTGGCAGAATTGCAACATAATATTCCGGCGAGCAATATTAAAATAACATATTTTTTCATGTCCTCTCCTTTGATAATAATAGTAATCATAATAATTGAACACAATAATTTTACAAGCAATAATTTAATTTTCGGGCTTGACTTTCTTAAAACAAATGCTACATTGTTCTCAGATTGTTCTGAGGGCCAGAAAATCACGCAGTGGTATCCACTAGTTCCTGAATATGACGATATTCTTGTTTTTCCAGAGCCGGGATATGACGATGTCCCAGCTCTGTTTTTGCTTTTCTGCCTCCTGTTGAGCGCGGATGTTTTTTACAATATTTGTCATTATTCTGTGTGTTTTGTTTAATGAAGTGATTTTGGGATGATTCAAATATTCTTCATCTGTTAAATGATCATAACTTCCCATCAAATTTTCTCCTTACTAAAAAATTAAATACAAAAAAGCAGGCAGAAAGATTCCTGCCTGCGGTTAAGACGGAATCCCGGTCAGAATTCCTTTACAAATCCGGATGAGATGTTTCCGGGATTGTCAGAGAAAGGCGCCGAAGCGGTATTTTTCTCCGGCATTTTCTCAAGCTGGGCGGTTTTCAACCGTGCCTGCATTTCCATTTCTTTGTTGGTCATATAGAGTTTGTTTTGCTCAACCCACTCTTTTAACTGCAATTCACGGGCTTTTAAGTTGTTTTTCTCCCGTTCCAATTGATACTGCGCCGCGGCTTTTTCCCGCTCCAGAGCCAGAGCCTCGTTTTGCTTTTGCGGCAGGGGTTCGTCCGGCTTATTCAGCTCCAGTTCAATATCGTTAAAAACTTTTTCAACCGTTGCCGTAAACTGGCGGGATTTCGGCATTGTTACCACAACCGACATTATCATCTGACGGTACAACGGCAACAGCAGCGGCTGGCTTGATACGGTTTGAAAAGCTTTTGCAATCAGCTCATTGACGGTGTTTATGCCTTCCAGCGTCTTCGCAGTTTCCTGCGCCTGCTGAAAAGCAACGTCGGTTTCCACGCCCAGCACCATACCGCGCAGGCTGCCGGTTTTTAACAACCGGACGGCATCTTTGGCCAGCGCCGTATTTTGCCCTTCTTCCGGCGGCAAAAATCCCAGCAGCGTTTCTTCCGAAAAACAACGGCAGATAATCTCCGCCTTAATCCGGAACAAATCTCCGATAAAGCGCTGCATATCGTTTTGGCGGTCCTGATTGCGCAAAGTGCCGAAATTGGTCTTTTCACGGACGGCCGTGGCCGTATCGCCGGGGTTGGAACTGCCGCGCATAATATCCGACACGCCGGTTACATCAAAAATCTTGGCAATAATATCCTGCCTTCGGGCAGCCAGTTGTTCCAGAGCCGTTACATACTGCTCAACCGGAACAAAGTCTATAATCCCGCGAATGCCGCCGTTGTCTTTGAGTTTTTGAAAATCATTGAGCGACACAAGCGTTATGTCCTTGTTCAGGATGCTCTTTAACTCGGGAAAAGAATTGTCATAACAGCCGGAGACTTTCAGCGCCTTCATCGTCAGGCGCATCCGGCTGTTAATGCCGTCCAGCTCAGAGAGCATTTCCTTTATCATCGAATAGTCCGGCGTCGGGATAATGCTGTTATTGGTCATGGTGGCAAAAACCGGTTTCGGACAAGGGAAAAAGCCTTTCAGCCCGAAAGGATCGTTTGCGACTTTCAGAAATCCGTTTTTATATTCTTTACAAAGCCAATAGACTTTTCGCGTCGTCTTGTCCCAGACTTCATAAACACAAACGTCTTTTTTGGCGTAGTCTTTTTCATCGGGACGGATTATAAACGGCGCCAGATGTTCACCAAACAGTTCAACCGCTTCCGCCTTGCCCAGATGAATCCTCTTGGCAATCCAGGCCGCGTCTTCCCAAATGCCTACCCTGTCGCAATCAGCAATAAAATCGGCAGGATCGACATAGACGGTTTCTACTCTTTCGCCAACCTTGACCTCAATTTCTTTTTCTGGATTTTCACTGTCCGGCAAAGTACGGAACTCCGGAATATACTGTTCCCAGACAAGCCCCATGCCTGATATCAGAAAATCATTGCGGGCATATTTTAACACGCTGTCGAAATCAAATTGCTCCATATTCCAGGCCAGCGCCTTTTCTAAAATCCGACAAGCCAGCGTTTCTACCGGATCTGCGTTTTTGTTGCGGCGTTCAATATACGGTTTGGGCTGCTTGAAATATAAAAAGGGCTTCAGCGTCTCAACCGTCGACCAAAAGATATTGTAACGGCCGGCACGAGCTATGTCCGACATTTGGTCTTTATAATAATTTCTGGTTTCGGCCACCAGGCGGTGGTATTTTTCATAATGCCGTTCCGCCGCGGACAAACGCTCTATCCAGGTTTCAACTTCGTTTTTATATACGGGGATTATATTACTCATCTGTTATTACTCCTAAAATGCTGTTTTCCCGAACAACAACGACATCAGAATCATATGTCGGCAGTTCATCAAAAATATGAAACAAAACCTTGTCTCCCGGTTTGACTCCGGAAACCTGCGGCCCGACGCTTTCGACCGTTCCAATCGTCCGCGGGCGTTCAAAATCATCAGTCAGGATTATTCCGCCCGTTGTTTGTTTTTCGACCGGTTTCAGGCGGATAAAAACCCGGTCCATAACAGCTTGTGCAATCATAAAGTTTCTCCTTATCTTGTTTGGGGTTATAAAAAAAATCCCGCCGGGGAAATCGCGCAGCGGGATAAGCAAAAGTATTGAAGCTATTTTTCAGGAGCTTTACATAAACGGCGGACAATAAGCTGTTTAATGCTCATTTTCTGCCAAAATAATCATTATTATAAAGGCCAGCAACGGCAGGCTTAGTACCAGACTTCCCATTCCGGCATTATATAATATGTGCCAAGTAACAGAAATTTGATTACAGATTGTTTTCATCATCAAAATGACATAATAAACAACCAGCCAAAGCAGATATTCAATGACCATAAAACGGCCGTTTTTTGAAATTTTCCAGAGTTTCGTTCCAATCTCCCGCAACAGCCAATATAACGGTATTGCCCAAAGGTAAATTCCAAAAACGGCACCGGCCGTTAGGCGGCAAGGTACTCCGTTCCAAAACCAATTGAACCAGCTTTGAAAGTTTATTTTTCCGACTATATCATCTTTCTGCCATAGATATATATCACATTGTGCGCCTTGCGTATTATGGTTGATTACAACAACGCCAATACAAAAAATCAGACTTAAACAGACCAGACTGGCAAAGATATATAAAAATTTTGGCCAAACACGAAACATTATTTTTGCTTTTTGTTATAAATATTTTTATCTAATTGAGGTATTATATTTGATGTATCCCAAAATTTATTATTATAGTTATATTCAACTCTAGCACCAAAATCTGAAACCTTATCTCTTGCTGTTGAATTCCATAAAGTTCCAATTTTTGCTACTGTGGGATTTTCTATTGAATTAGATAAACGTTGTAAAACTTGTACCCCCAATTCAATATTTTGTTCAGGATCATATGTATTATAATTTTTTCCATTCATACCATTCCATAAATCACCTCTTATATTCATAGGCGCTTGACTTTTGGAAAGTTTTAAACTATCACGAAGATAATTTCCTCCTAACCAATGTCCATCGGCGTTTTCAGTATACATAATAGCTTTTATTAAATCAACATCAACATTATATTTTTTGGCATATTTATTGATTGAATTATCATATTTTTTTACAAAATATTCACCGATTGTCTGAGAATGTTGAATGGGCCATCTTCCATTAATATCAGGATTTTCTTTAATTCTTAACTTTATAGGATAGTTGTTTTTTAATGCTTCTATTCGTTCTGATCCGGTTAATGAATTGCTGTTGGAAATTAACTGCTTCATGCTTTCATTACCCGGCAGTGTCTTTCCAAACCACTGACGGCCGAAATCATCTGGAACATCTATCTGATTATAGCTGCCGTCAAAATTTTTGGTCAGATAATAATATTCCGATTGTCCCGGACGGCAATAACCTCGTCGTAATAAGGTTTTGCCTTCCATTATATCCTGTATACATTTTTGTGTTGCTTTGCTTTCTTCATTCATTTTCTTTCTCCTTATTTTGTTTGGGGTTATAAAAAAATCCCGCCGGGAAATCACGCAGCGGGATGGGAGATTTACCAGCCGGAATTATCTTTCTCACCGGCGGCGAGGGCAAACATCTCTTCTATTGAGACCTTGCCGTTGCCATATAATTTTGGTTCTCCACGATCATAAACCGGTTCGGCAAAGGTCAATGCCAAAGCATCTCCTTTGTCCGGGGAGCGTCCCAGACGCTTTTTGACTTCATCTTTTTCTTCCATTTGCAATCTTCCTTTCCGGTCATACTTCTTATTGACCGAAGTTAAATCGTTAAACAGTTCCTCATCTACAGGAAGCTGGACAGGCGGCTGAGATTTGAGCCACTGATTGACGCTGTCCCACATTTCGGCGCGCCGGTTGAAATAACGCTCTTCGTTAACCGCTTTTTCGCCAAAATAAATCCCGCGGATAATCTCCCCAAAACCGCGGTCTCTTAAAATGTCATATACGCCGGCGCCCTGCCCGCCGATATCCATAAAAATCCGGTATGGACGGCATTCTTTGATAAAACGGGTTGCCAAATTGGCCACACCGACATTGTCTTGTTTATAATAACTCTCAATGCGGCAGCACCACCGGCCTTTGCGAAAACAAAAAGAGGTTGCGTCGTCACCAAATCTGGCTATATCCAGCCCGATAATCAGCGGCGAGGTACTCCCGTTCATTTTAGCTTCAAAAGCCCGGCGGACGTCAATTCCGGAAATCAGCCTGGTGTTGCTCTGCACAACCGGTGCGCCGAGCCAGATATGAGCGTAATCATCCGGCGAATTTTTCCGGCATTTTTCAGCCTGATATTTGATTTCTTCCGGACAAAACGGATTGTCATAATAATTGACGCAGCGAACAAGCGTTCTTTCATCGGGATTGGCGGCAACGGCCATCCACAGAGGATCGTTTTCTTCTTCGCGGTTCATGGAGATCCAAATTTCGGAACCATCCTTGCGAATCGTCGGTTCCAAAATCTCCCAGCTTTTTTTGCTGATAGTTTGCGCCTCTTCAATCCAGGCAATGTCCACGCCTTCCAGAGATTTTATTTTCTGGCTGTCCTGATCGCGCAGGCCTTTGAAGATAAACTTTGTGCCGGTGATTGTGTTTTCTATTCTGGTTTCATAAATTTTATAATCACCCAGCGAATAAAAAGAAATCCGGTCGCACAGAAGTTTGTGGACCGAATCTCTGATTGATTCCTGAATCTCCCTCAGGCAGGCGATAAAGAGCTTTTTCTGCCGCCCCAAAAACAGCAGGCTGTCGGCAAAAGCATAAGATTTTCCGCCGGCACGTCCGCCGTAATAAAACTTAATCCGCTTTTTCTCGGTCATCAGCGGTGCAAACACCCGGGCCATCTCGGCACATTTGGTCTTGGGTTTGGCGTTTGTTTTTTTCATATCTTTCCTCTAAATTATCTACAAATTTTACCAATATCCGGGCAATGTCCGGTTCTTCTTCCGTTTTTTTGTTTTCGGCATAGAGGCCGGCGAGCTTGCCTTTTAACTCTATGGCCTTGAGCATGGATGCCAGCTGTCCGGCTTCACGCGCCAGAAAAATTACCTCGTCGAGTTCGGCAAAACTGTCTTCCCTGGCATAAGTTTTTCTTTTGGGCATAGCTTTCTCCAAAAGCCAAAGCTCTCCGCGGGTACGGAGAGCCTTGCCTGTTATAACAAGAAAAGAAACAATGGATTATGATAACAAAACGGTGGCGAGCGCCTGCCTCTGCCTACACTTCACCACCATAACAAAATTTCTATCACACGGTGTCATCGATGTCAATTAAGCCCTCTAAAGTTATCAACAACTTATTTCATATCCGGTTATTTTATCCGGATGTCCCGGGAGAGCAAATCAGAGTGCAGGCGGGTTAGATTTTCTTTGAGCCGGTTGTTGTCATTTGCCTGCAAGAGCTCAAGCATCAACAAAGTCTCCCGGCTGACGCTCAAACAACGCGTCAAAAGTTTTTCACTTAAACACAAGGTGATATACGCCTTTTGAGCCTGAGGCAGATGCCGGGCGGCATTTTTCATATCGTTAATCAGCTCTTGCAGGCGATGGCGAATTTCTTCGGGTTTTCTGCCCGAGTGTTTTTCTTTAACAGTAGTCTCAGTCATTTGTCTGTCCTTATTATAATTTGGTTGATATGATATTAATTTCATATCCGGCAAAAGAGAAGACGCTATTTTTATATAATGCACGACCATTATATATTTTGGGGAGAAGATATGCCAGGCAGATTTTTTATTGTATTTGTTTGATAAGTTTTTTATAATTTATAAAATTTTAGGAAGGCTGTCTATGAATAAAAATATCGAATTATTCCCCAAAGAAACTTTGACCGGAAAAAGGATTGTTCTAAAAAGGATTTTTCCGGATATTGACACCGCACGTAAAATATATAACGTGGAAAATGCTTCAAGAAATGAGTTTTTGCCCTGGCTTGGCTGGATCAAGTTTACACTTTCGCCGGACGATACTTTAGAATTTCTTAAAAAATCCTATTCAGAATGGGAAGAAGGCCTCAATTTTGTTTTTGGTATTTTCCTCGGAGAAAAATTTATCGGTACTATTACCGCCCTTCATGCAGCAAAACAGCATCGGCGTATTGAAATCGGCTATTGGCTGGGAACTGAATTTATTGGCAACGGATATATGAATGAAGCCGTATTGCTTTTAGAAAAAGAACTTTTCAGAATTGGATTCAATCGTATTGTTATACATACAGACGTTTTGAATGCCAAATCTGCCAATGTTGCCCGACGAGCCGGATATATTCATGAAGGCATTCTGCGGCAGGAAATTTTTTCTGAAGTCGCCGGACGCTATCGAGATTTGAATGTCTTTGCCAAATTGAAAAAAGATATATCTTCTGGCTAAACTGCTTTGTTTTTTTCTTTTTTGCGGCGGAGGTAGTGTTCTATCAAGCGGTCGAGGCCGCGGCACAAATCAACCTTGGCGGCATAAGTCCGATAAGCCTGTTGGCGCTTGCTTTCGCCGTTATCATTATCAAAAAGCTCTTTATCCTCAATGCACACCCGTCTGACGCTGGGCCAAAATTCGTGCGGAATGCTCATCATGGCCTGCTGATAACGGGCGCGCGCGTCCAACACATTGTCCAGCAAAGTGAAATCGCCGCAAATTTCAGGCGTTATCTTTCCCAGCTCAACTGCTTTGCAATTCGAAAACTGAGAAAGCCGGAAATCCCGGTGCAGCCGTTCCGCCACCCGAATCCGGTCTTCCGCCGTATATCTCTTGTCGCCCATATCAAGCCAGCCGGCATCCGCATAACGATATAAAACACCGCCGCGGCCGGAGACAGTCCGCCGACAGGCAACATCTTCGGTCTGTGCTTCCGGCATTTTGATTTTGACGACACGCGCCTTTTTTCCGGTGCTTTTTTTCAATGCCGAAACGGTTATGACGTAGTTATGCATCGGTCTTTTTAATGGTAAATTATCATTATCGGCTGAACGCCATCCTAAAATCTTTGGCATTGCATTCTCCCTGCTTAATAAGAATATTATTCTTTAGCGGACTTAAAAGTCAATAACAATAAAATCTTATCCAGAATATTTTTTACGCTTGAAATTTATTCTTTTATTGAATATACTGTCAGCAGGAGAAAAAAATGAACAATATTAAAAATCTGCGCAAAATGCATCATAAAACCGTTACACAGCTGGCCGAAGCTGTCGGCGTTACCCAATCGACCATGACTAAAATCGAAAACGGCAACATTTCCCTCAAAAGCGAAATGGCGCAAAAAATTGCCGATTTGTTCGGCACAACTCTCGATAATGTCGTAAAATCCGAGTTCGGACAGGTTTCGCCCTACGCGTTCAGTCCGGCGGGCGTTTCGATGATTGAAATTATTGACGCACGGGAATCCGTTGCCGAAAACGGCAATATCCTGACGCCTAAAGTTATCGGACACCAACTCGCAAATATTAATCTTTTTCCTCAGCTTAAAAATATATCCCCTGATAAAATAAAGATTTTATCTATTTATGGAGACAGTATGCAACCGACAATCAATGACCAGGATGTTATCTGGGTGGATATTTCGGTTACCTCTCCGGAAAGCGACGGGCTTTATCTTTTCTGCATTCGGCAAGAGCTGCTGGTTAAGCGCATCCGCTTTGATATTTTCAACAATTCCGCCCTGATTTCTTCCGATAATCCGCTTTATCCGCCGTTGTCGGTCAATAACCCGGATCAGATAAAGGTATGCGGAAAAGTTATTGCTGTTACAAAATTTATGTAACACATTAACTTTATATCATATCTTTTTTGTTATTTGCTAAATTTCTTTTAACGCAAAGATAAGTGCGATGCTCATTGACCAAGCCGTCGCGTTCGTAGAAACGCACATATTCTTCCAATACGCCCAAAGATAACAACCGTTTGATATAGCACATAAAATTTCCCTGTCCGCGGAAACGGCTGCGGCGATAGGCTTGTTCAAAAGTGCGTTTTTGCCGGAAAAGACGGCAGACTTCCAGCTCTGTTTTAGTCAGCGTTATCATCGTTTTTCTCCGGTTTGGACGGATTATTGTCATTATCGGCCGAAAGCACTGAACGGCGCGGCAGGAGGTGCGGCCCGAAAATACGTTCAAAGCTTTGCAGCTGCAGTTTTAACAAATCAAGTTCTTTCATTTTGCAAATCCTCTTCTATCCGGCTGGTGTAGTACTGAATAGTCTGAAGCGATAAAAAGGGTTTGATGTCGATTTCGTTATAAAAAACGTGGCGAATATATACTTCCCTGCTGCCGGAGAATTTCAGGAAATCAATTTCAACAGGAATTTCAGACGTCGTTTCGGCGGAAATTTTCAGGCGGCGCAATAATTCCTTATCCTGTTTATTGAACTGATATATATTCCAAATTTTCATTTTACCCTCTGGTTGCTTTGGAATAAATTTATTCTTTAAAAGAATTATAGTCAAATGTTTTGCAAGAGATATAAACAGTTTTTCTACTGCTTTCCAAATGAACGGTTTTGATAAAAAAATGTAAGAAAAAGTGTTTAAACAATATGGCCGGGGTATGAGATGCCAAGAAAGGGGAAAAGCGGTTATTGGGTTAGGGAAAAAATATTTAAAACAAAAAAGCCTTGATTAACATCAAGGTCTTTCAAAAAGTGGTAGGGGTAGTCAGACTCGAACTGACACGGCCTGAGGCCACAAGATTTTGAGTCTAGCGCGTCTACCAGTTCCGCCATACCCCCATCAACTGGATGAATTAATAATATGTTTATTTCTGTTAGTCAACACTTTTTTTCATTTATTTTATCTGTTATTGTTTTTCTGACTTTATTTAACCTTTATGTTTAAGGAAATTGTTTATGAAAATTCTGGTCATCGGCGGCGCCGGATATATCGGCAGCCATGTTGTCAAATCCCTGCTGTCTGCCCGGCACGAGGTTTGCGTTTATGATAATCTTTCTACCGGCAGCGCGCAAAATCTTTTTTCGGACGCCGTATTGGTTCAAGGCGATATTCTGGATTATTCCGCCCTGCTCCGGGTCATGAAGCAGGATATTGACGCGGTGGTCTTTCTGGCGGCGAAGAAAGCTGTTGGAGAATCGATGGAAAATCCGGGCAAATATGCCAACAACAATATTATCGGCGCCATTAATACCCTTAATGCCATGACCGAAGCCGGCGTCGGGAAAATCATCTTTTCTTCCTCGGCTGCAGTTTATGGCCTGCCGGAATATTTGCCGGTTGATGAGCAACACCCGGCCGCGCCGATAAATTTTTATGGCTTTACCAAGCTGGATATGGAAAATTATATGAAATGGTATGACCAGCTGAAAGGCATCAAATTTATTTCGCTGCGCTATTTTAACGCCGTCGGTTATGACGAGGAAGGCGCTGTCAAAGGACTTGAAAAAAATCCGCAGAACCTTTTGCCGATTATTATGGAGACGGCCTGCGGCATTCGGCAAAAGGTGATGATTTTCGGCAATGATTATGATACCCGCGACGGTACCTGCATCCGCGATTATATTCATGTTTCCGATCTGGCAGATGCTCATCTAAAAGCTTTGGAATATTTGCAAAAAAACAATCAGAGCCAGATTTTTAACCTGGGAACGGAAAACGGCGTCAGCGTTTTGGAGATGATTTTGAAAGCGCGCGAAGTTACCGGAAAAGATATCCCCTATGAATTTGCCGGACGGCGCGCCGGGGATCCGGCCGTTTTGCTCGCTTCAGCCCAAAAAGCGCAAAAACTCCTCGGCTGGACGGCCATTCACAGCGACTTGGAAAATATTATCGACTCCACTTGGAAGCTTTATAAATCTTCCACGATATAATAATTTTATCTATGTGGACTTTTTTTGTTAATATTTGGTTAATATATCAATAATGTTACTTAACCCTTTTGAAGGAGGAAAAGTATGCAGAGAATAAATATAGCCAATTATTTAATCGGGGAAATGTCTAACAGACTGACAACATCTCCCAATATCCGGCACCGCCAGATTATTGACACGCTGGTCGACAATTGGGAGAAGAACAATTATCCGGTTCCCGGTCATTCTTCTGCCGAGAGCAAAATTATTTTCAACAAATTCAAACATATCTGACAAGGACTGACTTCTTATGATAAAAATTCTACACAAAAACGGCGTTGACATTACTTTTCTCGGCCACAGCGGTTTTATCTTTGAAAAAGACGGACACAAAATTGCCGTGGATCCTTTCTTGACCGATGCGCCAATGGCTACCCGAAAAGCAGAAGACATTATCGTTGACGACATTCTGGTAACGCACGGGCATGCCGACCATATCGGCGATTCCATAAACATTGCCCAAAAGAACGATATTACGATTACAACAACTTTTGAAGTTGCGCGTTATTGCCAAAGCCAGGGCGCAAAAGCTTTGGGCGTTCCGGTCGGCGTTGAACAACTTTTTTCCTGGGGAAAGGCCGTCTTCCGCCCGGCCGTACACTGCGGACTGCTGCCGGACAATACGCCTTTTAACATTGCGACCGGCATAATCTTTGATTTTGGCAGCCTTAAAATTTATCATATGGGCGATACGGCCATTAATTCTGACTTTAAGCTGGTCAAAGAAATTTACAAGCCGGACATGGCGCTTATTCCTATTGGCGGCCGCGTCAATATGGACATTGAACAAGCGGCTCTGGCGGCGGAATGGCTGGGCGTTAAAACCGTTGTACCCATTCATTATGACCTGTTCACGCAAGGCCCCGTTAATCCGCAGGACTTTCAAAAACGGCTTGCCGAAAAGAAAAGCGGGATAGAGTGCATTATCATGGAACCGTAAGTTCCGAATCGGTTTTGACCATACCGGGAAAGGGCATTTTTTAAAGAGGGTTTGCTATATATATGAAATAATTAAAAAATTTCAAGTTTGTTAGTGTACCTATTTTTCGTTTACGGGTATCGAATTTTACCTACTACCCAGATGAAAAATTTGCTGCTAACATTCTTGTCGAGGACTGAATATTAGTTATCCACAAAAAAATTAATTCGGAGGCAATAATGAGACATCTTAACGAAGAGACTGCCGCGACTTATGACCTGATTAACAACAACGCCGTTTTAATCAGCAAAATACATCAAAGTTTTGAAGCGCTTGAAGAGGCTTTGGGAATGCTAAAACTGGAAGAACCGCTGTTTCTTACATATATTGCCAAAAAATCTTTTGCAAAAGCCGTTTGCAATAATATTCAAAATGCTACCGAGGAATACAAAATAAACTAAAACTCCAAGACAAGGCCCCTGTTTTCAGGGGCTTTCATTTATATCAAAGGCAGGAAACAAACATTGAAGAACAAAAGATTTGACCGTTTGAGGGCAAAAAAGCACCCTCGTCCGGATGTTATTTTTTATAAACAGCCGCTCCGTCTTCCACATCAGGACGTTTTTCCTTTTTCTCCTTTTCTTTCTGATACGCCGCCTTCCCCGCCTTTTTTCGATACCAAAATTTTTTACAAACCCCGATACAGAAAATCTCTGTGCAAAGTTTACAAAGTCTGCCTGACGCTGTTTTGGCTCTGTTTCTAAAAAAAAACAAAATGCCGACAGCTGCCGGCATTCTGCATTAAAGAAATTTCCGCATCCTTAAATTCAGGCAATTTTCCAGGTTGTGCCGGAAGGACCGTCTTCCAGCAGGATCCCCTGCTCTTTCAAATCGTTGCGGATTTTATCAGCCAGAGCATAGTCTTTGTTCTTTTTGGCGGCAAGGCGCTCGGCGATTTTGGCCTCGATGGCTTTTTCATCCAAAGCCGACGCGTTCTCCCCTCCTTTGAACCAGACTTCCGGCTGTTGCCACAACAGCCCCAACAAATCAGCGCCGGCCAACAGCTGCGACTTATATTTTTTCTTATCTTCTGTTGTTTCTGCCTTGTTCAGGTTGTTGACAATCTCGTGCAGATAGGAAATTGCCAGCGGCGTGTTCAAGTCGTCAGCCAAAGCTTCCAGCACCCGGGCATCCGGCTCAATATTTTCATCAATTTCAACAGAGGCATTTTTCAGCAGCGCATTATAGAATTTATCCAAAGTCGCTTTGGCCTGATTCAATCCCTCAAAAGTAAAGTTGAACGGCTGGTGATAATGTCCGCTCAAAAACAGCAACCGCAGCGCCTCGGCCGGGTATTTGGCCAAAATTTCATCAACGATATAAAAATTGCCCAACGATTTTGACATTTTAACGCCGTCCACCATCAACATACCGGCGTGAATCCAGTAATGGGCAAATTTTGAACCCTCAAAAGCGCAGCAGGACTGGGCACATTCGTTTTCGTGATGCGGGAAAATCAGATCTGAACCACCGCCGTGAATATCAAAATCATTGCCCAACAGTTTGGAACTCATTGCAGAGCATTCCAGATGCCAGCCCGGACGTCCGTAACCCCAGGGACTGTCCCAGCCCGGCTGGTCGGCATCGGAAGGTTTCCACAAAACAAAATCTGCCGGGTTCTTTTTGTAATCGGCAACGTCAATCCGGGCGCCGGCGAGCATTTCCTTCATGGAGCGGCCGGATAAAAATCCGTAGTTTGGCATAGAATCCACACTAAAAAGCACATGGCCGGCGGCTTCATAAGCATGTCCGTTGGCCAGCAGGCGTTTGACCAGTTCTATCATCTCGCCGATATATTCCGTTGCCCGGGGGCGGAAGTTCGGATCCAGAACGTTCAGCCTTTTCATATCATCCAAATACCACTGATAAGTCTGTTCGGTAATTTCGCGTATCGGTCTGCCGGTTTCTTTATGCTTATTCAAAATTTTGTCATCAACATCCGTAATATTGGAAACATAGGTAACGTGTTTTGCTCCGTAAACAGCGCGCAGCAGGCGGTACCAAACGTCAAAGACAACGGAAGTTTTGGCGTTTCCGAGATGGGCTTTGTCATAAACCGTCGGGCCGCAGACATACATCCGCACGTTATCGGCGTCAATGGGAACAAACTCCTCTTTGCGGCGGCTAACGGTGTTGTGCAGATATATTTTGGTCATAATTATCCTCCTCTTTAAAATATGAAAGAGATAATAATCTTATATCTGAGGAAATTCAACAGCTTTTTTGCCTTTACGCGGGCAAAGCGGACGGCAAAACATTTCCGGCGGCCGGGGGTTCTGCGTTTTCCAGCTGTAACCGGTTATTTTTTTCATTTGACTTGGTGATGGTTTCCAAATCTTCCAAAAACCATTCGGGATCCGAATCCGCTTCCTGCATCATTTGATAAAAGCGGCTGCGGTAAGACAATATCAAGCTGCTCTCGCCCAACGTGATATCAATAATTTTTATCTCTTTTCCCGTTTGCTGCAGACGAAAAGCAACGGTTACGGTTGTCTCGACATCGCCTTTTTCTTTCGGCGCCAGAGTGATGGTCGTCCAGACATCGGTATAATTCTCGCGGCCGCCAACGCTGTTTACCTTAAAAGAAAGCCGGTTGTCAAAGTTTAACGGAAAACCTTTATACAAAGACAAGGCATATCGTTTAAACAGCGGCATATAACGCTTTTGCTGCGTTTCATCCAGCGTTTTCCAATATTTTCCCAGCACAAATCTGCCGACATAATCCAAATCGACATATTTCAAAAACAACGTATCCAGCTGACGATATTTGACGGCGAGGTCTTTTTCATTGAACGTATTAAGCAAAATTCCGCCCTTTTCCCGCACCCAGCCGGCGGCCGTTTTATCATCTATCGGCGCAGCACGAAGCGGTACAGAAATCAGTATTGCAAAACAGAGGATAATAAGTTGCAAAAAATGGTTACGTTTCATAAAAAAATGCCTTATAGTTATTTTGCCTGATATTATAATATAGCACATTGGTTAACAAAATGAAACTGAAATACACACTTTTAATTTTGGCACTGTTATTTTCTGCGCAGGTTTCTTATGCGGAAGATGCCGGGCTGCGCTATATTAAATCGCACGGCGCCGTACGCTGCGGCACTACCCTGCACAGCAGGGCTTTCGCTTATCGCGATGATGAAAAACAATGGCAGGGATTTGACGCTGAACTTTGCAAAATTTTTGCATCAACGATTTTTGGCAACGAAAAATATTTTGAACTGGTCAATGTGCCGCAATCAGAAGCGGCGGCTGCGCTGCAAAGCGGAAAAGTCGACGTTATGCTCGGCAATACGCCATATTCCGCCTCATTGGACATTTCCCGCAGAATCGTCCCGGCCGGACTTTTGTATTTTGACCGTCAGATGTTTGCGGCAAGAAACCCCGGCGATGCGACATCAATGCTCGATTTTAAAGGAAAAACCGTTTGTTCCGTCAACAATTCTGAAGAATTATACAATCTCGACCTTTACAACAGACAATACAATCTTAAGCTCAAAGTTATCAAATTTCCCAGCCAGCAGAAAGCCAAAGAAGCTTTTATGCTGAACCGCTGCGTCTTGTTAACCGGCAATGAAACTTTTTTGAAATCCGCAATTTATGACCAGAAGAAAACAAAGCTTGCCGTTCTGCCGGAAATCATTACCGCAAAGCCGGTATATGCTTATGTCAGCCGGGAAAATACCCGTCTGCAGAGCATTATCAGCTGGATTATCAATAATTTGTATCTGGCCGAGGAATACGGCATCAACCCAACCAATGTGGACATTCTCAGCAACGCGCAGGACAAGTCTATCCGCAATATGCTCGGGCTTGACCCGAAACTTTGGCGGGCTTTTGAAATGTCCCCTAAAGGTTTTCGGAACGCGTTGAAACTATACGGCAATTATGCGGATATTTATAAACGGACTTTAGGAGAAGATTCCGGACTGGATATCAAACGGGTTACCGGAAGCCTGAGTTCCGACGGCGGCGTGATTATTCCATATCCTTTTCTCTGACTGATATTCAGACGGCCTTCTGCTTTACGCCGCGGCGCATAATATACTGTAAGGCCTGGGTCAGTCCGTCTTCCGTTACCATATGGCGTCCGTCTTCCACAACATAGGACGAAACATTGCAGCCCATTTGTTCCAAGAGGCCGCGCGTAAAATCCAGCGCCTCAAAACGAACCAGATTGTCAGCATTGCCGTGAATAAGCAGGACATCCGGCGTGCTTTTATGATGTTTTAACAAATAGGTGTGCGGCGTTAAAATGCCGCTGAAACTGATGCAGCCGCCAATTGTTTCTTCGTGCCGCAAAGCATAATACAAAGCCAGCATTGCCCCTTGTGAAAAGCCGCAAAGATAGAGGTCTTTAGCCTCCAGTCCATACATATTGAGACGCTCTTCAATATACTCGCTCAGATAAGAATAAGCCTCAGCCAACCCCTGCCCCATACGGTCATAAATGGCAACGCATTCTTCCATTGTCGGCACAAATTTACGGGCATCGTCCGGATCAAAACGATGCATGGAGTACCACTGGCGTTTATTTTCGTGAATTTCACAGACAACCGGAGCCTGCGGAATATGAACCGCGGCATTATCCAGTCCGTCGACAAGAAGGTTTATTTTCCGATCCAGTGCAGGAGCGCTGTCTATATAACCGTGCAGAAAGACAACCAGCTTTTGAGGCCGGCCTTTGATATGGACAATCTCTTCAGTTATCATTATTTTTCACCTTTTTTATCGGGCCTTACGGCATTTATTTTTTTGAAAGCCCGACTAATTTAGCCGTTATCTCTGCAACTTCCAGACTTACTTTCGTTTATAACCGTTAGTTTTTGAGCTTTCTGCCCACAAAGGCATATCGTCCCTTCTTTTTTCGCGCATATTATAATGGGGATTTCTTAAGAATGATTTAATTTTGATTTATAAAAAAATTTCAGATTTTACAAGGCAGATTGTTTTTTCGAACGGCTTTTTCCACTTCATTCAAAGCAATTTCCGCACTGTTGGAAAAATCTATTTCCGTTCCGTCATCCAGGCGGCAGCGGCGGTCAAACGAATCGTAAAGGCAATATGGGGTTGAAAACCACTTTTTGTAAATCATACTGTCGTCAATATGAATATCAATGCCATGTTCCTTACAATATCCGGCTTTGGCGCTGTCCCATAATTTGTCTTCCACATGAAACTTATTATCCGCCATATGCTGCACTTTATTCAACGCTTCATAAAAATCAAGTATGGCAAAAATCGTCGTATAGGCAATTTTCCAATCATCCAACATTTTGCAGATCACATCAGCCGGGCCGCCCGTTATAACGTGAATTTCCCAGCCGCGTTTTACGGCTTTTTGACTAAACGCACTGAAAAAACGAGGGTTGGACGTAATTACGCCGTGAAAATCTATTCCGATTTTCAGCCTATTCGGCATTGCCTTCTCCAAAAACCGAAGACAACATATCTTTTATTGAACTCGGGCTTAAGGCTGAAAGAGGATTCAGGCTGATTTGGGGATCCTCAATATTTCCTTTAATCTCATAATTGGCTGCAAAAACCGTTCCGTCTTTGCCGGAAAGCAGGCTGCCGACCAACGGAATTTTGCCAATCAGGCTGTTTAGACTGTAAGCCGGCGCAACAACGCCTTTGATATCAATATCATCATAGTATAAATCATAGCTGCCGTTAGCCGTAATGCCTAAAACATTGCCGAAAGTTTTGGCTTCGTTAACAGATAATATCTCATCCGCATAAGTAAAAGGCGCATCAAAATGCGAGAATTTTATTCCTTCACCGGTCAGCAAATTTACCATTCCCGAAAAAGAAGCGACCGTCAGCAATTTTGCCAAAACCGGCGTATTATGTACACTGAAATCCCGTATTTTGGCATGGCCGATAAAATCTTTATTTTTATCACGCCGGGCGCTAATGTTTAGCCGTCCGCCCTGCATATTATCATAAAAGCGCAGAAATTTCAGCGTGTTTCCGGCATCATTGCTGTCAATATCCAGCATAAACTCTTTATTTGCATGCGGTACATAATTCAAACGCAAATAAGAATGGGGCGACGACGTAAAATTTCCGACCAGATGCATTTCTTTGATACCGGTTCCTCTGACCAGTTTGGCCGAACCGGCAAAATTTTTAATCATAGATTTCTCGCTGGTCCAGAGATTGTTAACCGCAATGTTGATATCCGTATCGGTAATATCTTTCCATTTATCCTCAGTTTTTGGACGGGAAATGTTCTTGCTGCCTTTTATTTTCTTTGGGGTTTTAACATCTTTTTCTTTTGGAACGAAGAAAGCCGAGAGATCATAACTCGTACCGGAGATATTGACCTTGATTTTTTCTTTCGGCTTGTAGGCAAATTCGACTTTGGCCTTGGCCGCAGTTTTCGGCGCATTGATCCCGGAAATGTCAACGGATGTTACTTTCTGGTCTTTATTCAGCGCGATTTTTCCCTGAAGATTAAAATCAAACTTATCAAAGCTCAGAGACGGAACTGAGGTTATTTTGCCGTTGTTCACATCAATTTCGGCTTTTAACAAAGCCTTTTCCCCAAGTTTTTTATTTAATCCCAAAAATGAAAAATCCAATTTGGCATTTGTTAATTCGGCATTTAAGTTTACCTTCATTTTTTCTTGCGGGTAAGATGTTATTTCGGCCAAAACATCTGCCGTTCCGTCGATATAAGGCGGGTTCAAAATTTCATAATCAATTCCCCATTTTTCTTTAAAAGCTTTGTCATATAAGAAAGTCAGCTGGTAGCGGCTGTTATATTCTTTTTCTTTATCAAAATTTTCGCTCCATATCAGTTTGAAAGGAGAATCATCCAGTGTAACATCTCCCTCAATCAACATTCCGGCGTTGGTTACGTCCATTTTTAACGCTTTGGCTTTTACGCTTTTGCCGGCAACAATGCCGGGGATTACAACATCTTTGAGTTCGGATTTTACTTTGACGTTCACATCGTCCGTCTCCAAGTCGTTGCGCAACTCAAATTTAAGCTCCAAATCCGTTACCGCGTTTCCGTCAATCTCCTCCGGTTTTAATCCCATTTCGGAAGCAAAGCCAAGCGGCGGGTTGTCAATCAGCTTCAAAGCATCGGTAATGGAACTTTCCGCAATAATTTTAATGTCGGCAAAGTTGTCTTCTTTATCCAAGTCATATAGCAAAACCGACCCGCCGGTCATAATGACGCCATTGGAAACACCCTTATCAACAACAACTTTCAACTCTTGGGAATCTATGCTGAACGTACCGTAAATATCTTTAATATCCGGCATTCCTCTCAGATAATTTAAGTTTACGCCGACGGCATCCGCCCGGCCTTTGAAATTTTTAAATGCAATCGATTTTTGTTTTTTGTCGTAAGCAAAGTCAACATTGAAACGGGCATTTTTCGCCATTCCGCCGTACAGGCTGTCTTCACACCAAAGCCAGGCATCTTCCGCCAAAGCCCTCGGCCAAAGGTGATACAGGTCATCAAACTTTAATTCCGGGATATCTGCCTGAAAAGCGATTTTCAAATCTTCCGGCGATTGTTCAAGAAAATATTTTTTCAGTCCGGTCAGTTCCAAATTTAATATTGTTTTCTGATTGTCCAAATCAAATTTGGCATTTTTTATGCTGACTTTATCCAGTCCGGCAGAAATATCTCCGTTTAAAATCACGGATGCAATACTGTATTTATAATCTTCCCCTTCTGAAAACTGAATGCTGCCGTTGCCGCCTTCAAGAGAAAAAGCCATTTTTTCCAGTGCATCATCCAAACTTTTGGCAACATCATCTTTGTTTTTCAAGACATTGCGAAAATCAATCAGGGCATCTATTTTTCCGCTCAGCGGCAGATTAACCTTAGCCAGCCGGGCAGACAGCTCTTTATCCGGAAGGGAGGCTGCAAACTGCGACGGAACAATATCGGCAAAATAAAATTCCAACGCCACTTTTTCTCCCAATAACTTATATTCCAAATCAAGCCCGACGGAAGCCTGCTTGTCGTCAAACTTCATCAGCGCGCTGACATCTGATTCAATAGAGGTAAAATTGCGGGAAAATCGGTAATTTAAGTCGGAAAAAATCCATTTCCGCCCGAGATCGACTTCGTGAAATTCCACTTCGGCATTGTTAATTTCTATACCGTTTACATAACTTTCCGTATAGGTTTGATCTTCAGAATTAAAACGTTCAAGAAAATCTTCAAAATAGTCAAAATAAAAAGCAAGTTTTTTCTGGTTGGCAATATTTTTCTGTTCTTTTTTTACACCATAATCAGTAAAAATATAAATTTTGGGATCATTGACCTCAATATTACTCGGCGCGACAACGCCGTGCAAAAGCGCCCTGATACTGAATGAAACAGAGGTTTTCGGCGCATTGACGCTGAAACTTCCGTCATTTTTGCGGTAGGTTACGTTATTGGCAATAATTTTAATCGGTTTAATTGAGCGCACCAGCTCAAGATTCACCGAATCCAAAGTTACCTGATATTCGGCATCATCATGATTCAAGGCTTTGATGATGTATGGTTTTAAAAACGGAATGGCTATCGGACCACTGTACAGCTGCCATAAAAACAACAGTATCAACCCCAGGATTGCAACACCGATGTAATCCATTGTTTTATGAAAAACATATGCCCGATTGCTGATTATCTTCATCTTTTACTTTCTTACCATTTCATCCAGCCAGGAAAGGATATCGCGGTAATTGCGCAGTTCATATAAACCGCTGTGCGTCCCGCCCTGATATATAATCATCTTTTTCGGTTCTTTGGCAAATGTATATAAATTTTTTGCCAATTCAAGCGGCACAACCGTATCTTCCGTTCCGGACATAACCAAAACAGGCGCTTTTACCTGCGACAGCATTTCTTCATTATGATATTTGTCGCGGACAATATATTTTAACGGCAGCGGCATCCAAACGGCTTTCCGGGCGGCGTTTTCTATATTGTCAAACGGCACCTCCAAAATAAGTCCGGCAAAATTTCCGCCATCCTGCAAGCGATATATATTATTAACCGCCAGATGCGAGCCGAGCGACATTCCGTACATAACCAACTGCGAATTATTATATCCCATCCGGCGCAGTTCCTTAACCGCGGCCAGGGCATCCGCCTCCAGATCAGACTGGCTTATCCTGCCCGGGATTCCGCCAAAACCGCGATATTCCGGCATAAAGACGCCGTACCCGGCTTCTGCCAGCGGAAGGAGCTTGGGATAAAAACGTTCAATATTATAAGCATTGCCATGAAAATAGACAATTACCGGAAAACCATTGTCGCGCGGGGGAATATACCAGCCAAACAGCGGCGTGCCGTCAGCGGACTTAAAATCTACGCGTTCCGCGGCAAAACCATTTGCCACGGCATTTTGCAGATTTGGTTTTTCTGACGACGGATGATAAAAAAACAGTTCCGGAAAAGACCAGGCTATTGCGCAAAAAACAAGATAAGCGGAAAGCATTCCCACTATCCCGAACTTCAGCCATTTTCCGATTGTCTTCATTTTTTCTCCGCTATAATTTCCGAGCCAGAGCCGCACTTAAAAACATATCAATACCGCCGTCCAACACGGCTTTTGTATCAGAGGTTTCAACCTCCGTCCGCAAGTCTTTTACCATTTTATAAGGCTGCAAAACATATGAGCGTATCTGGTGTCCCCAGCCGATGTCGCTTTGGTTGTCCCGCATTGTCTGTTCGGCTTCTTCACGTTTTTTCAGTTCCAATTCATACAGGCGGGCTTTTAACATTTTCCAGGCCGCTTCCCGGTTCTGAAACTGAGAACGCTGGTTTTGGCATTGAACGACGATTCCGGTCGGAATATGCGTAATCCGCACGGCAGAATCGGTTTTATTAATATGCTGGCCGCCGGCACCACTGGCACGATAAGTATCAACCCGGCAATCAGCCTCGTTAATCTCAATTTCTATATCATCATCCAAAACGGGATAGACCCCTACGGACGCAAAGCTCGTATGGCGGCGGGCCGCGCTGTCAAACGGCGAAATCCGCACCAGCCGGTGAACGCCGGTTTCCGACTTTAGCCAGCCATAGGCATTATGTCCGCAAATTTTTAACGTAACAGATTTAATTCCGGCGACATCGCCTTCGGTTTCCTCAATATATTCAACTTTGAACTTGCGCCCTTCCGCCCAGCGGCTATACATCCGGACAAGCATCTCCGCCCAATCCTGCGCCTCCGTGCCGCCGCTGCCGGCGTGAACCTCCAAAAAAGCGTCATTGCCATCGACTTCCCCTGAAAGCAAAGCCTCCAGCTCGCCGCGTTTGGCATCTTCTTTCAACTGCTGCAATTCATGATAAGCTTCGGCGATTATGACCTCGTCATTTTCAGTTTCGGCCATTTCAACCAAATCAATAAGATTGTCCAATGCCTTTGCCATGGCATCATACTGTTTAAGACCATCTTCCAGACGCGTTTTTTCGCTCATCAGCTTTTTAGCTTTTTCGGCATCGCTCCAAAGATTGGCATCTTCGCTCAATGCATTGAGTTCGCTCAGCCGCAATACGGCATTGTCATAGTCAAAGAGACCTCCTCAGCAGCTCTAAAGACTGCCTGATCTCGTCAACAATTTCCGTAATTTCCGCACGCATTTTTCTTTCTCCCTAATATTGTCCGCCAAGCTGAAAATCTCCGCCTTCGTCCGAGGAATAGCCGGCGGCCGGCGTTTCCGTTTCGGAAGCTGCGGACGAATCGTCGCCAATAACACGTTGTCCCTGCTTGTCAAAGTCAAAATCAGGTTTCAAAGCCTCAACAATCACGGCTTTGTCCATCGGCGTTGCCGGTTTGCCGGTATTGTGGTTTACCCGGACAAGTTTGATACCGTTCGGAATACGGAACGGAATATCCGGCTGGTCTTTCAAGGCCTGCTGCATAAAGTCATAAAATATCGGCAGAGCCGCCGTTGCGCCGGTTTCACGTTTTCCGAGCGTCCGGGGTTCGTCAAACCCGATATAAATGCCGACGACCAAGTCCGGCGAAAAACCGATAAACCAGGAATCTTTGTTGTCGTTTGTCGTACCGGTCTTGCCCGCCAAATGACGGTGCAGACTGCGCAGGCGGGCCGCCGTTCCGCGGACGGCCACGCCTTCCAGAATGCTGGTCATCTGATAAGCGCTGAGCGGATCAACAATCTGCTCGCGGTTATCCGGCAGTTTCGGCGTCTCCTGACTTTCATAAAAATCAACATTACAGCCGGCGCATTCCCGCTTGTCATGTTTCAAAATCGTATTTCCCCGGCGATCCTGAACCTGCTCAATAAAATAAGGCTCGATTTTTTTACCGCCGTTGACAATCATCCCATATCCGGCCACCATATTAATCAGCCGGGTATCTGACGCCCCCAAAGACATGGAAAGAAACTTCGGGAGATTGTCATTAATGCCGAAACGACGGACGTATTCTGAAACTTTATCCATACCAATATCCTGAGCCAGACGAACGGTCATCAGGTTGCGGGATTTTTCTATGCCCTGGCGCAATGTCGTCAGACCGTAAAAATTGACCGAATAGTTCTTTGGTTTCCATTTCGGCAGACCTTCTCCCTGATCCAAGACAAAAGGCGCATCCAAAATCAAATCTGTCGGAGAATAACCGTTATCCAAAGCCGTGATATAAACAAAAGGCTTGAAAGAAGAACCGGTCTGGCGTTTGGCCTGGGTTGCACGGTTAAACTGAGATTGTGAAAAATCGTATCCGCCGACGGCTGCCAAAACCTTGCCGGTATGGGGATCCATAGCAACCAAAGCCCCCTGAACATTCGGCACCTGGCGCAGGTAATAGCTGTCTGCCGCAAGCTTTTTGGCAGCTATTTCTTTCTCCGCAGCCTTTTCGGCATAAACGACATCGCCTTTTTTCAAAAATTTGGCAGCACTGTCAAGCGGCCCGGTAATTCCCTGATTTTTTAAGGATTTTCCTGTTTTGGGCATTAATGACAGAGGTATCGCTCCGCGCCCGCCGTCGGCGGTTTCAATTACGGCCTTGTCTTTGCCGACTTCCAGAACAACGGCTTTCTGCCAGCCCTCATCCGCTCCCTTCGGCATTTCAACCTTGGCCAGAGTTTCTTTATAATCGCCGTCCAGATTAATATTGGTTACCGCGCCGCGCCAGCCATGACGGTCATCATATGCCTTGATGCCTTTTCTGAAAACTTCAGTCGCAATTTCCTGAAGTTTCGGGTCAACCGTCGTTCTGACCAGCAACCCGCCCTCATATAACGCATCATCACCGAATTTGTCCGTAATCCGGCGGCGGACTTCTTCGCTGAAATATTGTGCGTCTTTTACAAATTCGCTGTTACGTTCCGTGGTTACCAACGGCTTTTCTTTAGCGGCCACAGCCTCTTCTTCGTTGATATAGCCGTCCTCGAGCATCCGGTCAATCACCCAGTTGCGGCGGGCAATGGCGGCTTCTTTTTTGGTTTTCGGATTATAATTGTTCGGCCCTTTCGGC
Organism: uncultured Pseudomonadota bacterium; assembly: GCA_949300375.1. GTDB lineage: Bacteria > Pseudomonadota > Alphaproteobacteria > RF32 > CAG-239 > MGBC133411. Next base: position 52,190 of record CASGEB010000018.1, read on the forward strand.
AAAGCGGCCAGATAAGCAGCTTCTTCCAGGCTCAATTCATCCAGCGACTTGCCAAAATAATTCAACGCTGCCGCCCCGACGCCGTAAGACCGGTTGCCGAGATAAATCTCGTTCAAATAAAGTTCCAGAATATGATCTTTGCTGAAAGCCTGTTCAATCCGGGTCGCCAAAATGGCCTCTTTGATTTTCCGGCTGTAAGAAAGTTCGGAAGAAAGCAAAAAGTTTTTGGCAACCTGCTGCGTAATCGTCGAAGCACCGGCCGGACGCGCGCCGGTTCCGATTTTTTTGATATTTCCCAAAATGGCACGGACTATGCCGACATAATCAATTCCGGAATGGGAATAAAACTTTTTGTCCTCTGCCGCAATAAAGGCATTCTTCACTTTTTCCGGAATCTTATCAATCGGCACAAAAAAACGTTTTTCTGTGGCATATTCCATCAGCAAACGTCCGTCGCCGGCATAAAGGCGGGTGGTTACGGCAGGTTCATATTTAGCCAATTGGCGATAATCCGGGAGTTTGCTGGAATAATCCCAAATTGTGCTGATGATGACGACAAAAGCAATGACAGCAAAAAAGAAAAATGTGCTTAATAATGAAGACAGCGTTTTTAACATCTACAAATCCGTTATTTTAGGGTATTTTAATCTATTTGTTCAGAATCTTGTGCTTAATCTATTACAATTTAAGAAAAATGCAAAGAAATTTTTTATTTTTTCCCTTTGCTTTCCATCTTTCGAACCTACCGGCCTTCTAGCCAAAATCCCCGTTATACTTTTCATTTAATATTGACTATTCGTTTGAGCTGTGATATAGTATCCCTATGTGTTTGTTTTGACGGGAGAGGTTTGATGAAACAATATATTTTTTGGAGTGCCTTGTGCTGCACCGCTCTTGCATCCGGTCATACTTTGGCGGCCTGCGCCCAGTCCCCGGACTGTGAGGCAATGGGTTATAAATATACCGCCGATGAATGCCCGAACGACGGGGTTAAATGTCCGTTTGACACCAGCAAATATTTTTGTTTCGACCCGCAGACCTGCGATTACACCTACACCGCCGATGCCTGCGCGGCCAACTGCCAAAACCCCGGCGCCTCCTCCTGCGTCAGAAACGGCGTAACTTATTACGTTTCCTGCGGTTCTTCCAAATGCTCAAGCGGGCAAAGCTGTTATAACGGAACGTGTTTTACTTCTGTTTCAGCAAGCGGCTGGTGTTGTGATGATACAGGAAGCTATTGTAACGATTATTCATATTGCAGGAGTAACTATAGTCACCCTGATTGTAGTGATGTGATGAGTAGTTGTCGAGCCTCCGGAGGTACCCCGCGCTTCCAGTATTGCAGCGACCACCTCATCGATTCCGGCACCATTGCGCATTTCAGTTGCCAGTAGTTGTCGTCTCGGCTCTTTTGATTTAAAATGTCGAGTCATCCCCTTGTTTTTGCATCTTCTTTTTCGGGCGTTGGTGCTTTGAAGTACTGTCATGCTCGGGTTTCTTTCTTCTGTCATTGCCGGACTTGATCCGGCAATCCATAGAGAGGGAAACAGGGTGCTTGTTGAAAAATGGATCCCCGGGTCAAGCCCGGGGATGACCTGCACGGCAGGCGCGGCGAATTGAAGGCATTGTGCTCCAGAGACCGCGTTGCTCCGATGAGATTTGTGAATGTTAATGTGCCTTGAATTGAAGTGCGGCGAATTTTGTTTACATTAACGGCTATATTTTCAGAAAATTCAAAATGTTTTTCATTTAAAACAATGAGGCGTGGCGCATATTCTCAAAATATTTATCTATAGCCGAAGCCGCCGATTTTGCCAGTTTTTTGCGATATGACGGCTGGCGCAAAAGTTTTTCTTCCGAACGGTTTGACAAATATCCCATTTCCAACAAGACGGAAGGAATATCCGGAGCTTTCAAAACCGCGAATCCGGCAAAACGGTGCGTGTTGTCAAGAAGTTTACAGCTTTTGCGCATTTCCGACACCATAAAGGTTGCAAATTCCGATGAACGGTTCAGGGTTTCGCGCTGAGCCAGATTAATCAGAATGTCGGAAACCTCTTTGGAATGTTCGGCAAAGTTCAGCCCGGCAATCACATCTGCTTTATTTTCACGTTCAGCCAGAGCCGCGGCCTCTTTGTCGGAAGCTTTTTCTGACAGAGTATAAACAGACAACCCCTTGGCATTGCGGTTTAAGGCGCTGTCCGCATGGATAGACAGGAACAAATCCGCTTTGTATTTGCGGGCAATCCGGACGCGTTCGCGCAGCGGAATAAAAACATCGCGGTTGCGGGTCAGATAAACTTTATATTCGCCTTTGGCGTCAAGTATCTTTTTCAGCTCCCTTGCCGCGGCCAGCGTGATGTTTTTTTCATACACGCCGGATACGCCGATGGCGCCGGGATCTTGTCCGCCATGACCGGGATCAAGAACGATTATCTTTTTGGCGCTGCGGCGTTTATTTTCCGCTGCATCCGATTTGGTGCTTTTGGCGTTTTTGGCGCTTTGAGTGGACGACCCTCCGTCATCTGACACAGCATAAGCGGCGCCGACATGTTTGGAAAAGTCGTTTTCCGTAGTGATTTCCAAGTCAATGACAAAACGCCAGCCAAAATTAATCTGCGGCGGCAGCATAAAGGCTTTTTTGATTATGGCAGGCTGCTTGAGATCAAAAGCCAACCGGGCAGCACCGGTGTCAATATTGCGGCCAATGCGCGGATTTTCCAGAACATTATTGGCCGTCAGGCTTTTTTCGACCTTTGAGTTCAGCGTAACATTATCAAAGTCAACGACCAGACGACGCGGCCCGCTTAATAAAAAGACATTGTAGCCAAATTTGGCATTTGTATCAAAAACAATGCGGATGCCGCCGGCGTTCTGTCCGATGCGCAAAGACTGAATTGCAGCCGCCGCGGCTTCTGCCCGCCCGCAGATCAGCAGATATGACAAAGTAAGCATTGCCGGTACGGCAAGCTTTTTGAAAAAAACAGAGATATTTTTTTTCAGTTTTTGCAGCATGGTATATTCAGTCTGAATCCTTCTATATTTATTAAGCATAACTGACATTCATTACCAAGTCGTTAAACCTTGAAACAAAAATTTTATACCCGATATGATTTTATTATTGTGTTTTAAAACAATTCGTATATTCTAATTTTGGGTTAAATGAATTTTTTGCATCAGGGTTTGGTTTTAATATTTACACTGAAGAAGACTGATTTTGCAAGACCAAATTTTGATGCCGCCGCCTTATCATTGATATTCCGGCCTCATATAACCCGGGAAAAAAGGTTTTTGCCGGACGTTGTCCGCTGTATTTACAATATGTTGCGAGCAATAAGATAAGACTTAATACATATTGCAAATATGAGGAAGTTTTTATATGGCCGTAATCTGATTTATGGCGCAGAAATACAGGTTTCTGAATTGACGGACTTAAATTGCATTAAGGGAATCCGTTGTTTAAAATCGACAAACTCCGGCATATAAAATTCGGCCGCCCGCGCGGTCAAAAAATGGAGTTATTATTTATGATTAAAAGAATGTTGATTGATGACACCAATCCCGAAGAAACACGGGTGGTGGTTATTAACGGAAACAAACTGGAAGATGTTGAATGCGAAACAGCTTACCGCCGTCAAATTAAAGGAAATATTTATCTTGCCAAGGTTATGAGGGTTGAACCCTCCCTGCAGGCCGCCTTTGTAGATTATGGCGGGAACAAACACGGTTTTCTGGCTTTTGGAGAAATTCATCCCGACTACTATAATGTTTCCGAAGAAGAACTTGCCGAAGTTGACAAAGAAGTCGACGAGATTATTGAGGCCAAAAAAACCGCCATCAAAGAGCGTGAAGCAGAAAGAGAAAGAATCCGCGCCGAAAAACAGCAGGCTCGTTTGGAAGCCGAAAGGCTGAAAGCTGAGCAGGAAGCCGCAGCCAAAGCCGCCGGGGCAGAAAGCGCCCCGGAAAACGCCGAGCCTGTTTCCGGCGAACAACCGTCCGAATCTGTTACAGCAGCCGATGACACGTCTGCTCCGGAAGAAAGCGGCGAAGTTAAAGTTGAAGAGGCAAAAACAGCGGAAGAAACAGAAACGCCGGAAGAAAATTCCGAATCAGAAACTTCCGCAGCTGATGATAACAAAGAAGAAAAAAGCCGGAAACAACGTTATCGGAAACGTCCGCGCCGCGGCAAAAAACGCTCTGAAGACAACGAAAACAAAGAAGAGCTCAAAGTTATGAGCGAAGACAGCGGCACAGAAGAAGAAAGCATCAGCGAAGACGTGTCTGCCCCCGTTTCGGCTGATGATGACGACGATGACGATGTTTGCACCAATGAAAATTTTGACGAAGACGATGATGACGACGATGAAGAGCAGGAATATGATTTTGACCTGCAGCGGAAACTTTTGAAATCGCGCAAACTGTATCACCGCCACAGCATTCAGGAAGTTATCAAAGAAGGCCAGATTTTGATGGTTCAGATTGTTAAGGAAGAACGCGGCAACAAAGGCGCGGCTTTAACAACTTATCTGTCCTTGGCCGGAAGATACTGTGTTTTGATGCCCAACAGGATTAAAAGCGGCGGCGTCTCCCGCAAGATTACCAACGTGGCCGACCGCAAACGTCTGAAAGGCATTGTCCGGGAACTGCCGCTGACCAGCGATATGTCGATTATCGTCCGGACGGCCGGCGAGGAAAAAACCAAAGCCGACATTGTCCGCGATTATAACTACCTCATCAGAAGCTGGAACCAAATCCGGCTGGCTTCGCTCAGCAGCAAAGCGCCGGCAATGATTCATGAGGAAGGAAACCTCATCAAACGGGCGCTGCGCGACATTTATACCAAAGAAATTTCAGAAATTCTGGTTGCCGGCGACAATGCTTATAAAATGGCAAAAGACTTTTTCAGAATCTTATCGCCGCACAGCCTCAAAAAAATCAAAAGCTATCGCAATACGGATATGCCGCTGTTTCAGCGTTTTCAGGTTGAAGGGCAGCTTGACAAGCTGCATGACACCAACGCTCAATTGGAATCGGGCGGCTATCTGGTTATTAATCCGACAGAGGCATTGGTTTCCATTGACGTTAACTCCGGCCGGGCTACTAAAGAAAAAGATTTGGAAGAAACCGCGCTCAAAACCAATCTGGAGGCCTGCGACGAAATTGCCCGCCAGCTCAGAATGCGCAATCTGGCCGGCCTGGTGGTCATTGACTTTATTGATATGGACGAGCCGGCGAATAATCATGCTGTTGAACGCCGGATGAAAGAAGCGCTGAAAAAAGACCGTTCCCGCGTTCAGGTCGGCAAGATGAGCTGTTTCGGCCTGTTGGAACTTTCGCGTCAGAGAATGCACTCGTCTTTCTTTGAAAGCAATTATACCGTTTGTCCTTTCTGCGGCGGAAAAGGTCTGGTTCGGACAACGGATTCCGCAGCCGTTCTTATTCTGCGCGGTATTGAAGAAGAAGGAATCCGCAACCGTTCCGCCCAAGTTAATGTGTTTGTGCCGGGAGATCTGGCCGTCTATTTGCTGAACCATAAGCGCGAAAAACTTATGGAGCTGGAAAAGCATTACGGAATGAACATTATTATCAGTGCCGACAACAGCATTAAAAACGTGTCAGATTACCGGATTGAGCGTCTCAAGAGTACAAAATCCGAAGAAGAGGACAAAAAACCGGTCGAAAAAGAAAAACGCGAAGACAAACGTTCTGACCGTAAAGAAGAAAAAAGAAATTCCCGCACGGCAAAACAAGAGGATCAAACCGAAGAGAATCTTTCAGAGCAAGATGTTTCTACGACAAGCAACGAATCGGATAAGACATCCGATGAAACTCAGAAAGAAAACAACGGCCGCAAAGGACGCCGGGAAAGAGGCATGAGAGGACGACGCGACCGCAGCAACGGCAGGGAAAGGAAAGGCCGCCCTGCCCGCGAGGTCTCCGAAAAACCGGCGCCGAAAGAAAAACAAGAGGCCATCATCTTGTATAACAGCCGTGGAAATACTACATCCCAGACAGAGGTAAAAACGGCAGCGAACACAGATACGGCCGAAACAGATGACGCAAAGGAAAAAACGACTTGGTGGAAAAAGCTTATCAAGGGATAAAATTTCTGAAAGCCTGTTTGAAAAGGCTCAACGGCGGATTCTTTCCGCTGTTGGCCTTTTTGGCTTTTTGGCCCGGAAAAGCTGATGCCATCATTATCATCTCGGATGAAGAAACCGAGCGTTTTCTGGCTGATACGGCCAGACCCTTTTTTAATTCCGCAGGGATTCCGTTTAATCGCAACAAGCTTTATATTGTGCAGGACAACAGTCTGAACGCTTTTGTCGGCGATGGAAATAATTTGTTTGTCCATACGGGAACCATCATAGCTGCAGACAATCGTAATGAGTTGGAGGGCGTTATTGCCCATGAAATCGGACATATTGAGGGCGGGCATATTCTGCGCGGAAAAATTCAGGCGCAGTCTTTGCAGCAAATCGGTCTGGCTTCGGCTGTTCTGGCCGGAGCCGCTGCCGTTATCGGCGGGCGCGGGGATATGGCAATGGCTATGGCTGTCGGCGGACAAGGCGCAACGCTCAACCAGTTTTTGAATTATCGCACCAGCGAGGAAAGAAGCGCCGATGAATCCGCTGTCAAACTGTTAAAGGCCAATAATAAATCTCCGGAAGGAATGCTTGAATTTATGAAGAAAATCGAGCAGCGCAACATTTTGAGCGGACGGGAAGAAACGCCCTATTTTCGGACACACCCGATGACCAAAGAGAGGATTTCTTTTTTGGAAAAAGCCGTAAAAGAAGCCGGCGCGCAGACAAAACCCGAGAAAGACGAGGAATTTGACAGGGTCAAGGCCAAGCTGACCGGCTTTTTGGAAAACCCGGCGCAGACTTTGAGAAAATACCCGCTCTCGGATACGTCCATACCGGCGGTTTACGCCCGGACAATAGCTTATTTTAAACAGATGAAACTGCAGCAAGCTTTGCGCAACGCAGAAGAGTTGATTGCAAGGGAGCCTGACAACCCATATTTTCACGAACTTAAAGGACAGATTTATATTGAAAACGGAAAAGTCCGGCAAGCGGAAGCTGAATATGAAAAAGCGCTTGAGTTGTTGCCGAACTCAGCTTTATTTAAGGTTAACTGGGCGCAGGCGGCATTAGAAAATTCACCCGGACGGAATAAGCTGCAAAAGATTGTCAATCTGCTCAATCAGGCGGCGCTGCAATGCCCCGGAAGCTTTGTCTATATGCTTTTGTCCCGCGCTTATGAAGGGCTGGGACAGCGAACTTATGCCGAATATGCCGCCGCAGAATTCAGCCTGGGCATCGGCGAGCTTAAAGCTGCCCGCCGTCAGGCCGAAAACGCCCTGAAACAAGCTTCTGACAACCGGCAGCTGCGTTTGAAATTAAACGATTTGCTTACCAGAATTGATGATTATGAAAAAAATCTGTAAATTTTCTTGACTTAATTTCATCAGCTTGCTAATCTTCTGACTTCTTCATTTATTAGTATTTATATTATTCCAAGAATATATTCTTGGTGTTTTGTCGTTCAATTTAAAATGTACCGATATGAAAACAAGAAAAGAAATTCACCAGGAAATTAATGCTCTCGGAGGTTTGTCCAGATTGGGAAAACTTTCACTGGAAGAGCTGAAAAAACTCTATTCCCTTTATCGTGAAGACTTAGATTGGATTCAGGAAAATGCCCCATTGCAACAGTATAATGCAATGTATGATGCCAATTATAACGCCCGAAAGGAAGTAAATAAGGCTTTTTGTAAAAAAATCGGGAGTACGCATATTTCTTTGGATAAAGAGTTTTCAGACGAAAGGCAATAGATGTATGGCAAACGCTTTTACGGCGAATAAAAAGAAAGGGGGACTTTGTCTCCCTTTTTTATTTTATAATATTCTCTTAGCCAAAATCCTCCCCCTGTTTTTCAATAATGCTTGACACGCAAGCTTTGTTGTGTTATAGTAGTCTTGATGTTGTTCTTGAGGAACCGGTTATCCTTAGGCAGCTTGTTTTTTGGTCATTGCACGGCTGTTTACTTTACGGTCATCCCCGGGCGGCTGGTTTTAATGGTCATTGCCGGACTTGATCCGGCAATCCAGATAAACAAAAAAGCC
>CASGEB010000019.1 GCA_949300375.1 uncultured Pseudomonadota bacterium
TTATTGTTATACGGGAAACACCAAGAAATATTCAAAATGTCTGACCGAATGCCGGCCGGGATACATTGAATGGTGCGACACCCCGGTAACCGATTGTGAAACTTTGGGCTATACGCAGACGGCGGAGGAATGTGCGAACGCGCCGGCTGTCGCCTGCCCGTTCAACGGCGATAAGTGGTATTGCAAAGATTACAGCAATGTCCCAACCAGCGGATATTGTTGCGGCTATACCTACTATTGCGGATACTACGGAGGAACATCAAGTTCTTATGATTCTGATTGTCAGAGTTATTTTGGTAGAAGCTGTTATCAAGAGTGCAAGAGTTATGGATACCCTGATTGTACTGATACGCACGCCAGCTGTCGAGCCTCAGGCGGTACCCTGGTCTTCCAGGGTTGCGACTTCACCGGCCACTACCTCGGCAGCGGCGGCATCGGCTTCGCGTGCCAGTAGTCATCTCTAGCTGTCATTGCCGGACTTGATCCGGCAATCCAGATAGACAAAGAAGCCATATGGTTGACCTGGATCCCCGGGTCAAGCCCGGGGATGACAAATAAAAAAAAGAGTCCGGGACGGCAAATAAAAAAGAGTCCGGCAATGACAAGAAGAAAAAACTCGAAAATGACAAATAAAAAAAAGAGTCTGGGATGACAAATAAAAAAGAGCCAGGAGATAACAGAATAGAAAACGGCAATTAAAAAGGAGAAAAGTTATGAAAAAAGGAATGTTAATAACCGTGGCGGGGATGGCGTTGCTGGCCGGAACCGCCGATGTCCGAGCCGCTTGTATTCCGACGCCAGCCTCGGCTATAAATATACCGCCGCGCAATGCCCCGACGGCGGAATCGCCTGCCCGTTTGACACCACAAAGTTCTTCTGTATGGAGCCGCAAACCTGCGATTATACCTACACCGCCGAGGCCTGCGCCGCTAATTGCCAAAACCCCGGCTCCGCCTCCTGCTCAAAAAACGGAATAACCTATTACCAATCCTGCGGCTCCTCTAAATGCTCAAGCGGACAATCCTGCAATAACGGAACGTGTTATACCAAAGTTGAGGGAGGATATTGTTGTGGATATATCGACTATTGCGGATATGACGGCGGAACATCAAATGTAAGTGATAGCAGTTGTCAAAGCCATTGGGGTAAAAGTTGTTATGAACAATGCAAAACTTATGGTTATCCAGATTGTAATGATATGCAGGATAGTTGTCGAGCCTCAGGCGGCACTCTGGAATTCCAATATTGTGGCTATGATGCCGTACTTAGAATTGACTATAATCCTATTGTCGAATGTTTATACTGATAGTCGTTTTGATGTGTCTTCTTTTTCTTGGACATTCTGGTTTATTCTCGGACTCCACCCGAGAATCCACAGGCAACGGCCTGAGCGATCGGTTTGTTCGGTACCTTGAAACCCGCGATGCTCCGGCGGAAGTTGTGAATGACTTTGTGCTTTGAAATGTGGATCCCCGGGTCAAGCCCGGGGATGACAGAATAAAAAAATAAGGTACCCGGGGATGACAAAAAAAAGAAAGTGTCGGGGATGACCTGCACGGCAGGCGCGCGGCGAGTTGAAAGCACCGTGTTCCAGAGGCCGCGTTGCTCCATTGTTTTCTACGGTCAAGATTGTGCTTTGAAGTACTGTCATTGCCGGACTTGATCCGGCAATCCACAGGCGACGGCCTGAGCGATCGGTTTGTTCGGTACCTTGAAACCCGCGATGCTCCGGCGGAAGTTGTGAATGACTTTGTGCTTTGAAATATGGATCCCCGGGTCGCAGCCCGGGGATGACCTGCACGGCAGGCGCGCAGCGGGTTGAACACATAACATATTTACCGGCCAAAGAAAAAGTATGAAAAAAAGCCGCTCAGGCAAAAGCTTAATCCTTAAACCGGGCGGCAAAAACAAACTTATCCATACCGTTTATGGTTTTGACTTTGGGATTTTTCAACAGCCCGGGAAGCTCTTCTCCCCGAAAGACGCTGCGTTTGTCGGCATTGTCTACAAAAGCCGTTATATTTCCCTCCGCCGAGGCAATCAAGCGGCGGCTTGCCACGCGCCAGACTTCCGTTATCTGTTCTTTGGGCAGGGTATCTTCCAACATTCCCAGCGCAATCAATTTTTGGCCGCAGGGCGTTTGGTCAATCATCATCGCCTGCGGATTTTTTTGCAGATAAGCAAAAGCCTTGTCTTTGTTTTCTTCCGTCGGCTGGTAGCTTATGCTATACAACACCAGAGAATCGGGCGGCGTTGACACGCTCTCTTCTTCCGCCGCCCGCATTGCCCGCTCATACAGCTTTTGCATTGGCTTTTTTATCTCTGACAATGTCCAATTCTCCGTTTACGACAATAATATTTGCCGTGTCGTTTTCTCCGATTTCGCCGTTCAAAATCTTTACGGCCAGCTTGTTTTCAATCTGGTTTTTCAAAAGACGTTTGAGCGGACGGGCGCCATAAACCGGATCATATCCGTTATTGACAATCCAAACAAAGGCGGCATCATTGACATGCAGTTTGATGTTCTTTTCCGCCAGCCGTTTTTCAATGTTCTTAATCTGAATTTCGGCAATATCTTTGATATTGTTTTTATCCAGGCGATGAAAGATTGTTATCTCGTCAATACGGTTGATGAACTCCGGGCGGAAAGATGCCTTAACAATATCCATTACCTGCGCCTTAATTTTGCGCGGATCATCGGATCCCGTGGCATTGGACAATATCTCCGAACCTAAGTTGGAAGTCATAATGATAATGGTATTCTTAAAATCTACCGTGCGGCCTTTGCCGTCTGTCAGACGGCCGTCATCAAGCACTTGCAGCAAGACGTTGAAAATATCCGGGTGGGCTTTCTCAACTTCATCAAACAAGATGACCTGATACGGACGACGGCGGACAGCCTCGGTCAATACGCCGCCTTCTTCATAACCGACATATCCCGGAGGCGAGCCAATCAGGCGGGCAACGGCGTGTTTTTCCATATATTCGGACATATCAATCCGGATCATGGCCGTTTCGTCATTGAACAGAAATTCTGCCAAGGCTTTGCTCAGTTCGGTTTTACCGACGCCGGTCGGACCTAAGAACAAGAACGACCCTATCGGCTGGCGGGAATCGCTGATACCGGCGCGGGAACGGCGGACGGCATTGGCAACGGCGGCAATGGCCTCTTTTTGTCCGACAACGCGTTTGCCCAAAAATTCTTCCATATGCAGAAGTTTTTCTTTTTCGCCTTCCAGCATTTTATCAACCGGAATGCCCGTCCATTTGGAAACGACGGCGGCAATATTCTCATCGGTAACGACTTCGCTGAAACCGCTCTTCTTTTGCTGGGAGACTTCTTCCGCCGCTTTGATTTTGTTTTCCAATTCCGGAATCAGTCCGTATTGCAGCTCGCCGGCTTTTTCATACTGGCCGTTGCGTTTGGCAATTTCAACCTCGATTTTGGCCTTATCCAACTTGTCTTTCAAACCGGTCAGATCTGCCAGCACCTGCTTTTCGGCTTTCCATTTTTCTTCCAAAGTTTTGGCTTTGGATTCAAGGCCAGAAATCTCGTAACCAATCAATTCCAAGCGCTGTTTGGACTTTTCATCGTCTTCTTTCTTCAAGGCCTCGCGTTCAATTTTGAGCTGCAAAATTTTGCGATCAAGTTCATCGAGTTCTTCCGGTTTGGAATCTATCGTCATTCTTAACGAGCTGGCGGCCTCGTCCATCAGGTCAATTGCTTTATCCGGCAGGAAACGGTCGGTAATATAGCGGTTGGACAAAGTTGCCGCAGCCAGCAAAGCAGAATCGGAAATCCGGACACCGTGGTGAAGCTCAAATTTTTCCTTAATTCCGCGCAGAATGGAAATGGTTTCTTCAACCGTCGGCTCACCGATGAATACCGGTTGGAAACGACGGGCAAGCGCAGCGTCTTTTTCTATGTATTTTTTATATTCGTTCAATGTCGTGGCACCGAGGCAATGAAGCTCACCGCGTGCCAAGGCCGGCTTTAAGAGATTGGAAGCGTCCATTGAGCCTTCGCTGGCGCCGGCGCCGACAATCGTGTGCATCTCGTCAATAAACAAGATGATGTTGCCATCTGATGCTTCAACGTCTTTCAGAACCGCTTTCAGCCGCTCTTCAAACTCACCGCGGAATTTTGCTCCGGCAATCAGCGCTCCCATATCCAGCGCCAAAAGTTTTTTGTTTTTAAGGCTTTCCGGCACATCATTATTGACAATACGAATGGCCAGGCCTTCAACGATGGCGGTTTTGCCGACGCCCGGTTCGCCAATCAGCACCGGATTATTCTTCGTCCGGCGCGACAAGACCTGAATCGTCCGGCGTATTTCGTGTTCACGGCCGATAACAGGATCAAGCTTTCCTTCTTTGGCGCGCGCCGTGATATCAACGGCATATTTCTTCAAAGCCTCAAAGTTGTCTTCAGCGCTTTCGGAATCGGCCAAACGCCCTTTGCGGTATTCGTTAACCGCATTGTTCAGCTTGACCGCGTCAACGCCGCTTTCGTGCAGAATTTTTTCCGCTTCGGTTCCTTTGCTTATGGCCAGAGCCTGCAAAATCCGCTCAATCGTTACAAACTTATCATTTGCCTTGTCCGCCAGCTTTTCGGCCTCCAGCATAACGCGGGTAAACTCCTGAGACATCAGGCTCTGCGTTCCCTGTCCGCTGACTTCAGGCAGCTTTCTTAAAGCCTCTTCCAGCTTTTGGCGAATCTGAATCAGGCTGCCGCCCGATTTGACAAGCAAATCCAGAATCGTGCCGTCTTTTAAGTCTATCAACACCTGCAAGAGATGTTCCGGCGTAATGTACTGGTGGCGGTGCTGCGCAGCCAGATTGATTACATCCTGAATGACCTCTTTTGATTTGTTGGTTAATTTTTCATAATCCATAATTTAACACCTTCCTTTATATCGCTTAATATTTATATAGGAAAGGCGGTGGCAGGAAATCAAGTTTTTTCAGATTATTTTTCAGGCGTTAAATTAATCAGCGTAATTTCGGACGGCGCCAATATCCGCATTGCCGGCCCCCAATATCCGGCACCGCGCGAGACATAAATATCCATATCGCCGTCTTTATATCTTCCGGCCAGATATTTGTTGTTATGCTTTGCCAAAATGTGAAACGGAAAAATCTGCCCGCCGTGCGTATGGCCGGACAACTGCAAATCAAATTTATTGCCCTGCAGGTTTATTTTCGGGCTGTGAGAAAGCAGAATCTTATAATCGTTTTCCTGCGAACCCCGCAGCGCGTTTTTGAAATTATATTGAAATATCTGGCTGAACATTGCAATCCAGGCATCCGGAACGCCGGCAATGAAAATGCCGTATTTATCCAATCTTTCGCCTTTATTTATCAACGGGTGAAGTCCGAGTTTGCCGAACTTCATAAACCAGGCCGGAATGCCGGCCCACAAATCGTGATTGCCTAAGACGGAATAAACGCCTTCCGAGGCTTTAATCTTTTTTAAGACATTGAGTTTGGAATGTATGTTTATCAGCCGGTCGTCAATAATATCGCCGGCCAAAACAACGGCATCGGGCTTTAAGCCGTTTACCCTGTCAATGATTTTTTCCAGACGTTTTCGGGAACTCGTGCGGTTGATATGCAGGTCGCTCAAGAGGACGATTTTTGCCGGTTTTAATATTTTGGAACTGGAGATGTTAAGCTCCCGGACTTCCGGCACTTTGACCGCCTGATATACGCCGTAAAAAGAAATCAGCAGAGAAACAAACAGAACGACGACATTGCTTATTCCCAGGGAACGAGGGTTCTTGGGGTCAAGGTATTCCGGCGCATGACCGATGAGTTTTGCAATCCCGTGGGCAGCAAACCAGACTATGTCGCGTGCCATCAACAGACAAAAAATTATAAAAGCCAGGCCGAAAAGATAATACATAAAGTTGCTTAACCCGGCGTAAACGTCTATATTGTCAATCAGTTTGTGCCGACGGACAAAGCCTAAGATTACCGGCGTAAACCAGGCGGCAAAAATGACCGCTGCCAAAGGAATTTTCAGCCATATGCTAAAATTGTTGTATCCCAACAATATTTTGGATGTGATTATGGCGCAGGAAAATCCGACGATAAATGCAGCAACGGCAAAAGACAAATGTGTTCTCCTTTTTCAGGAATCAGACGGCTAAATCTTTTTTGCGGGTGTATTTGCGGCGCGGCGCAGTTTCGGCAGCGGCGCCAATCACTTCTGCTTTGGAATTTTCCGGGCTGATTTCAATTACCGTAAAAGATTTCGGAGCCAGCGGAGCCGTTTCGGGTTCTGATGAATTTTTTTCACCGGAGGACGGAAAAGCCGCAAACATATCAACAACATTACCGGTAAGTTCTATGTCATCGGCCGGGTTGACCGCTTCGTCCGAAGAATCAAACAATTCAACATGAGCGTCTTCATCATTTTCTATGGCGCTGCTGATAACATCAAGACCAGATGCTTCCTCAGAAATATCGGCAGTGTTTTCCAAGCGGGAGCGCTGAAGGTTGTTTTGGTTCCGCTTTTCGTTGATGTCGGTTACGATTTTGCGGTAATGCTCGGCATATTGGCGGAAGATTTCGGCGCTGACATAGTCGCTGTTGCTATGTGCTTCTTTGGCCAATTCGTTATATTTTTTTATCAAATCCAGCGCTGTTCCGTTTATTTTGCCGGCAATACTGCAGCTGTCAAATTTATAATTCAGGGAATAAATCTGATTGTTATTATTACGATACTTACTGTTATTTTTTTTCATATATTTTTACCACACAAAGCTAATTATCAGAAAATTCTTCTTTTATGAATTATTCAGACAAATATTGATATCCAATGTCATTTTTCTTGAGAAAAATAAGGCGCAAAACAAATAAATACAAGCACCAACAATGTGGATAATACAGATATTTTTTTTAATTGCAAATATTTTTTCTCAATTATGCAAAATTACGCATCGGGCAATTCCATTTAAATCTTTGCGAATCTGCTCTAATGCAAAACCCTGTTTTGTAAAAACGGCGGCAATTTCATCCGCCTGGCCGAAACCGGCTTCCAGCATAATATATGCGCCGGGACGCAAAATTAAAGGGGCGATTTCCGCCAGCCGGCGGTAATCCCGCAGCCCGTCGCTTCCGCCGTCCAGCGCCAAAAGAGGATCATGCTCCCGGACTTCTTCTTCCAAAGCGGGAATATCTTTGCTCGGAATATAGGGCGGATTAGAGACCATAAGGTCATATTTTTGGCCGAGATGGGCAACAATGTCTTTGTCAAACCATCCGGCATTCAGAAATTCTGCACGAGAAGACAAACCCAATTTTTCCGCATTGCGTACTGCCACGGCTATGGCTCCGGAAGAAACATCCACGCCAGTACCCGCCATATCAGGAACATCACCCAAAACCGAAAGCAGAATGCAGCCCGAACCCGTACCGAAATCAACCATCTGCCGGAGTCCGCATTTTTGGGAAAATTCAACGGCCGCCTCCACCAGCGTCTCGGTATCCGGGCGCGGCGAAAGCACTTGTTCACTTACGATAAAGTCATATTTATAAAAGCCTTTCCGCCCCAAGATTTTACACAAGGGAAAATGCCGGAGCCGTTTGTTCAGCATTGTTTCAAAAAAGACTTTCTGATGTCCGTCCGCAACAGCAGAAAAAGGCAATGCCTCATCTGCCGAAAGCCCCAGAGCCTCCAACAGCATCAGCCGTGCTTCCAGGCGCGGCGACGGAATTTGCGCTTCTGTCAGACGAGCAACCGCCGAATCATAAATTTCACTCACGGAACAGGGCATAAACAGTCGCCGTTATCAGATTATTTTTTGCTTTAAATTTACAGCAGACGCCACTTCGGCAGCCCCAGTTTTGAGTTTTTGGGCACGGACGGCAGACAAACGTTCAGACATCCGGTCTTCAAAAGCTTTCCAGCAGAAGACCGACGACTTTTCTTCATCATAATAACAGTCCAGCTGAGGGCGGCAAAGCCCTTTGTCGATATTTTCCAATTCGGCCATTTCTCTCACCAAAGGGTTATCAGGTTAACAAATTCAGGCGGCGTCTTTTTGACCGGACATTTCCGCCCGAACCAAAGAAGACAGCTTTTCAAAAGCCTTCTTTTCAATCTGGCGGATGCGTTCGCGGCTGACGCCCATCTTATTTCCGAGTTCTTCCAATGTCAGCGGATTTTCCGTTAACATACGGGCGCGGATGACTTCTCTTTCGCGCTCATTAAGCTGTGCCAGACTGCTGCGGAGAATTTTGTTCCGCAGGCTTTGTTCCTGGCGGCGGGAAAGACGTTCTTCAATATTTTGCCGGGAATCGACCAGCAAATCTATTTTTTCATTGTCGTCTTCATCCGAAACGGCAACGTTTAACGATTTGTCCCCGCCCATACGACGGTTCATCTCGACAACATCGCTTTCATCGACGACCAGTTCTTTTGCAATTTTTTTAACCGCATCCGGCGCCAGTTCACGATTGTCATAGATGCCGAGACGCGCTTTCAACCGGCTCAGATTGTAAAACAGTTTTTTTTGAGCCGCTTTTGTTCCGATTTTGACCAAAGACCAGGAACGCAGAATATAGTCGTTGATTGACGCGCGAATCCACCAAACGGCATAAGTCGCCAAACGGACTTTTTTATCAAGGTCAAATTTCTTGACCGCCTGCATCAAACCAATGTTGGCTTCCGATATAATATCGCTCATCGGCAGGCCGTACCGGCGATAAGACAAAGCGACTTTGGCAGCCAAACGCAAATGCGACGTTATCAACCGCTGGGCAGCCGACAAATCGCCCCTTTGCTGAAAGGCCGCGACCAAATCCAACTCTTCCTTATCCGTCAATATCGGGAATTTTTTGATTTTTTCCAAATACGAAAACAAGCTGCTGCCGTCAACGACTGCCGGTAAATTGTTTGAACTTCTTAAAACTAATTCTGATGAAGCAACCATAAACCTCAACCTCTTTTCATATAATTTATGAATACTAATTTAGATATATCTCATCTAAATTTCAATATCCACGGGTAAAGAATAGTACACTATTTTGATAAAAATGCAAGAGGCCGAATCTATTTTTTACTCATAAATAATAAAAAAATCGGAATTTGCCGACGAACCGGGAAGAAAGTTTAAAATATCGACAATGACCTGATAGTTTTCAGGGCGAATCAACAGATAAACCGGAGAAACCCTTCCACCGGACGTGCTGCGGCACAGCCTCAAATCCTCGTCATTCAGACCGTCATTGATTTTTGCCATTAACATTTTATCGGCAACCGCAAAATTCTCTTTTTTATCAAACTCAGCCGGAGGAATTTCGGAAAAGCTCCGAAGATTGCGCAGCAAAAGCTGCCGATGCCGCCGTTCGATAAGGCTCAGGCGGGGCGTATTCTCAAAAAAAGACGTTATCTTGGCTTCCACCTGCTCTTTTAGTTTTTCATCACTGCACTGCGGCAGTTTTTTTTGCGTTTCTGCGGCGGCTTTCGGCAACGCGCCCAAACTTTCATCGGCCTGAGCCGGAAAATTCAGAACAGTCAAGATTGAAAGCAGCCACAGAAATTTTTGCATTCCAAACTCCTAGAAATTGATTGAATTCGGCGTTCTCGGGAAAGGGATGACATCGCGGATATTGCTGATGCCGGTTACCAGCATCATCATCCGTTCAAATCCCAGTCCAAAGCCCGAATGCGGCACAGAACCATATTTGCGGGAATCCAGATACCAGGCATAGTCTTCTTCTTTCATTCCGCATTCTTTGATTTTTTGCACCAGAACATCATACCGTTCCTCACGCTGCGAACCGCCGATCATCTCTCCAATCCGCGGAACCAAGACGTCCATGGCCGCAACGGTTTTGCCGTCGTCATTCAGCCGCATATAAAAAGCTTTGATTTCTTTCGGATAGTCGCGGACAATCACCGGTTTTTTGAAATACTGCTCGGCCAAAAAGCGTTCGTGTTCGGTCTGCATATCAATTCCGTATTCCGGCTTATATTCAAAATCATGTCCGGATTTTTTCATAATCTCAATGGCTTCGGTATAAGTAATGCGGGCAAAATCATTATTGATGATATTGTCCAGCGTGTCTTTTAACGTCGGGTCGACAAACTTTTCAAACAACCCGATATCATCCAGACAGTGCTCCATAATATGCTTAACACAATAACGCACCATATCTTCCGCCACATCCATATTGTCATAAATGTCGGCAAAAGCCATTTCAGGCTCAATCATCCAAAATTCGGCGGCATGGCGCGCCGTATTGGAGTTTTCGGCACGGAACGTCGGGCCAAACGTATAAATATCGCCCAGCCCCATGGCATACATTTCTCCGTTGAGCTGGCCGGATACGGTTAAGTGCGCTTCTTTGCCGAAAAAGTCTTTAGAATAGTCGATTTTGCCGTCCGGAAGTTTGGGCAGATTTTCCATATCCAGAGTCGTTACCCGGAACATTTCGCCGGCTCCCTCACAATCCGAACCGGTAATCAGCGGCGTATGGACATAGCGGAAGCCACGGTCATGGAAAAATTTGTGAATGGCAAAAGCCAGTTCCGAACGAATCCGGAAAGCGGCGCCGTATTTGTTGGTACGCGGCCGCAGATGAGCTATCGTCCGCAGGTACTCGTCCGTATGTTTTTTCTTTTGCAGCGGATAATCATCATCGGCGATGTCATAAATCAAAATATCTTTGGCAACGATTTCAAATTTTTGATTTCCGCCTTTTGATTCCACCAGTTCGCCGGTTACGGCAACGGACGAACCTGTTGATAATTTTTTGACATCTTCGTAATTATTGAGGTTATTATTGGCGATAACTTGAATATTTTTAAGGCAGGAGCCGTCATTCAGCTCAATAAAAGAAAAATCTTTGGCATCGCGGCGGGTTCTGACCCAGCCTTTGACCAAAACTTCGGCCAGCGGCGCATCGGCAGCCAGCAAAGCTTTTATTTTTGTTCTTTGCAACATTGTTATTCCTCAATATTTTTTGTTATGTTCAATAATACCGTTTGGGAATATACAACAAGAAAGTTTAATTGTCCAGCATTGACAAAGCCGCATATACAGATTAAATTTTAAGCAGATTTATTTTACGGAGAATCGCATTATGAAAAAGTTTGTTATTGTTCTTGTTTTGCCGCTAACCCTGCTGCTCGGAGCCTGTGCCGAAAATATCGGCGCCAACCATTATAACACATCCAGCGTCGGGCAGGTCAACCGGGCGGCCAGAGGAACTGTCGTTGCCGTCCGCCAGGTTACCGTTTCTGACGGAGACGGACAAATCGGAAAACTTTCCGGCGCAATCGCCGGCGGCGCTGCCGGTTCAATGATTGGCGGAAATGATGCCGTACGCGTTATAGGCGGTGTCGGCGGCGCCGTTTTGGGCGGCATTGTCGGAGATGCCGTGCAAGAAGGCGTTACCCGTCAAACCGGTTATGAATATACCATTCAGTTGGAAAACGGCGGGTTGGTAACCATTACGCAAGGAACGGACATTTTGCTGCAACCGGGACAAAGGTGTCTGGTTTTATACGGCAAGCAAGCACGTGTCGTTCCGTATAATTCTTATTATTAGAAAATATTACCTGAACAAAGGCTCCGCTTTTTGAACTTTCCGCCCCTCGGAAAAAAATTTAAAAAGCGGGTTTTTTATTGTCTCTTTTCTTAGCCAAAATCTCCAGTATACTTTTCATTATATATTGACTATTCGTTTGAGCCGTGATATAATTCCCTTATGTGTTTGTTTTGACGGGAGAGGTTTGATGAAACAATATATTTTGGGGAGCGTTTTATGCTGTACCACTCTTATTTCCGGCTATGCCTTAGCGGCCTGCACACAAACGCCGGATTGCGAGACAATGGGATATGTATATACTGCCGACGAATGTCCGAACGGCGGGGTTAAATGTCCGTTTGATATCAGCAAATATTTTTGTTTCGCCCCGCAGACCTGCAATTATACTTATACCGCCGAAAGCTGTGCGGCTAATTGCCAAAATGTCGGTTCTTCCTCCTGTGTCAGAAACGGCACGACTTATTATGCTTCCTGCGGTTCTTCAAAATGTTCAAGTGGGCAAAACTGTTATAACGGGATTTGTTTTACCGAAGTTGCTGTAGGAGGATATTGCTGTGGATATACAACTTATTGCGGTTACACCGGAGAAACGTCACATTCTAATGACTCTAATTGTCAAAGTATGTGGGGCAGAAATTGTTATCAAGAGTGCAAAAGTTATGGACTTCCAGATTGTAATGATATGCAAACAAGTTGCCGAGCCTCCGGCAATACCCCGGTCTTTCGGGATTGTGACTACGGAGGCAATGCTTCCTACTACTCTATTGTCTATTTTGGATGTCAATAATTATTCCAGTCATTTAGAAAAAAATAAAGGCTCATATCCGTATGAGCCTTTATTATATTATCATAAACTTATTTAGAAACGCGTTTTTTGGGGCTGTTAGACGACCCGACGCTCAAAACCACCGTCTTGGGCGTGTTGGCAATTTCAACCGGACGCTCTGCCGCCGACAACGCCGTCTTATTTATCTGTTGAACCTGTTTGGAAGACGGTTGCAGACGGTCGGCCCTAATACAACTGCCGTCAATATATGCACCCGGCTCAATCGCAATCGAATTGTGCGTTGCATCACCAATCATTCTGGCGCTTTTGGCAATAAACAGACTGTCAACATTAGCTTTGCCCTGCAATGTGCCGTAAAGTTCAAGTTTTTCTGTCTGAACAAGCCCTTTAATGCTTCCTTTTATTCCGATGACGAGTTCATCGCAGCAGACATCGCCCTCTATGCGGCCGTCAATATGTACAATACCGGAAGATATAAGGTTTCCGATGATTTTGCTGTCTTCGCTGATAATGGTCGGGACAGCGGAAGTTCCGCCGTTTTTATTCATTTTGCGGGCTAATTTCAAATATAAAAGCTTTTTAATTTTTTTCATCTCTCTGTCCTTATATTTTAGCTCTGATAAAAGGCATCGGATCTACCGGTACGCCGTTATACAAAACTTCATAATGCAAATGCGGGCCGGTTGACCGTCCGGTACTGCCAACTTCTCCCAAAACGGTATCATATTTTACATCGTCGCCCTTCTTTACATAAATTTTGTTCATATGGGCGTATTTTGTTCTGAAACCGTTGCCATGATTGACTTCGACCATATAGCCATAGCCGTTCATCCAGCCGGCATAAGTAACCTTTCCTTTTGCTTTGACGCTGATTTTGTTACCGGTACGGCTGGCCAAATCCACGCCTTTATGCACGGCGCGTTTGTTTTGGAAAGGATCCGGACGGGAACCAAACGGCGACGTCAACCAGTAACTCCAAACCGGCTTTCCTATCGGCACGGCTTTAACAACTTCGCGATAATATTCCAAATCCTGCACAGTGTCATAAATTGCGTTGACCTGCTGGTTGATTTCCTTATCCTTGATTTTTGATTTATCCGGTTCATATAAACCGCCTTTTCCTTCCTTCCGGTTGGCCAAAGCGTTAAAATACAAGCCTTTCTGCTTTAACGGCACGTTAATGCTGCTAAATGCTTTTTTGATTTTATCAACTTCTTTTGTGGCAATCTTTTTAACCTGTTCCAAAACCTCGGTTTCCGCGCCGCGAATGTCTTCAATGGCGTTTTCCAAGGCAGCGACCTTTTTCTTTAACTCATCGCGTTCGGAAATTGCAATGTCCCGCTGGAGCAACGCCTCGTTAATCGTTACTTTTTCAGAAACAACATTCTCATCTATCCAATTATTTTCATTTTGAATTTGTTTTATCTTCTCTTCCAGAACGGCAGCACGGCGTTTGTAATTTTCAACATCGCTTTTCTTCTGGGCATCAGCCATTTTGGGGTCTGCCAAAACATCTTCTATCTTATCATGCAAAATGACAAAATTGGTCATCAGGTCTAAATAAGCATCGCGGGTTTTTACAAGCTCAGCATCTTTACTATATAAAATATTGTCGGTTTTATTATACAAATGGTATGAGTAAAAGCTCCATATGCCAACCCCGAGAATCAGACATAAGGCGATAATCTGGGTACGGGAACTGATGGTAATCACCTGTGCCCGGCCCTGCGTGCGAAAAATAAACTCTTTGGCAGCAAAAAAGCGTCTTTTTTCTTTATAATTGGTATAATTATCTTTCTTTTTTCTGCCGAATATATTGAACTTCATAATAAACCTTTAAATTTTAACAGTTTTTGCAAACGTGTTAGCTGTTTATAGCAAAAAAAAATCAAAAAATACAGCTTTTTTATGCCTTTATTCTTTTTGACACAAATAAGCTTTTGTTTTTTCTAAAAAATATCAGAATGATTTTTGTGGATTTTTTTATATTTTATTTGGTTGTTTCCGGTTCATCCAAAATAATAAACTCATCCGGACCAGCCATATTCAACACAACGCGAGCCCGTTCTTCCAGCATATCAAGATCAAGGCTCGATGAAGACAGCAGACGCACTTTGTCTTCCAGTCTGATCTTCTGGTTATGATAATTTTCGGCCATCCGCCGAGCTTCCGAAATCTCCTGCTTTAAATACATATAGCGCAAAAAACCGCGCTCACCGTTGACTGCGTGGTAGCCAAAATAAATAAACAGCAATATGCAAACCAGAAGCAACCCGGAATTTTTCAACCGGCTCTGGAGTTCTGAAAATATCCCCATTTTTCTTTCCGTCTTTTTTATTATTCTTTATTTATCAGCACACCATATTTAAGTTAAAAAAAAGTTACGGCAAACAATCTTTAAAACAAAAAAAAATTAAACCGACTGTAAACCGGTTTAATTTTTCTGTTTTGTATTTTACCGTTTAATAAGCAACACAGTTGTTGCCGCTCCAACGCCATCCGGTGATTATTCCGTTTTGAACAAGGAATGACGTCTGGCAGGTGTATTCGGCTTCATATCCGACCAATTCTTCCGTATTCATAAAGTTTGACGACGCTCCGGGATAAGGCTGGATGGTTATGTCATCCCCCGGTACATATCCTTCATTAAAAATGATATATTCGCTCGGAACATATACGCCATTGGCTTTAATATAGGTAATGATACTGTCGCCGTTGGCAAAAATTTTGGTATGTGCCGGACGCCCCCATTCGGCCTCGAGTTCACCTGCCGGCCTGCCAACCCAGTTTTGCAGTTTTTTTCCGTAATTTTCCGAGGTTGCACAACTAAATAAAAAAATCGCACTCAGTACCATCAGCAGAATCTTTTTTCCCATTTTTCTCTCCTTTAGATATTATTTTCTGCCTTTTAGATAATATTCGAACGCTTTTTTTCAATATTATGAAAATTAATATTGCATTTTTGATTTTAAAAAGATAAATTAGTGCCATTGCCGATTTAGCTCAGTTGGTAGAGCAACGCATTCGTAATGCGTGGGTCGCGTGTTCGAGTCACGCAATCGGCACCATTTTTATTTACGGCATCTAAAAACTCCGGCCATTAAAATTGCCGAAGTTTGGGAATCCGGCGAAAATCATAGAGTATCGTTTTTCTCCGAAAATTATTGCGAAAATCCTCACTCTGAAAATTTATGACCGGCAGGAAAAGAAATTGAGGCAAAACATAATGTTTTGCGTTCCGGCGATTTATCCGCCTTATTCGATTTTTTTGAACAAAATTAGTTAATTGTAATATTGACTTTTGGATACTATTGGAATAATCCTCCTTTGAGAAAAGTGCAAAAGTGGTTATGATGTCGGCAAAACAAACAACTAAAGTTATTTCTGATATTTTCAACAACGCTTCAGGCGGGGTTGCCGTTTTATATAGCGGAACAACCGGCATCGGCAAGTCTTATGACTGGTTTCATTTTATTTCTCCGGCTCTTGCAGCAGACAAAAAATATTATGTTTCTTTATCCGGCATTACCAATACGGTCGGAATCAAAAATGCATTACTCGCTGATTATTTTCGGCAAAACACACATCCGGTTGTCCGGGCATTATTGTTTTTGATATTTTTTGCCGCATCTTTAGCAATCATTTTTCCGCGACAGGAAAAGATTTTTAACCTGACAACATCAGAAATATATAATTTTATCAGCAATTTTTTTATTCTCGGCGCGCTGATTCTCGGGCTTTCTCTGGCAGCCTGGAAAATTTTTTCATTTTTTGCCTCCTTTATTTATAAATACAGCGGACGGCGGTCTCAAGACATTCTGCTAAAGTCAGTTATCTCATCAGCATCCGTTATCTGTTTTGACGATTTTGAACAACTTTCCGAATCCAAAGCCCGTGAAGAGGCTTTGGCTTATTTTTTTGAACTGTCCAAAGGTTACGGCATAAAAATTTTAGTTATTTCCGGCAGTCCGGCAATTTCAAAGTCTCAAGAAAAATCTGACAGCCTCTTCAAGCAAGGTAAAATTTTTGATTACTGTTTTCAAAAAACGGAAGGGTATGATTTTGTCAGCGAGATAAAAAGAAAGCTGAAAGATTATCCCGAAGCTAAAGAAATTTTTCTGAGATTTTATACCGCTTTTGCCGATGTTCCCTGCTTTTTTGCCCTTGCACAAAATTTTAAAATCTGCAAAAAAGCCGCGCGCAACGTTAAACGTTTTTGCAGAGAAATCAATAAATTCGGACAACGTCCCGATGACTATTGCATGGCCATCCGTTATGTCATAAGGATTAGTTTTTTTAATGAACTCGGCAACAGCGCTCTGATTGACAACAGCCGTTATTATAAAATCGACCGAAACAATCCGTCCGGATTGTCCCCCGAAGATTTTATCGAAATGCTGGCTTTTGACGACAACAGGCATCATCTTGCTTACTTTCCCGAGTTGGAAAAATTTATTTTAAGAAAACATTTTGACCGCGAAAGACTAAGAAACGAGCTTTATCCGGAAGAGCAGGAAGACCTGACTGATTTTGAAGAAACAATTTTTTCCTTTAACGGCAAAGAAATTTGCAACGGTCAAAAAAGCAAAATTGAAAAACGCCTGCTTATGGCTGAAGATATGCTCAAAAACAAGGACGGAAATTTGTTTTCCCGGCCGTCCAACTTTGTACAGGCATTCAGCCGTTACAGTTATGCCGTTTTTCTTTTGTATCCGGAAAACATTAAGCAAAAGCTTGATATTTTTCTTAACCGGACAATAAAAGAATTTGACAAGTTTTCCAACAGCGCAATAGAGAGCCTGGCCGCGGAAATCTGGAACAGAGAGGCTGTCGGGACTTATTTTGCCAATGCGGAACATTGGAATATTTTGAAAAAGTACGGCAAACGCATCAAAAAAACCTTGGTCGGCATTCTTTATCTGAAAGCTTTTTTTAATCCGGAAAAACTTTGCAGCGACATGGAATCAAATTTTCCGGCAGCTGTTGCACAACTCTGGGGGTTGTCGCAAAAAATGCTTTTGCAAGAAAGTTTGGACAGGCTTTTTGAAGAAGACCCCGACCTTTATATTGACCTTGTCCGAGCCATAGAAGATTTCTTGCGGGAAAACGGGCAAAAACTATTTTGCCGGGAAATTAATCTGACGCCGCTGGTTACAAATTCATTGAACGGCAGCCTTGATTTTGTATTAAAAAATGCGCCATTTGTTTCATCTAACAGCATGAAACATTTATATGAGCTTAAAGACAATCTGGGAAAAATCCCGGGTTAAGATTTTTTTATCAGGTTGTTTACAGTATCAATAAAATGCCGGCCGCGTTCCATAAAGTTTTTATAAACGCCAAAACTTGGCGCCGTCGGAGAAAACAGCACTATTCCCCCTTTGCCGGCCGTTAAAGTTTTATAGGCTTCAGAAACGGCTTCTTCCAGGGTTTGCGGCTGCAACAAAACAAAATCCGGACGGGTAACGTATTTTCTAATCGCTTCAGCCAGATAAGGGCCGCTTTGATATAAGGCGCAGACCATTTTGACTTTTGAATTTTCCTGCACATAGCGGGCATAATCGTCATAATTTTGTTCCAGATACTGCCCTCCGGAAATCAGCGCCAAATCTTCGTCAAAGCTTTTCATTCCGCCGATGGCCGCTTCCGGCGCCGTCGAGATACTGTCATTAATAAACAACACGCCATTGTGTGTTGCAACTTTTTGCAGACGGTGTTCCAGCGGCTCAAAACTTTTCAAAGTTTCAACCGCGGCATAAATATCCAGACCAAGCTCATTGAGGATTGAAAAAACGCCGGCGAGATTATCAAGATTGTGATTGCCGCTGATTTTGAGTTCATTAATATTGAGCAGCAATTTGTCCTGCCAATAAAGCTCCCTGCCCTCGGCGTGAAAATTTTGCAGCTGGTTATAAAATTTTTTATTTTTACCGGTATAAGGCGCACAATATTCTTTCAGCTGCTCATTACGGTCGTTTACAAAAAACGAATCTCCTTCCCGCTGATTGGCAATCAGATGAATTTTGTCCCGGCAGTAGTTCTCGTGTCCGTGATGCCAATCGCTATGGACATAGTACAAGTTTGTAAACATGGCCAGATGCGGCGAATTGTGCAAATCGGCGGCCTGATAACTTGAAAATTCGCAAACGGCATAATCATATTTTTCGTCAATCAATTCAATCATCGGCTTGCCGATATTGCCGCCCAGTCCGACATTCAGCCCCTGTGCTTTCATCATATGGTACATGGCCGAAACGCTGGTGCTTTTTCCTTTGGAGCCGCTGACACCGATGATTGTGCATTGCGGCTGGTTCATACGGACTTCATCCAAAAAAATGTCCGAAGAAGATGTTATTTCTATCCCGTCAGATTTGGCTTGCACCAGTTCATCGCGATACATACTGACGCCGGGAGATTTGATAATTACATCCGTCTTGAGCAAAATATCCTTTAACTCATCCCCGACAAAAATTTTCAGTTCCTTATATTTTTCGGGAAGGTCAAAAGCTTTGTCTCCGTAAACAAAAATTTGTTTGGCAATATTATGCTTGCGCAAATATTCCAGAACGGATGTTCCTTCTGTTCCCAGTCCCCAGAGCAGGATATTTTTATTTTGAAGATTTTTCAGCAGCATTCGCTTTTCCTTTCTTTTTGGCAGAGGCGTAAAACTGGCTGTCTGTTTCTTTGGAAACTTCACTACCTTGGTGAACGACAAGCTGGTTGAACGGTATTTCTATTCCTTCTTCGCGGAAACGGCGGTTTATTTCATAACGCAAATCGCTCGGAACCGTCCATCCCTCCCAAATATCATTGACATAAAACCGCAGTTCGAATTCCAGGCTGCTGGCGCCGAAATCCTGAAACAAAACATAAGGAGCCGGCTTTTTCAGCACTTTTTTATGATTTTGCGCCGTTTCCATCAAAATAGCTTTTACCTGGTCGGTATCCGAACCATAAGCAACGCCGACATTTACCGCATAGCGCGCCCAGTTGTTGCTATGGGTCAGGTTGGTTACAGTTCCGGAAAGCAGCGAGGCGTTCGGAATAATCACGCTGGAACGTTTGAACGTTTCAACTTCCGTTGAGCGGATATTAATCTGTTTTACTTTTCCTTCCTCGCCGTTGATTATGACCCAGTCGCCGACTTTTATCGGACGTTCAAAAAGCAGAATAATCCCTGATACAAAGTTGTTTACCACATTCTGCAAACCTAAACCGATACCAACTGACAAGGCGCCGGCAACCAGAGCAAAATTTCTTAAATTGCCGCCCATTATGGCAAAAGACAAAAGGGCTGCTATCGTAAAGCCCAAAAAACCGAATCCGGAGGCCAGAGAATGTTTTAAGCCGTCTTCAATATCCATTTTGCCCAGAACGTTATTCAGCAGTCTGGCTTTCATTGAGCGGACAGCCGCAATGGAAAAGAAAAAAACAATCAGCCCGATTATAATCGCCAGCGGAGATATTTCTATTCCGCCAACGTTAAAACCTGTCATCACTTTGATGGTGGTTTGAATCAGAATATCTGTTGAAACGCCCCAAAGGCTCAATAACGCCAATCCGCCGAAAATGATAAAAATCGGGTCAAGAATTAAACCGGACCAAAAATTAATCTTGCGGATTATCTTGCGGCGCATACGAAAAGTATGTACCCAGAAACGCCATAACAGCATTCGGTGCAAAGCTTCGTTTACGGCCTTGCGGAAAATAACAATCGCTCCGATAATCAGCACGGAAACGATAAGCTTGTTAAAGATAAAAGCAGAAAGGTACGGATAGCCGAATACCGAAAGAGAAAATACACCAAAGGCAAATATTGAGGTCAGAAAAGTAATTTTGATTGACCGGCTTAAAGTCTCGTCTTCGGTTTCATCATAAGAAATATCTTCTTCCCCACTTTCCGCTTTTTCTTCCGGAATATCTTCCCAGACCAAATGCTTGACAATCCAGGCAATGGAAAAGGCTTTAGCGGCATTGGAGACGGATGTCAGAAAACCTATCAGTTCAAGAGAATAGCCGGCTTTTTCGGCAACATGCTCCAGCCAGGCCGTTATCCCAATCAGCAAAATGCTGATATATACGGCGTGCGTTACCTTTATGGCCTTATCCGTTGAATAACTTATCAGCCGCCAGCGTTCATTGTAAGGCGCAAAGATTACCCGCGCAACGGCCTTGCATAAAATCATTATCAAGGTAAAATACAAAAAGCTGTTTATCAGAATGCCGAAAAAACCCACCGTCATGACTTGAGAATTGATCATCCATAACAACAATCCACCTATCAGAAACGCCGGGATAACGCCGTATCCAACCGCAACGGCTATTGCCGCCGCAACCTTACGCCCGTAAGAAATATGTTCCAAAGTATTATCATAGCCAAAATGACGCATAATGAAAAAGCGCAGATAAACCCCCAGCCACAAGCATAAAAGAAAGACCACCGTTACCGGCAGCAGATTGGATTTTACAAAGTCCCGACCTTCGCTATTGAGTTCCTGAAACCAGTCTACCGGCGAGCGGACGGCATCTATTCCGAACTCAACAAACAAGCGGGCATCATTAAAAAACACTGCCGGATAAACAAGCGGAAGCTGGCGTTCCAAAAGGTTGCCCAACAATTTTTGATTACGGACGTTTACAATCAGGCTGTCCAGTTCATCAATTTTGGTCAACATCAAATCGATTTCGGCAATTTTGCTTTTCAGCGAGGAGGCCTCTTCGTTAAACTCTTTCCTCTTATTGGCTATCAGCGGCGGTTCTGAACCGTCTTCCGGCGCTTCGCCGAGGGCATCTATCCGTTTTTGCACAAAATTCAACTCTTTTTCGACTTGTTTTTTGCTGTCGGACAGCTGCGTTCTGGTTTCGCTTAAAAATTTGACGGTATCGGAAATTTCGCTGACGGTAATTTTATTGCTTTTGAGCGTTTCTTCCGTCCGGGTCAGGGATTTGCTTACTTCCCGATAATTGACCTCCGGCGATGTGATGGATTCAACAACGCGCGTAACGGCATCAACTTCTGTTTTGGTTTCTTCCGTTTGGGCTGCTGCCGAAAATGCAAACAGAACGGATATTGCCAGAAAAACGCCCCAAAGCTTTTTCATACCCGAATGTCCTTTCTTTTACTAATGTTTTACCACCGCCAGCATCAGTTTCATAACCTCAAAGGCATTTTTGGCAATGCCGGCGCGCAGATTGTCGGCAACACACCAAAAACTAAAGCCGTTGTCAACCGAAACATCCTGGCGCAGGCGGCTGACATAAATCTCACTCTCGCCCTGAACATCGTTAATCGTTACATAGCCGCCGTCAACGTTCTTGTCAAAAACAACAACGCCTTTGGTTGCTTTCATCAGTTTTCTGACTTCATCGACATCGACTTCCGAGGCGCACTCAACGTTTACATATTGCGCTGAACCGATAAAAGCCGGAATAACCGCGCAATTGGCATGGATTTTGATATCTCCGCCCCATATCTTCTTGGTTTGCGCGTTCATTGCCCATTCGCAGGCCGTTTCATCGCCGATAAATTCTTCTACCTGAGGAATGACGTTAAAAGCAATCTGTTTGTGAAAAACTTTTTGGTCATCGGCAAGCGTATCGTTCATAAAAATTTTGCGGGTTTGGTTGAAAAGCTCATCCATTGCGTCTTTGCCGTAAATAGACGTGGAAGAATAAGTAGATGCGATAATCCGTTTTATTGAATAATTTTTGTGAACTTCCGACAAAGGCAAAAGCATCTGAGCAACCGGCGCCGACGGAATCGCCACCAAACCGCGCGCCGCTTCCGTGACTTTTTCATCATTTACGCCGGCAATAACCAGCGGAACATCCGCTTCGGAAAAAAACGCATCCGAGCAGTCAACGACTTTTACCCCCCTGTTCAGAGCTTTTTGGACAAAGCGTTTTGACACGGCAGACGGGGTAGCGAATATGGCAATGTCAATGTCTTTAAAATCGTAATCGTCAAGGTTAAAGACATCCAATTCATCATCTTCGCCATAAGAAACCATTGTTCCGAGCGGCGCTTTAGAATCGAGAGCAACAACATCGGCGGCCGGAATGCCGTCTTCTTCCAAAAAACTTAAGACCTCGCGTCCCAGGCTGTCCTGGACTCCGGCAACAGCAATCTTTGTCATTTTTTATCCTTTCTTTTTGGCCATAATTTACATCAAAATTCTTTATAAATCTCTAACACTTGTACTGCAGAGACAGGAAATGTCAATGTTACATTTTCGGATTTTTTGTTTTGATACTTTTGTTGTCAAAAAATTTTTACAGGACGCAATACGATATTATCCGGAATAAGAGGCTTCGATAATCCGGCTGTTGCGCAGTTCATCAAGGTCATAATTGGCCTTAATATTAAGCTGCGGCGCAATGGCCTCAATAATTTTGCCGGCAGTCGGCACGGTATTCCAGCCGGAGGTTACAAATCCCCAGCTTTCCGGCGTGGCTTTCGGCTCGTCCATCATTACCAACAAAGCATATTTGGGGTTGGATATCGGAAAAGCGGCAACAAACGTCGTCCGGACTTTTTTGTCGACATATTTTCCCTTTTCCGAGAGCTTGTTGGCCGTTCCGGTTTTGCCGGCGACTTCATAACCTTTGACATTCGCCCTTTTGCCGGATCCTTCAACAACAACCAGACGCAAAAGCTCCCGCATCGACTTGGAGGTCTGATAAGAGATAACGCGTTTGCCGGGATTCTTATGGTCTTGTTTTAACAAGGTTGGCGCATGATAAATTCCGCCGTTTACCATGGCGGAAAATCCGGTAATCACATGCAGAGGCGTTACGGCCAAGCCATAACCAAACGCGACCGTGGCGATTGTTCCTTCATCCCAGCGCCGCGGCACCAGCGGTTTTCCTCTCTCGGGGACTTCTATCGGCAGTTCATCCAGAAAACCGATTTTTTTCATAAAGTCCATTTGTTTTTCTTTGCCGCCGGCAGCAAAAGCCATTCTTGCCGAACCGATATTGGAAGAATAGATCAAAACTTCCGGAACGGAAAGCCAGCGGTTTTCTCCGCGGTAGTCTTTGATGACGTTATAACGCAGCTTGAGCGGCTGAGTGGCATCAAATTTATCCGAAACCTTGACCTTGCCGCTGTCCAAAGACATTGCCGTATTAAAAACTTTCAGCACAGAACCCGGTTCATAAACGCCTTTGGTGGCCATATTGAACATCTGCTGCGGTTTTAACCGGCTTGTATCATTCGGATCAAAGTCGGGCAGCGAAATCATTGATAAGATTTCCGCCGTATTGACATCCATCAAAATTGCGGTTGCACCCAGAGCATTATATTTTTCAACCGCAGCTTTCAGGTGCTCGCGAATCGTGTCCTGGATGCCGGCATCAATCGTCATCTGCAGCGGAATATCCGATTCGGTTAAACGGGAGTTTAACTTCTTTTCCACGCCGGATATGCCGAGATTATCAATATTGGTATTGCCCAGAATATGCGCAAACAACCCTTTGTGCGGATAGACGCGTTTTTCTCCGCTTTCAAATTCCAGACCCGGAATACCCAGGGCATTAATCTGATATTGCTGCGACGGCGTCAGGTTGCGTTTGATATAAACAAAACTGCCTCTGCGGGTCAATTTTTGCAAAATGTCCTCATACCGCAGCTCCGGCAGAATCCGGTTGAGTTTGACGGCGGCGCTTTTGGCATTTAAAATCTTTTTGGGATTGGCAAACAAATTAACCGTCGGCAGAGAAGTGGCGATAATAATTCCGTTGCGATCCAAAATATCGGCACGTTTTATCGGGTTGGGCATATAGGCGTGAAGATACGGATTGTCTTCCACAGCAAAAGTTTTTTCGGCTTCTCCGCTAATGCAAACGGTAAACAGGCGGACGGCGATTACGATATATACAAAGGCAAAAACGGCAATGGCCAGAAGCATACGGGCTTTGCAGGTAGAGAGCGAATCTTTTTCGCAAGAAAGTATGTTAAAAGCCATACTCTTGTTGATTTTGATTTCCTGTCCCGGAAGGTAAAAATTTCCCCGCCGGCTCCTGGATAAATATTTTCCCCACATCTCCGTTGCTTCTGCGCTGCTTACTGTTCAAATTTCGCCAGTCTTTTCAATTCTTTGTTGCGGGCGGCGTAAGTCGAAATATTGCGTTGTGCAAGCATCCGCTTGTCAGCTTCTCCCCCCTCATAATCGAATGGTACCTGAGAATAGTTAATAATTTGTTCAGCACGAACCGGATTTAACGAAATATGTTTTTCAGCAAGCTGACGCAGACGCTTTGGAGAGTTGAGATGGCTCCATTCTGCTTTGAGAATATGAATAGTCTTAATATCCTCCTGAATATTTTTGTTGATGCCGATCAGCTGGTCTTCGAGATCCTGAACCTGATTCTTCATCACCAATATGCCTGAACCAAGCAGGAAGGTAAGAGTTACCCAAAGTGCAAAGGTTGCAGATCTTGTGCTATTCATGTCGCTTTTTCCTTTCTGGGTTATGCGTTTTTATTATCTTTTTACGGCAAAACGAAGTTTGGCCGAACGCGAACGTTTGTTTATCCCGGTTTCCTGCCGGGACGGAACAATCGCTTTTGAACATTCGGCAAACAACGAATCGTCATCCATTGTTTCTGCCTGCGGCCGATAGCGCGAAATATGGCGCCTGGAGCCGACGTTATTTTTGAAAAAAGTCTTTACAATGCGGTCTTCCAAAGAATGAAAGCTCACAACCACAAGCTTCCCGCCCGGATTGAGCCGGCGGGCCGCGCCTTCAAGGCCGTTTTCAAGTTCTTCCAACTCATTGTTGACAGCGATTCGGAGCGCCTGAAACGTCCGGGTTGCCGGATCAATGGCATTGGGAGTTTTATGAATGACCGAATATATGATTTCGGCCAGTTCTTTGGTTGTTTGAATGGGTTTATTTTGCCGCGCCTCAACAATCCGGGCGGCAATCCGGCGCGATTTTTTTTCTTCACCGTACTTAAAAATCAAATCCGCGAGGTCTTTTTCTTCCGTATTATTAACAATATCGGCGGCGCTTGTACCGGAACAAGACATCCGCATATCCAGCGGGGCATCTTTGGAAAAAGAAAATCCGCGTCCGGCCTCATCCAGCTGCATGGAAGAAACGCCTATATCAAAGACGGCGCCATCTACAGGTTCGGCAATCAAACTGGCGCAAGGCTTTGCAAAACCTCGCCCAACATTACCGGAAAATGTTTTTCATAACCGCCCGGGATCATTGATTATTCTCCTTTGGCGCCAGAGACGGCCGGTTTTTCAGCACTTCGGCACGAATGCGCGCTTCTTCTCTTTCCCAGTTTTCCGGATTCCAGATTTGGAATTTGCGCCCTTTGCCGACAAAAACGGCCGTATCGGTAATCTGCGCATGTTTCAGCAGTTTTTCGGTCAGGACAATGCGGCCGGTGCTGTCAAACGCAAAGCGTTTGGCATCGCCGAAAATCAGATTCGTCAAATCATCCTGAGTTTGAGAGAAAAAGTCGAGCGAATTTTCCATGTCTGTTGCCAGTTTATCAAGCAAATCTTCCAGACAGCCTTCAATACAAGGGGATGTGAGGCTGCGGTAACAGACAATTTCGGTTGATAATTCTTTAACGATTGCGCGGTAATCTGAGGGCAAGGAAACGCGGCCTTTTGCGTCGACCTTGTTGATAATCGTATCCATAAAGAGAAAAGTTTTTCTCAATGCCATACCCCTTGTTACCGTTAACAGATAATTATATAGCATGGGAAAACATGGTATGCAATGGGAATTTATGGTATTTTATAAAAAAATTATAACATATACAATATATAGTATAGCAACATTAAAAGATGACTACATATAGAAATAAAATAAAAATTTTTAATTTTTTCTGTGCAAAAGAATGGGGATAAACTTCAGGCGGGCGGAAAATCAGATTTCAGCACGCAATATTGATTGACAAAATTTATAAAATTCGCTATAAAAACAGAACAAAAGATATTATTAAAAAAGATTATTAACTAAAAATTTGTGTTATGGAAAAGAATGCAGATATTATTTTGGTTGTGACGGCTCTTGTCTTTTTTGTCACTTATGTGATTATCATGAAATACATGAATCGCAGAAAAATAAAAATACAATCGGAGGCTTTGGAAAAACAGTTCAAAGAACACCTGATCGGTTTTGTAGACGTCGGTTTTGAAAAATTTGTAGACGCCGATAAAAAAGATATTCCGGGATTGTCGGATCTTTATTGGGATGATGAGTTGGAAAACTGCTTTGCCGCCCGATACATTCCTTATCAAATAGAATTGCCTTTATCTGATTTTCGGGCTTTTCACGGACATATACTGATGGATAAATCATATGAATTTGACGTTGCCTATATCAGCAGAGACAATGTTATCCTGAACTCTCCGGAGCTCGGCGATATGATTATTCCGTTAAATGAGGTTAGCTCCGAGCGTTTGGCCGAAAAGCTGAAGAATTGCGCCATAGGAAACAAATTCCTTTTGCCCGGCGGCATTTTGTTTGATGAATAAAAAAAAGCATAAAAAAGGCTCCTTTTCAGGAGCCTTTTTTATGCACTGAGCAGAACTTTCGCTGCTGCCCGCGCTTCGTCGGAGACTGTTTCGCCGGCCAGCATCCGGGCGATTTCTTCGCATTTTTCGTCATTACTCAATTCGCGGACGCGGGTTGTCGTAATATTGTCGACAGTATTTTTCTCAACTTTGAAATGATTATTTCCTCTGGCGGCGACTTGCGGCGAGTGAGTAACCACCAAAACCTGAACTCCCTGCGCCAAACGCGCCAGCCTTTCTCCCACGGCCTGTGCCGTTGCGCCGCCTACTCCGGCATCGACCTCGTCAAAAATCATTGTTTCCACACTGGAACTCTGCGCCAGATTGACTTTCAGCGCCAGCATAAAACGCGCCAGTTCTCCGCCGGAAGCAATCTTGTTAATCGGGCCTTGCGGCGAGTTCGGATTTGTCGCAACCGTAAACATAACCGTATCAAATCCGTTTTCGCCCCAATTTCCTTCTTCCAATTTTCCAACCTGGGTAACAAATCTGGCTTTTTCCATTTTCAGCGGAGGAAGTTCTTTCATTACTGCCGCATCAAGCTTGGCCGCCGCCTGGCGCCGGGCTGATGACAATTCATTTGCCGCTTTGACATATTCAAGCTTGGCGGCGTCTTCTTCTTTGCGCAGCCTGATCAGCCCTTCTTCGCCAAATTCAATATTATTGAGCTTTTGCTTTAAATCCGCCAAGACCTGCGGCAAAGCGTCTATCTCAACCTGATGCTTGCGCGCCAGACCACGCAAGGCAAACAAACGGCTTTCGATTTCTTCCAGTTCATCGGTATCTACAGCCACATTAGAAGAAGCATTTTCTATCTGATTAACGGCTTCATCCGCCTCAATCATCGCCTGCTCCAGCGCATCTATGATATCGGAATATTTGCCGTCTACCATATCGTTGGCCTTATAAATGGCTGACTGCGCCTGGCGCAGAGCCGATAAGACATCGGCGCCCCGGGTTAAGGCTCCATAGGCATAATTCAAATTTTCAATAATCTTTTCGGCATTCATCAGTTCCAGGCGGCGTTTGCCAAGCTCGTCTTCCTCCCCGGCCGCCGGATTTATTTTTTCCAGTTCCGCAGTCCAATGGCGCAGGTTTTCTTCCTCGTCTTTGGCATGCAAAATATTTTCTTCCGCCTCCTGACGAGCCTTTTGAGCCGAACGATAAACAGCGAATCTGTTTTTGACATTCTCAAGCAAAAACGGATAAGCTCCGAAAGCGTCCAAAACATCGCGGTGGTTTGCCGGATTTAAAAGCCCCTGATTATCAAACTGTCCGTGGATTTCTACCAGATATTTGCCGATTTCTTTTAATAATTTGGCACTGACGGGCTGGTCGTTTACAAAAATTTTGCCTTTGCCGTCACGCGATAAAACGCGTTTGACAATCAGTTCGTCTTCAACTTCAAGCTCGTTCTCTTTAAAAAGCTGCCAGAGCGGATTTTCCTCTTTAGGCAGGGAAAAAGACGCGGCAACCGCCAGTTTGTCTTCGCCGTGGCGAATGAGAGAAGTTTCGGCCCGATTGCCGAGTACCAGCCCGACAGAATCCAACAGAATCGACTTCCCGGCACCGGTTTCCCCGGTCAGAACGCTCAGCCCGGGTTTGAAATCCAAATCCAGTTTGTCAATAAGCACAACATTGCGGATAGACAGAGACTGCAGCATTTTGTTTACTTGCTCCCGATAATCCCCTTGGCTTTCTTTGTCCATTTGCCATCCGGATAGTTGTAAGCCAATACTTTGGCTGCCGTACGAGCCTCGGAATTCAGACCGAGAATGGTATAAATTTCCACCTGACGGTAAAGAGCTTCTTCAATATGGCTGGTGGTCTGATACTCATTTACGACAACCGAAAAACGGTTCAGCGCCGAAAGATAGTTTTTCTGCCTGAGATAGTAGCGGCCGACTTCCATTTCTTTTCCGGCCAGGTGGTCGTTTGCCAAATCAATTTTCAGTTTGGCGTCCTGGGCATATTCACTGTCCGGGAAACGGTTGATGACCTGTTCAAACGCCTCTTTGGCCTTTGCCGTATTGCTCTGGTCTTTGTCAACCGTTACAATCTGCTCATAATAACACAAGGCTTTCAGATAATAGGCATACGGCGCATCCTGGTTGCCCGGGTGATATTTAATAAAGCGATCCAGGCTCAGAATGGCATCATCGTATTTCTGATCTTTATAATAAGCGTAGGCTCCCATCAGTTTGGCCTTGGTCGCCCATTTGGAATAAGGGTGTTCCAATTCGACTTTTTCAAAAGTTTCCGCAGCTTTGGCATAAGACGTTTTTTCCAAAAGCTTGTGCGCCTGCGTGTAAAGCTCTTCCGCCGAGGCGTTTTCGTTGACCTCAGGCGCACTCGCACAAGCGCTTAACAAACTCAAACCGAACAAAACTGCAAAAAGTCCGAAAAGTTTTTTCATTTTTTCATCCCTTAAATGATTTTATAGTTGGAACTGTCCGCAAACAGTTTTTTCAAAAGCTGGTTGTTATGAAAATGTCCGGTACGGCTGGCGTGCAGCTGTCCGATTATCTGATGCCCGGCGCTGAACATATCGCCGACAGCATCCAAAACCTTGTGGTTGACACATTCATTTTTGACCCGGAATCCGCCCGGATTTAAGATTTTCTCGCCGTCTAAAACTATTGCATTATCCAAACTTCCGCCTTTAATCAACCCCAAAGACTGCAAATAATCAACAGCGGCTTTTTCAGTAAACGTCCGGCAGGGCGCAATTTTTTCTGCAAATATCTGCGGCGTTACGACATCGTTAAAGCACTGATGCCCGACAATTTTGGACGGGAAGTCTATTTCAAAACAGACTTTGAATCCTTCTTCCGCCGGAGACAGTTCTGCCGTATTGCCTTTTTCATCGGTAAAGCTGACCGTCTTCAGCACCTTAACATATTTGCGGGGAGATGCCTGTTCTTCTTTTTCGGCGGCAGACAAAGCGTCATAAAAAATTTTGCCGCTGCCGTCCATAATCGGAACTTCAGGGCCATCGACGTCAATAACGGCGTTGTCTATACCGGCAACGGACAAAGCTGCCATAATATGCTCGACCGTCGAAACAACATTGCCTTTTTTATCTCCCAGACAAGTGCAGTTGCGGGTATCGACAACATAATCATAGCGGGCGGGAATAACCGGTTTTTCCGGTATATCCGTCCGGCAAAAGACAATGCCATTGTCTACCGGCGCAGGATGTA
Organism: uncultured Pseudomonadota bacterium; assembly: GCA_949300375.1. GTDB lineage: Bacteria > Pseudomonadota > Alphaproteobacteria > RF32 > CAG-239 > MGBC133411. The sequence continues at coordinate 30,095 of CASGEB010000019.1, forward strand.
TTGTCAGACGTACGGGCAAGCCGGAATGCAGGCCGATACCGTTAATTTGCAAAGAATTTTTGAGCGTTTGCTGCATTTGTTTATTTTCCCACATTATTTTTAATGTTTTTAGTTTTACACTAAAGAGTCGGAATTTGCAAATCAAATATCAAGAAGTCAAACAAGAAAATAGGGCAATCTGTAAGCCGGGTTCTGTATCATTAATATTCCTGCTACTGAAATATCATGACGATAGCTATTCATCTTGACCGAACATCGCTGTCCGGCTCATCGCGACCTACCTCTGGAAGAAGCGGAGGCGCTTCATACTGGTTTTCTGACAAGAAAACCGTGTCCTAACTTGGTCTTACATCGAGCAGGGTTTTCCTGGCCGGTTTTGTTACCAAAACCGCGGTGAGCTCTTACCTCGCCTTTTCAACCTTACCCCCGTATAGAGGGCGGTAACTTTCTGTGGCACTTTCCCTTGGATTTCTCCAGCCAGACGTTATCTGGTGCCCTGCCTCCGTGAAGCCCGGACTTTCCTCACCGGCGGATATTACATTCCGCGGCGCAGCTATCCGATTGCCCGGATTTTACAATACAGGATATTTTTTTTATTGCAAGTTTTTTAACGTCTTATGTTTCTTTTTCCGCCTCCAAGAGAAACAGGCAAAGAAAAAGCCCCGCGGGGGAACGGGGCTGACTTCAGGGGAAAATTCCGACTAATCAGATTAAGTTAATCTGGTTAATTCGTCGAGCATTTCATCGGCTGTCGTGATAATCTTGGTGGCGGCCGAATATGCCCGCTGAGTTACAATCATATTGGAGAACTCGGTTGCCAGGTCAACGGTCGAGCTTTCCAACGCATTGGAAGAGATTTCTCCGGCACCGTCCGTTCCGGCTCTTTTCAGCAAAGCCTGTCCGGAATAATCCGTTTCAATCCAGGCATTACCTGTCAGAGACTCCATGCCGTTCGGATTGGCAAAAGTTGCAAGCGGCAGGATTGCAATCGGGCGGGTTTCGCCGTTATCAAACAATGCCGTTACAACACCGGATTCATCAATGCTGACGCCGGAATAGCTTCCGAATTTGGCACCGTCCTGGTTAATGTAGTTGGTCGTGAAGTCTCCGGATAAGTTGGTCAAACCGTCGTTGGTTCCGAGATTGCCCATTTCCAACGCAATTCTTACGCCCTCATTCTGGGCACCGGTCATATCCAAAGCTCCGTTTGCCCATTCGATTGACATTTCGGAAACATAATATTGTTTCGGCGTACCTTGCGAATCGAAACGGACAGCCGGAACAATCGAGCCTTGCTCGACTTGTTCGTCAACAACAAACTCGTTGGCAATGGTTACCGCTCCCGTGCCTAAATTTTCCCATACGCCGCCATCATTACGAACTCTGCCGTTGGCAATACCGGTAAGGTTGGCCGTCAGTTCAATATCAGGGCCGGTCGACGTCGGCAGGATTTGCAAAGAAGAACCGCTGGCGACAAAACGTCCCGGCTCAATAATGCCGTTGTCCGCGTCTTGAATCTCTGAAACAAGTTTGCTGACAACATCATTCGGAGAAACGTTTCCGCCGTCTATCAGGCCGCTGATATCGACAGCGACATTGCCGCCCGTCGCCGCGCCGCCATTGACAAATTCAAAGGTAACGCCGTTAATTTCTATGGTTTTGCCGACATAATCGCCCGGCGTTGTGGAAGTAAAGTTAATAACCGCACCATTGGTCAGCATTTCTGAAACTTTATCAATTGTAAAGACACCGGTCGGAATGCCCGTCAGTTCGTTCGGATTGGAAGAACTCTGGACGCAGGACAAAGCGCGGCTGGCATCAATACGCAGAGCATCACCGGTAGAAGACTGGGTAATGCTGATACCGTTAGTCTGAACAGCAAACCTGTCTCCTTCCGGCAGCGTGTTTTTCAATGCATTAACAAAAATCTCTGAAAATTCGGCAACAGATACGGCAGAGGTAATATCAACGCCAACATTTGTTCCCTGCATTGTCGGATCTGTAATTGTACCATTACCGAACTGGAAGTTATAAGTTGTTCCGTTGGTGGTAATACTGATAACCGAACCTGTCTCCGGAATGGAGGTAAACTCAAGCTGGCCGGCAGCGGCATATACCTGATCCTGACCGCGGATTTGCGTGTGCAAGCTAACATTGGAAGCCCCGCTCGGAACAGAAGTACTCATGCTCCAGCCGTTGGCGCTCGTCTTGTAATAATTCAGGCTCATATTGCTGGCATTGCCCAAGCTGTCATAAATCAGAGCGGAAATTTTATGATGTCCGCCGGTACCTGCAACCGGATCATAAATTTCATCGCCGGACGGAAGATTGGCGCCAAAACTAATCTGCGTGGTAGCCGTGGCCGTACCACCGATTGTGGCAAGGTTAATCGGCTGCAGGTTGCGGGAATCGATGATGTTGTCATTGATATATACCGTATCGCCATTGCTGTCGTAATAGGCTTTCATATAAGTAATACCGTTGATTTCAACCGTACTGGCCTGCGCATTACCGTCCCACGGCAGCAAAGACCATCCCTGAGCATAAAAGCCGCCGGTATTTACCAGATAGCCGGACTGGTCAATATCAAAGTCGCCGGCACGGGTATAAGCCCACAAATCGCCTTCGCCCGGATTGGCTGCCTGATTGACAACAAAATAACCGTTGCCGCTGATGGCTACCGCCGTGGAAGAAGATACCGACGACAACAATCCCTGTACATTAATCCCTTGTTTGGAAACCGGCTGAACACCGCCCGGGGAATAGTATGAGCTTGAAGTCTGTTTGGTCACCAAAGTTTGAAAAGAAGTGGTGTTGTTTTTGTATCCTACCGTATTTACATTGACGATATTATCAGAGATTGCGCCCATCGCATTAGACTGAGCAGCCAACCCCGAAATACCAGACTGTAATGCACCAAATAAACTCATTTGTTTTCTCCTAAAGCATCTTTTTTAATAATTTTGCCACTAGGCAGTTTCTTCCGTCTCATCCGCGCCGTCTTCCGGATTTTCCGGAGTTGTCGACACGTCTTTATCAAAGTATGTATCTTCCCGTATGGTAAGAATATCACCCAACGTGGCCGTTACGGCATCGCCAAGACCAACATAGACATTTGAAGAATCGCTGGCAATTCCGGTTACGCGTCCGAAAACCGTCGTCGTAACATTAGCACTTGTTTCTCCACTTGCAACTTTCGTGCCAACAACAATCTGATAGGCTCCGTCAGAGAGCTGGTTTCCGTTGGAATCCTTACCGTCCCAAGTAAATTCGTGCGTTCCGCTGCTTGTTTCTCCCGTTTCGGAATAAACGACTTTTCCGTTCATATCTTTGACGGTAATCGTAACACTCTGAACATCTTTATCCAACGTATAGGCCGCTTTGGCTTTGCCATTTTCAAGAGGCATAACATCGCCCAGAACCTGAACGGTTTTGCCGATATATGACACAGCCTGGGCTCCCAGATTAGAAACATTCAGCTGCAGCAACGTATCTAATTTGCTGTTGGTCTGGATAGCTTGTTCAACACTGGAATATTGAACCAATTGGTTGGTAAATTCCGCCGTGTCCATCGGATCAAGAGGATCCTGATATTGCAACTGCGTGGTCAAAAGCTGCAGAAACGTATTCATATCAGCGGAAAGCTGCTGGCTTGCAGAATTTGTTGCCGCACTGCTTGCGGCATAGCCTGTAATCGAACTGATATCCGTTGTCATTTTCTTTCTCCTTTTAACCTAAACCCGAATGTTTAATCCGGATTGACCGTCCCAACTGTTTTCTGCATAGCCGGACAAATTATCATTGCTAAAGTCGCTGTCCAGAGCTTCACCAATAAAGCGGCGCATTTCATAGCTGCGCTCCTGCTGTCCGGACTGAGCGTTATCTTCCCGACAGCTGAAGTTTAAGCTGTTTTCATCCGTCTGGAACCCGGCTTCTTCAAAAGATCTTTGCAAATTCTGTGCCTCTTTTTGAAGCATTTCCATTGTTTCCGGACGGCTGGCGATGATTTCGGCCTGCAATCTGCCATTTTTGGCCAAATGCATTTTTATTTCAATATGCCCGAGTTCTTCCGGCTTTAACGAAATATCAATCTTGTCAACGCCTTTAACCGCCGATTTGGTAATATTAACCTTAACCTGCTCTATGGTTTCGCGGCTCATTCCTTTATATGCGTCATTAACCGGGGATTTCAGTTGTTCCGCCGTTCTGGCTTTGGCCGCATTGACAAATTCGCTGCCGCCGGCGGCTTGAGCCATTTGAACGCCTTTGACTTCCGTCGTTGCATTTTTGGCCACCTCAGCCGCAGTATCCGCATTATTGCCGGCCGAGACTGCCGCAACCGCATTGAGCGCCGGATTCTGAACAGGCTGAACACCCGCCGACTGCTGAGCAGTCATATTCGGGGTCTGCCCAAAGTTCTGCGCAGAACCTTTTCCTTCAGCCGACGGCTGGCTGAAAAGACGAAAACGGCTTTCTTCCGGTTTTACATCATCTGCCTTTACTTCCAGGTCGGCCGCCGCCATTGCCGCCAGGTCAGAAGTTTTCCGATAGGAAAAATTTTCCCCGGCATCTTTTATTTTAACATCTAACTTTATTTCTTCCCCGTTCAGTTCCAAATCTGCCAATTTGGCAACCGGCTCAGATAAATCATCAGCCATAACAGGAGATTCTGAATCCGACGGCAAAATCGTTGACGACGATGCCGACGGCATTTTTCCTTTTCCGGCAGATTTATCGGTTTCGGCCACTTCCGGCGCAATCGGAGAAAATTCAACAGCCGTTTCTTCCGGCACCATCTGCAAAGAAGAAATATCAATAGTTCCGGAACTCTTTTGTTCCGCAGCCCCGGAAACCTTTTCAGCCGGAGAGGATGCCGCGGCGGCCATTTCCGTTCCGAGAGTTTCCGGAAGAACATCCGCAGCCGGAGCAGACCGGACAGGCTGTACGGCAGCGCCCTCAGAAGACGGCGCCGTTTCCAAAACGCCAACCGGCGTCTGAACATCCCCCATCAACAACAAAGACAAATCAGGAAGGACAGCCGCGCCCGCTTTATCATCTTTTTCTTCGTCGGCGCCACTCTCAACATCTTCCGAAACATTATTTTCCTCTTCCGCCGGACTGTTTTCTTTATTTTCCGCGCGTTTATCGTCTTCCGGGCGGGAAGTTTCTTTTTGTTCCGTTTTTTCAGCCTTGTCCTTTTCTTGATTTTGGACACGGTCTTTATCACTTTTATTATTTACATCTTTTTCCGGCACATTATCTTTTTTGACATTTTCCGACGAAGCAAGTTTTTCCGCACTTACGTTTTCCTGAACTGCAAATTTAATCTCTTTGGAAAAATCGGGTATTTGCACCTGCGTCTCCAGCAGATTTGAAAAAGCGCCGCCGCCAAGACCATTATTGGCCGCCGTTCCGTTGCCGCGCGTCAGCATTGCGAGAGCCGCTGTATTATTGACATCTTTTACTTCCATCGTTTTGACCTTTGCAAATAAATTAACTTTAGCCCGTTCTATGCAATCTTCGTGCCAAACCCAATATCTTTATCCTTTTACCTTTTCAGCATCAACTCTGGCACAAAGATTGCATATAACCGTTTAAGATGAATTTTCGGAGAACAAAAAATGGCATTAAGTATGTTTTATCCTTCAGTTACCGGCATGGAAGCACAATCCCATGCCATGTCGACAGTGAGCACCAATATTGCCAATGTCAACACTGTTGGATATAAAAAGCAGGAAACATTGTTCCAGACTCTGCTCGGTTCCCAGCCTGTGGTAAAAGGCGGCGGAAATTCCGGCTTATCATCTTCAAGAGCCGATGTTTCCGGCGTGACGGCTTATGACCGGACTTATGTAACCTCAATGGGAACCATTCAGTCAACCGGGCAGACTTTTGACGTGGCAATCAACAATACCGGAAACGCTTTTTTTCTGGTTAAAGATTCCGGCGGATATTCTTATTATACCAGAGCCGGAAATTTTGAAACCCGCAGCGTGGACGGGACAACTTATCTGATTGCGCCGAACGGTTATACCGTTCAAGGCTTTAAAGCCAACGCAGACGGAACCTTTTCCGCCACGCCGGAAGACATTATCATTGATCCGCAAGAGATTATGCCATCGAAAGCAACGGCTCAGATGGATATTGTCGCCAACGTTTCCGCAAACGAACCCAGCAATGTCTACAGCCTGACCGTCTACGGCCCTAACAATGACGGCCGGAATATGAGTATGATTTTTTCAAAGGTCGAAGGGCGCGCCAATACATGGTCTGTTGATTTTGTAATGGAAGACGGCGGAACCGTTACCGGCGGCCCGATAGAGGTGATGTTTGACGAGAACGGCTCAGTGGTTTCGCCAAAATCTTTGGATATCGGCGTACAGTGGACGGAAGAAGCCGGCGGCGGAGCCAACAGCGTTAGTATTGACATTTCCAAAATGACACAATATGACGGCAGCAACCAACTGGTTAACGTTTCACAAGACGGATATCCGAGCGGACGCTTTGTCTCTTGTTATTTTGATGAAAACGGGGTTTTGAAGGGAAAATACACCAACGAAAAAACCGTTAATTACGCGCAGCTTGCCCTTGTCGGATTTGAAGCTCCGAATAATTTATACAATGTTTCCAATACAATGTTTCAGGCCAACGCCGATTGCGGGGAATCTTATTTTTTGAACGGAAACGGCATGATTACACCGGAAGCTCTGGAAAGCTCTACGGCTAATGTTGAAGAAGATTTTTCTAAAATGATTGTCGTTCAAAGAGCTTATTCCGTTAATGCATCCGCCTTTACCACCACGGATGAAATGCTGCAGCTGTTGGTTGACTTGAAAACATAGTTTACACATCCGGTATTTTTTTTGAAAAACAGTGCAACGACTTGCCGGTTGCGCTGTTTTTTTGTTTTGCCGAACTTTTCCGGGAATACAGCTTTATCCACCGGCGTCTTTGTTCCTGCTTTTTGCCTGTCTTTGCAGGAAATAATATATTTTTTATTTTTTTTTGCAAATTTATAAATTAATGCTGGACAAGACCAAAAATATACATTATAAGTCTTTTCGACTGACAGACATCAGCTACTGCTCAGGTAGCTCAGTCGGTAGAGCAGAGGACTGAAAATCCTCGTGTCGGCGGTTCGATCCCGTCCCTGAGCACCATTTATAACATCCCTTCGTTTTTGTGAGGGATTTTTTGTACTCAGCCGCGCAGACGGCGCTATGCTTGTCTTTGCGGGGACGGGTCTCCTTTGGCATCTAGGTGCGCGGCGGGGGCTTCCGCTCCCCTGGCTTACCAAGATGTTCCAAAGATTTTGCAGACAAAAGCCTGACGTCTGTCAGCCTTTTGCTTAGCAATTCCTACTGAGCACCATTTATAACATCCCTCCGTTTTTGTGAGGGATTTTTTGTGCTTATTGTAAAAATAAAGGGCAAGGGTAAAGCATTATAAAAAAGTATTCATCAATGACTGCAAGCCCTTTTTATAATCTTGAGAACTACTCTTGCCTCATCTTTGACGCATAACCCGTTGAACCTACGGAATTTACATTCAATCTACAAAAAAAGGAATCCAAAGTTTGGATTCCTTTTATTTTTTGTAAAGCGAAGACAAAAGCTGTTATTTTTACAGCTTGCGCCTCAGCTTCAACAGCTTTTGGATTTAATCCCTGTCGATACGATCTCCACCCCAAATGTAACGGGTTTTGTAATCTTCAACAGAAAGGCCATGTTCACGTTCTTCTTTCTGCCAAGAATACTCCTTACCATCACCATGATATGAAGGTTCCGGATAGTTTGGGTTAGAAGTGTAACCTTTGTCTGAACTGCATGATGAACTCTTGTAGTCTTTTTCCATAATATAATTTATTTGAAGATTTGAAAAATTAGCGATCGAAAAAACTATTGTCCGGCGTATTTTGCAAGTAGGTTAAGAAATCACCTCCATCATAAGCGCCTGCAAATGCCTGATATTCAGCCACGTCTTGACGAATTTCCTTATCATAGCTGTCTTCCGTAAAGGAAGCGCGGGCGTATAAGTCCGCCACCAGAACATTAGTAACTGCGTCTTCATGATTAGAACCAAACAGAATTTCTTCATAATTCGGCCAGCCCATATTGGCGTAGTTTTTAATGAGTTCTTCCAGCTGAGTCCAGTCAAATTCCTTCACACCAGGCATCAAGAAACGTTCAGGCTTTGCTGAAGCCGTCGCGCCATCAAAGCCGATTGTGTCTTTGCACAAAGGGCCTACCGAAGCCTGAGCATAACCAAGCGAAAGTTCGGAAGGACGTCCGTCGACAACGTGGAAACCAAGATACAACGGACAATGAATCAGAACAAAGTTCATTTTCACGTCTTTGTATTTTTCTTCCCGTGCGTGCCAAGCAAATTCAGCAACCACGCGTTTGTCGTACCACGGCTGTCCGGTGCAAAGAATGAATGTTACTTCTTTTCCCTGAGTCCGGGCAAAAGCGGCAAGCTCATCCAAGTTTCCGGCTGTGTCGGTGTCTTGACATACACGCGCATTTTCCCGAACCCAAGCAGATGGCGCCATAAGTTCCAAAATGTTCATATAAGTCTTGTTCTCAGCCTCAATCATTAAGCCTTCGGCGCGGTCAAACGTTTTACCAAACAAGCCTTTGTTGCCTTCTTTGCCTACAAGCAGCAACGGCAGCACAATACCTGTCTGTTTTGCATAGATACGTACAGCTTCCATCAGATACGCCGGCAAAGCCATTGTACCCGAAAATCCCACTAACACCGGGTTGGTTAAATCTTTCGGAATATTCGTTAGTTCACAGATACGGAAAACAGATTTTCCATCCTGCGCATTAATATATTCGAATTCTTCCCCAGGCTTACACCCGCCAATTTCTTCAGCCAGATGCAAGGTTCTAACGATATCGCCGTTAAATGCCCTCGGTTCAGTTACCTGAATTTTATCAGCAACGAACCGTCGACCGGCTGCATTACATTTGAAACCATTTTCCTTAGCTAACTCTTTTACTTTTTCAAAAATTGTACTCATAATGATAAAATTTTATTTAAAACATAAGAATATTTATTTCACACGTTCAACATATCATACTTCCACAAACAATGCAAGCATTATTTTTGTCTATTTTAACAAAAATCTGCTTTTTGTATTTGATTTTAGAGTAACGCGTAAAATGCCGGCCACGCAGACGGCGCCTGGCGGATTTTTTATGGTTTTTTATTTTAAAAGGATTTTATAAGCGTTCCGAACAATTGAAAATCAGCCGGCAATTACCAGCGGGCGCGGATTTCCGAAGCCAGTTTTTGCATAGTCTGACGGCCGGATTCTAAAATTTCACGGGTTTTTATCTTAAATAACAGAATTTTTACATAAGTTTCCATATCATCAGACAAAGGCATCGGCTCAGGCCTTTCCCGCGATAAGTCAATTGTTCTGCCATCAAATTTAAAAGTATAATAATGCGCGCTGAGCCGGCGATATTCTTCATCCGTATTGCGGGTCAATGCCGCAAAATCTTTTTCTCCCGCATAAGCGGCAATTTTTTCACGGAAAAGGCTTTCATACCCCGCAGAATGGTTCTGTTCCCAGATTTTACCGCCGGCAATAATCAAAACCCGCTGCTCCAAGCGGCTCATTTTTCCAAACTGCGGATAAAACAATCCGGCTTTGACAGCTTCGGCATAATATTCAGATTCCGGGCTGCCGTCAAATACCGCGTAGTCTCCGTTATCCAAAAATTTTTCCCTCTTTAACAATACCGAAGCTATACAGCCGGAAATTTCATCATCGCGCAGACTTTGGGCATAATCCCGCAGATTCAGACGGCTATTGTCGTATCCGGCATTTATGACATGCCGGTATTCATGAGCCAACACGGCCTGTCTGGCGTCAAAATCGTTTAACCTGGAAATAACAGAGGTTTCATTATTCCAAACTCTTATATCCCGAAAATGATAAATGGTGATTTTTTTATTTTCTTCGTCAAAATATCCCAAATTTTGATACAAACCATCGCCATTTGCAGCAAAAGGACAAAAATCGACCGTATCAACCTGATAGTCGACTTTTTTAAGTTCTTCACGCAGAGTATGCGAAAAAGGCCGATAACGCGGCGGTTTATCGGATGAAGGAAAACGGGCGGGATCTTTAAGCAATGCCATCTGCCGCATTTTTTCCTGCGCTCTTTCCCGCATATTTTCATTACGGTTGAGAGAAGACAACGAACTGAGGCCCAACAGCGCAATTACTGCGACCAATGTTTTTTTCTTCATTCCGTAAACAACAAATTTTGGTTTGGTGTACGGCATTTTTATGTTCCTTGAAATTTGAATGCAAGTATAACATAATATTGCAATTATTCAAGTCAAAATTAGCCAAAAACGCTTTATTCGTCCAAAATAAAATTGTTGAATTTGATATCCGTCGTTAATTTTTAAATCCGGCGCAAATTCTTAAAAAATTGTGATTTTTTTGAATATTTTTGTGCAAATTTATGTTTTTTTGAATATTTTTGTTGTTTTTTTATAAAATCCGAGGTAAGAAAGTTGATAATTGGTGTCCCCTGCGCAGGGGGTTTTTAGCTTTTAACTTTTTTGAAAGAGAGAGAACATAAATGTCTACCCCATTGGATACAAAAATTATCAGTAAGCTGGCTGAAATCCTTGACAGAACCAATCTGACAAAACTGGAATACGAAGATGAAGGCTGCCGGATTTCCCTGTCCCGCGGCGGCGCTCCGGTTCCTCCTCCCGCAGCTCCGCTGCCGATGATGCCGGCTGCACCGGTTCCTGCCGCTCCTGCGGCCGCTGCACCGGCTGCCGAGAATGTTCCGGCTGCTGAAATCGACTACAGCAAAGATCCGAATGCCGTTAAGTCTCCGATGGTCGGCGTTGTTTATCTTTCTGCCGATCCAAACAGCCCGGATTATGTCAAGCCCGGCGACAGCGTTGCCGAAGGCGATACAGTCTGCCTGATTGAGGCAATGAAAACTTTTAACCCGGTTAAAGCCCATAAAGGCGGAAAAGTTTCCAAGATTTTGGTTGCCAGCGGCGATCCGGTTGAATACGGAGAACCGTTAATCGTTATTGAATAGTTTGTTCCGCATTTATTTTTTAGGATAATATGATGTTTGAAAAAGTATTGATTGCCAACCGCGGCGAAGTTGCCCTTCGTATCCACCGCGCCTGCCGCGAGATGGGTATTCGTACGGTTGCCGTCCATTCAGAAGCCGACGCCAATGCCATGCATGTTCGTCTGGCTGACGAGGCCGTTTGTATCGGCCCGGCGCGTTCTACCGACTCTTACCTGAATAAATCGGCGATTATTTCCGCAGCTTTGATTACCGGGGCCGATGCTATTCATCCGGGGTTCGGCTTTTTATCAGAAAACGCCGATTTTGCCGAGATGGTCGAGGCTCACGGCATTACTTTTATCGGACCGACCGCAGAACAAATGCGTCTGATGGGAGATAAAATCACCGCGCGCAAAGCCGCACAGGAGGCCGGTCTGCCGATTACGCCCGGGAGTCCTGCCCTTGAAAGCATTGAACACGCCAAAGAATGGGCCAATAAAATCGGATATCCGGTTATCGTCAAAGCTACGGCCGGCGGCGGCGGAAAAGGCATGAAAATCGCGTTTAACGACCAGGAAATGGAAGAAGCTTATACCATGGCCCGTGCCGAAGCCAAAGCCGCTTTTACCAGCGATGTGGTTTATATGGAAAAATATCTGCAAAAACCCCGCCATATTGAAATGCAGGTATTGGCTGACAAATACGGCCATGTGGTTCATTTGGGCGAACGCGACTGTTCTATTCAGAGAAACAATCAAAAGGTTATTGAAGAAACGCCGTCTCCGGCCTTGAACGCAGAACAGCGTTATGAAATCGGCGAGATTGTCCGCAAAGCAATTGAAAAAATCGGTTACACAAGTGCAGGAACTCTGGAATTTTTGTATGAAGACGGACATTTCTATTTTATGGAAATGAACACCCGTCTGCAAGTGGAACATCCGATTACAGAGGCCGTAACAGGCATTGACATCGTGCGCGAGCAAATTCGCATTGCCAGCGGTGCGACCTTGGGATATACACAGGATGACATTCAATTCAGCGGCCATGCAATCGAATGCCGGATTAACGCAGAAGATCCGGACACTTTTGCACCCTGCCCCGGTAAGATTACCGAATGGCACGCTCCCGGCGGTCTCGGCGTCCGGGTTGATTCCGAGATTTATTCCGGTTACAGCATTCCGCCGTTTTACGACAGCATGATTGCCAAGCTGATTGTTCACGGAAAAACCCGCAATGCCGCTTTGATGCGTTTGCGCAGGGCATTGGAGGAATTTGTCATTGAAGGCGTTAAAACAACAATTCCGCTGCATCAGGAAATTATCTCTCAGGCGGAATATATTGACGGACAATACAATATCCACTGGCTGGAACATTTTATGGACGCCAAGAAAAACAAAGCCGCATAAAAAATTGTCTTATGATAAAAAATATTTCCCTGAAAATTTCTGGGAAATATTTTTTTGCGGCAAATTACGATACCCTATTTATACCGGCGCTCAAACCGTGGATTCTTGCCAAGCCGGGAAACAACCTCATAAGCGATGGTCCCGGCATCGCGCCCCATATCGTCCAGCGTATAATTTTCATCCAGCAGAAAAGCCCAATCTCCGCAGCAAACATCCGGTATGCCGGTAATGTCGCAGATTACGTTATCCATGGAAATCCGCCCGATTATGCGCGCCTCAAACCTTGTATTGCCCTTTTTGAAAAACACCTTGCCGACATTCGAGAGCGAACGCGGCAGGCCGTCGCCGTATCCGATTGACACAATGGCAATCCGGCGCAACGAATTGGCGCGATATGTGGCAGAATAGCCGACAAACTCGCCTTCCGGCAAATCCTCAACCTGCAAAACCGGAGCCGTTACCGTTATCAGACTCTGCATTCGGTTTTCGCGGTACGGAGCCGTATTGATGCCGTACATTGCCGCGCCGAGACGAACCATATCAAACTGAAAATCCTGTCCGAGAAAGACGCCGTCGGAGGCCGACAGCGAAGCCGGCAGACCGGGGAAATACTCTGCCGTCAGGCGGCGGAAATTTTCCAGCTGGCGGACATTCATAAAATGCCCCTGTTCATCGGCGCAGGCCAGATGCGACATAACATAAGAAAACTCGTTTTTGTCTTCCGCCGAAAGGGCAGCGAGTTCATTTTCCCGAAAGCCGAGGCGGTTCAGCCCGGTTTCAATATGAATAACCGGACGAATGCCGTCCAGGCGGCGGTTTTTCCAAAAATCCAGCTGCTGCGGGCTGCTGATGACCGGCGTCAGGCGGCATTTCTGAAAATCTTTGACGCTGTCTTTACCCATACCCTGCAAAACATAAATGGCTGCCTCCGGCGCCACGCCGCGGACAATTGCCCCTTCCACGCCGTGTGCAACAAAAAAGCTGCGGCAGCCGCCTTCCCGGTATAAAATTCCGGCAACCTCAGCCGCCCCGAGTCCGTAGGCATCGTCTTTGACAACCGCGGCCGGAACACTTTGCGGCGCCAGTTTGGACAACAGCTTGTAATTGGCAAGCAGATTTTGCAGATTAATTTCTAAAATCGGTCTTGTAAAAATTGCCATTTGTTTGTAAAATCCCGGTAAAATTTGAAAGTTATTACCATGCAGTTTATGGACAGCCACATACATTTGCAAGATTTTAAACAAAGATGTGCAACGGATATTATTGCCGGCGCGCGGAAAGCCGGCGTAAAAAAGCTGGTTTGCGCGGCGATTACCGAAAAAGACTGGCCGGCGATTGCCGCTTTGGTTCATACATATCCCGATACGATTATTCCGGCGTTCGGCCTGCATCCGTGGCATACTTCCGAGGCTGAACACGGCTGGGAGAATCTTTTGGAAAAATATCTGCAGGATTATCCGACGGCTTTGGTCGGCGAGACCGGGTTGGATTTTTATCATAACCCGGACAGGGAAGCGCAGCAGAGAATTTTTGCCGAACAGTTGCGGCTGGCGAATAAATACAAACGTCCGGCGCTGATTCATGCCGTTAAAGCTCAGCAGGAAATGGAGATGTTTTGGGGATATATGCCAAAAAAATTTGTTATTCACTCTTATAACGGCAAATCGGAATTTTTGAAAAAAATTATTAAACAAGGCGGATATGTCGGTTTTAACTTTTCTATTTTGAAAAATCCGGCCCGGCAAGAGGTTTTGCAAAGCGTTCCGGCAGACCGAATCCTGTTGGAGACCGACGGCCCGTATCAAGGCCCGGTACACGGGCAAGAAGTTTATCCCGAGAATCTGCCGGAACTGGCAGCCGAAATTGCCGTTCTGCGCGGGGAAAATACGGAAGATCTGGTTCAGAAGATCTATGAAAATTCACTATTTTTAACCGAAGGACAATATTAGGATGAAAAAATTGGTATTAATTCATGGCTGGGATTATAAGCATTATACTTCACAAACGCAAAGTACTGATGTATGGGATAATCGTAGAAAATTGGTTACTGGTTTACAAAAATTTTTTGATATCAAAATTATTACCCTTCCTGGCTTTTGTGGAGAGAAAGAACCTGATTACCCTTGGAAACTGGAAGATTTTGCTGATTTTATTGAGTTGCAGTTGCAAAAAGATAAATTCAACCCGGATTATATTTTAGGTTATTCGTTTGGCGGTGCAGTTGCTCTTAGCCATAAATTAAAATATAATAAAAATAAAATAATTTTAGTTTCTCCTGCAATAAGCAGAAAATATAAAGAAAATTCTGCGGCTCATAATAAAGTTAAATACTTTGCCAAGTTTTTACCCAATTATTTAAAAAATATTTTAAGAGATCAATATATTTCTAAGGTCTTAAAAAACCCGTTTTATGCTAATGGAACTAATTTTTTGAAAAAAACTTATTTAAATATAGTCGGCATTGATATGAGTGAAAAACTTAAGATATTGGATAAAAATGATTTTATAATTATTTTCGGAGAAAAAGATACTGCTACACCGCCATGGCTTTTACTTAACACTATTCCGGAAATACAAAATAATGTTATTATTGTGCAAAATGGTACCCATGATATTGCCAATACGCATACACAAAAATTAATTAAAGAAATTGTTACTTTTGTTCATACAAACAGAGAATATAAAAATGCAAAAAGATGAGAGGTTTATGCGCACGGAGATTTTGCTCGGCGAAGACGGTATGGAGCGTCTGAAA
The DNA here is from genome assembly GCA_949300375.1 of uncultured Pseudomonadota bacterium. Classification (GTDB taxonomy): domain Bacteria; phylum Pseudomonadota; class Alphaproteobacteria; order RF32; family CAG-239; genus MGBC133411. Next base: position 45,322 of record CASGEB010000019.1, read on the forward strand.
AATGCGCGGGTAATGGTTGTCGGTCTCGGCGCGGTCGGCGGCTATGCGTTAGAGGCTCTGGCCCGGGCGGGAATCGGCACGCTGACGCTGGTTGACTTTGACGTTTTTGACCGCAGCAACATCAACCGTCAGATTTTGGCGCTCGAATCGACAATCGGCATAAAAAAAACCGAAGCTGCCAAACGCCGGGTGGCCGAAATCAATCCCGACTGCAAAGTTGTTGTCAAAGACGTCTTCGTCAATGCCGACACCCTGCCCGCTCTGCTGGCCGAAAAGCCGGATTTTGTGGTTGACGCAATTGATGCCCTTAACCCCAAGTGCTGTTTGATTGAGGCGCTTTATCATGCGCAGATTCCGTTTATTTCTTCAATGGGTGCGGCCTTAAAAACTGACCCGGCGAAAATAAAATACGGCAGGCTCGGCGCCACCCAAAACTGCGGTCTGGCAAAGTTTATTCGTAAGCGTTTGAAGAAACGCGGCATTGATCTGAATAAAATTTTCTGCGTCTCGTCCGAAGAACAGGTTGACGGCGGTTTTATTGAAAACGAAGAAGGCGAAACCGCCGGCGGGCGCGTGCGCAATACGCTCGGTTCGCTGCCGACCATCACGGCTATTTTCGGACTGATAATCGCCAACGAAGCCATTAAACAAATTGCCCGTTTTTCAAAATGAAAGGAAAAAATTATGCCTCTTGCCGCCCCAAAAGCCCTGCGATTGCAAATCGCCCTGATGGGAAAGGTTAATGCCGGAAAATCGAGTCTTCTGAATTTGGTTACCGGACAAGAAACGGCCATTGCCTCCGCCGTTCCCGGAACAACAACAGATATTGTGGAAAAAAATCAGGAGCTTCTGCCGATTGGTCCGGTTACCTGGCTGGATACCGCCGGATTTGGCGACGATACGGAACTCAGCGCCCAGAGAATCGAAAAGACCCGCAAAGCTTTTGACCGTGCGGACGTTATCGCGCTGGTTCTTGACTCCCCATCACCCGGCGCCGAAGAACAATTTGTTATTTCCGAAGCGCAAAAACGCCGTTTGCCTTTGATAAAAATTTACAACAAAGCCGATACCTATTCCGCCCCGGCAGACGGTATTGCCGTTAATTCTCTGGACAAGGCATCGCGCGACAAGGTTCTCGGACAATTAAAATCCGCTCTTCTCAATATCTGCCCGGATGAGTTTATTCATACGCCGCCTTTGTTCGGCGACCTGGTTCCGCAAGGCGGTTTTGTACTTTTACTTGTTCCCATCGACAAAGAAGCCCCCAAAGGGCGGCTCATTATGCCGCAGGTTCAGGCTATCCGGGAAGGACTTGATTATAACCTGATTGTCAATGTTGTTACGGAAAAACGTTATGCCGAAGCTTTAGCCTCCTGCAAAAAAGCGCCCGACCTGGTGATTTGCGACTCTCAGGTGGTAGACCTTATGGCTGCACAAACGCCGCCGGAAATCAAATGCACAACCTTTTCCACGCTGTTTGCCCGGCTGAAGGGCGATCTGGCAAAGTTTGCCGAAGGAGCGGCGGCAATCAGCCGGCTGGAAAACGGCGACAAAGTTCTGGTGGCCGAATGCTGCACCCATCACGCCGTGGAAGACGATATCGGCAAAGTTAAAATTCCCCGCTGGCTGAAAGAAAAAACCGGCAAAGACCTGCAAATCGACTTTTGCTCCGGGCGAGATTTTCCGGAAAAACTGCCTGCTTACAAACTGGTTATCCAGTGCGGCGGCTGTATGTTCGGGCGGCGGGAGATTTTATCACGCATCGGCATTTGCGAAAACAACGGCGTTCCGATTACCAATTACGGCATTGCCATCTCGGAGATGAAAAACGTTCTGCCCCGGATTTTGGAGCCGTTCGGCGAGATTTGGGAAAGCTATAAAATGGCAAAAAACGGCGGCGATAGTCCGGAATATTAAATTTTCTTTAAGGTCTTTCGGTTAAACTGATTAGTAATCAGGTTTTTAGCCAGCAAGGATGAAGTAAAAACAATGAAAATGATAAAACCAATCGTCAATATCTCCAAAATCATAAATGCTTATGATACGGTTGTGGTTGGTTTGGAAGGCGTTATTTGTGCCGGAAATTCGGTGAAAGTTGATGCCGTTAACGCATTGATTAACATTAAAAAAGCCGGAAAAAACATTATCCTGCTGACCAGTTCCGCCAAGCGGACGGCTGAAATTGCCGACTTGTTCCGCCGCAACAAACTGCCGCCGGAAATATTTTCAAGCATCGTTTCTTCCGGCGAGATTATGCATTATCTGTTTAAAGCTTCCGACAGTTCTCTGGCAAAACTCGGACGGAATTATTATCTGGCAGGCAACCCGACCGATGCTTCGGTTTTTGCAGGACTGGCAGATTATCATAAAGTTTCTTCTCTGGCGCAGGCTGATTTTATTTTTATCGGCAGCGTTAAAAGCCCTGACGACAATATTGAAACTTATCTGCCCCTTTTGGAACAGGCTGCCAGTATGTCTGTTCCGATGGCGGCCGCCGGAAATGACGCATCCAGCTATCTGGACGGCGAAATCTGTTTGGCAGCGGGGGCGATTGCCGAACAATATGCCGCTCTTGGCGGCAGAGTGATTACCGTAGGAAAACCGGATCAGAAAATCCTTTCTTATGCTTTGGAAGACCTTCCGCATTTTGCTCCGGAGCAAACACTGCTCATCGGCGACAATATCACGTCCGACATCCGGGCGGCCAATCTCGCCGGGCTGCATTGCGTTTTGGTTTCCAAAGGCGTTCATGTCAATTATCTGGGCGAAGGGTATATTCCCGATGTGGCAAAGACAAGGGAAATTTCCATTAATTATGATGCTTATCCCGATTATGTGATTTCTAATTTGAGGTGGTAAAATGAATTATAAAGACAAATTTCCCGTTATTCTGATTATTGCCGTTCTGGCGGTGGTTTTTATTACCATTCCATATTACAACCCCAAAAAAGAAATGCTTAAACGTTCTTTGCTGCCGGAGCTGCTCTCTAAGGAAAATGTCGTTACTTTTGACGAGATGAACCACTTTCTGGAAACATGGTCAACCTTTATTACAAAAAAATATCATCTCGACGGCAAAGAAAAAATAGATTATCACATTGACAAACCAAAAAAAGCTTTTCCACTCAGCACGCTTAAATGGATTGAAAGCCAGGGATGGGATGTTGACCGTTTTTTTGAAATTGAAAAACGCCTGCGCGCCATTACGGCTTATGCCACCCGCAAAAAAGGAAGCGATAAAATCATCCGTTCGCTGGAAAATCAGCTGGCGCTGACAACCGATCCGGAGATGACGCGCAACATTATGGCGATGATTGATGAACAAAGCGCTATGCATAAAGATACAAAAGGCGTGAAATTTTCAGACAGCGAAGTCAGGATGGTTATGCCGAACTTGGAAATCGTCAAAGATATTCTGGACGGCAAGGCTATTTACCGGCCGGCTTATTAAACGGATTTTCTATGCTTTTTCCAGCTCTTCTTTAAGCATTTGGATTTCCAGCCATTCGTTTTCTTTTGTTTCGATTTCGTTTTGCAAAGCGGTCAGTCTGGCGCTCAGTTCGGCAAAGCGCGCCGGATTTTTGGCATATAAATCAGGATTGGACAATTCTCCTTCGCAAAGGCTGATTTCTTCTTCGGCTTTGGCAATTTCCTGCGGCAGAACCTCCAGCAAACGCTGTTGTTTATAACTCAGTTTTGCTGTTTTTTTGTTTTCCGCCTCCGGCTTTTTCTCCACCTTTTTGACAACTGTTTTTTTCTCCGGTACGCGTTCGATCTTTTCCTGCAACTTTTGTAATAGTTCGGAATAACTTCCGGCATGTTCATAAACCGTTCCGTCGCCTTTCATATAAATCACCGAACTGACCACCCGGTCAAGAAAATCGCGGTCATGGCTGACAATCAGCACCGTCCCCTGATAATCATCCAGCACTTCCTGCAGCAAATCGAGCGTATCCATATCCAAATCATTGGTCGGCTCGTCCAAAACCAGAAAATTTGACGGTTTGGCCAGCGACACGGCCAGCATCAGCCGGTTTTTCTCTCCGCCGGACAGCGCCGAAACCGGACAATTTGCCTGATCTGGCCGAAAGAGAAAATCTTTCAGATAAGCCACAACATGACGATACTGCCCATGCACAAAAATATGGTCGCCTTTGTCGCACAAGGTCTGCCACAGGGTTTTGTTCAAATCAAGCGTCATGCGGTTTTGGTCAAAATAAACTTCCTCAAGATTTTTGCCAATCCGCACTGATCCGCTGTCAGGTTCCAGACGTTTTGTCAGCAGCTTGATTAACGTTGTTTTGCCGGCGCCGTTCGGTCCGACGATGCCGATTTTGTTGCCCTTGATAATGCGGGTGGAAAAGTCTTTCACAATCTCGCGGCCGCCAAAAGATTTGCACAAATGTTTGGCCTCGATAACCATTTTGGAGCGAAAACTGCCTTCTTCCACATTCAGATTGACGCTGCCGATTTGCTTAATCTGTTCCCGGCGTTCCTGCCGCAGCTGCTGCAACCGGCGCAGCCTGCCCATATTGCGTTTGCGGCGGGCGGTTACGCCTTTGTGCAGCCACTCGGTTTCTTCCTCGATTTTTTTGTTCAGATATTTCTGCTCGATAATCTCCTGGTCAATGACCTGATTTTGCCATTCTTCAAAAAACTTAAAACCTTTGTTGTTGCGGCGGAGAATGCCTCTGTCCAGCCAAAAGGTTGTTTGCGAAACATTGCTCAGAAACATCCGGTCATGAGAAATCAGCACTACGGCGCCGGCAAAATTTTTGATGATTTTTTCAAGCTTTTCTATTGTGGCAATATCAAGATGATTGGTCGGCTCGTCAAGCAGCAAAATGTCCGGTTCGCCGATAAGCGCCCTGGCGAGGGCTGCCTTTCTGCGTTCGCCGCCGGAAGACTGCTCCGGATGCTGCGACTCGGCAATTCCGAACTCTTCAATCAGGATATCGGCTTTATAATCCAGATTTTCGTCATTTTGCGGCAGGCCTGATTTGACAACTTCCCGCAAGGTCTGATAACCGGAAAAATCCGGCTCCTGCGGCATATAAGAGATTTTGACGCCGGGCTGGATGAAAATTTCGCCCGAATCCGGCTCCTGCGCGCCGCAAATGACTTTTAAGAGGGTTGATTTTCCCGAGCCGTTGCGCCCGACTAACGAGATTTTATCGCCGCGGTTGATATACAAGTCAACGTTGCTGAACAACTGATTGGCGCCAAAGCTGAGCGCAGCGCCTTTTATGGTATAAACAGGAGCTTCGGCCATTTCTTCCCCGAAAAACTAAATGTCTTCTTCAATCAGGCGGTTGCCTTCAATCTGCCATTCCAGCCCCTTAGCCGCCCAAAGAAAAAAGTCGTCCACCTTTTCCGGTTTAATATCAATGGCCGCGCAGATGTCATAAATATTGTGCATTTCAGAATCGGTCAGGTCATGGTCGGCCAAGGTCATCAAAATCATATCACGGACAATAAAACGCTTGATTTTGATGTTGTGAATCTGCCCGAGCATGGCAATCAGCTCTTCAGACGTTTTAACCTTTTTTATCTGCGCCAAAGGGATTTTTACCTCGCGGGCCTTGTTTTTCATAAACTCGCGGCGCTGTTCGCTTTTGGTATCTCCGGCTGTCAGCACATAAGACAAAGCCGCGAGATATATTTGTTTTTCTTCTTGATTCCAGGCATTTAGCAGTTGATTCATATTTTTTCCCTTTTTCGCTACAATATGACTTCTCTTATAACAAATAAAATAAAGATTTGCAAAAAAAATAATTTTATTATAACTTATTAATAATTCATTAAGCAAAAAGCTTAAAACTGCACAATAAAGGAGAACGCTATGCCTTTGAAGATTGAACTTAAACCGCATGAAAGCATTATTATCGGCGCATCGCTGATTACCAATGACGGGGAAAGAACCCGCTTTTACATTGACGGCAATGTGCCCATTTTGCGCGAAAAGTTTATTATGCGCGAAAAAGAGGCCAACACGCCGTCCAAACGCGTTTATTTTGTGGTGCAGCAAATGTATCTGGAAAAAGGCAACCGCGAATTGCAGAATTTGTATGTTGAATATGTCCGCGACCTGCAAAACGCCGCGCCGAGTCTGATTCCGTATATTATGCCGATTAGCGAGAATATTTTGAAAAACGAGTATTATGCCGCCATCAAATGCGCCGGCAAACTGGTGGAAAAAGAAAACGAGTTTTTTGGCGAGACGTTGAGCGGCACGCAAAAATAACCGGTTTCTCCTTTATGCAAGGACTGCAAGGGCCCTGATTCTGTTATCAGGGCTTTTTTATTATTTACGACTCGGCAAAATCAGTTGAAATATTAGCCATATATTAATAAATTTCCGGTATCCTTTCAGACAGATTAGATTTCTCTGCGTGAGTCGGAGAAAAATAATTTGGTTAGCATCTGCTTGAAATACCGTGATAAAATCTTATATAAGCTTTTGTCGGGGTAGAAAATAGTTGATAAAAACCCAAATTTATGATATATTACACCTTGTATTGTCAGGATGACAATCACATGGTTTTAACCTAAAACACGTTATGTGTTCCAAAGAATTGGAGAAAGAAAATGGCTGATATTTCACTTACTGCAAGTATGCGTTCTAACCTGCTGTCCTTGCAACAAACCCAAGATTTGATGGATCAAACACAGGAACGGTTGTCTACCGGTAAAAAGGTAAACTCCGCGATTGACAATCCGTCTTCTTATTACACCGCACAATCTTTGACCAACCGCGCTTCTGACTTGTCCTCTTTGCTGGACAGTATGGGTCAGGGTATTCAGACGATTCAGGTTAAAATCAATTGCCAACTCGGCTCGTGATATTTCCAACAACATGAAAACCAAAGTTTCTACCACTAAAGAACCGAACGGAGAAACAAAAGAAGCCGGAAATATTTATATTGATACTCGTACAAATATGGAAGAGGTCAATATTACGGCAGCAGCCAGTAGTGCTGCTGGAAAAGGCGAACTGACTTTGGTTGTTGACGGTAAAGAACATAAAATAACTTTTGATCAAGGTGCCAGTGCCAATGCGGCCACTAATGCAGGGCTTATTAAAGCCGCGATTGATGATCTGAACCTTGGCCTCACAGTTACTGATGGCGGTTCCGGCGCATTGAAAATTAGCGGCGAAGGCAAAACGATTTCCGTTGCTGCTGCTGATACGGTTGCAACCGGCGCTGAAAAAGCTACGGCAATAAAAATTGATGCAAATTCCGATGTTAATGCAATTATGGAAAAGATTAATGGAAATGCCAATGTTAAGGCTTCGCTTGAAAACGGCAAGTTAGTTGTTACAGCTAAAGAGGGCACAGGCACTGCAGCAGAAGCGGAACGACCGATTGTCGTATTCGGCGATGATGCTGTTGACGAAGTTCTCGGTTCTTCTTTCGGCGGTACGATTGATACGAAAGTTACCGATGAAGAAGCTATTGCTGAACGTAACAAATATGTTGAACAGTACAACGAGGTTCTGGAGCAGATTGACGCTTTGGCTAAAGACGCTTCCTACAAGGGTATTAACCTGTTGCAGGAAAACGACCTGAAAGTCATCTTCAACGAAGACCGTTCTTCTTCTATCGAAATTAAAGGTGTTGATGCCTCTTCTAAAGGTCTTGGTCTTGAGACGGTTGAAAAAGGCGGCTGGAATATGGATACGGCGATTGATGATGCGATTAGTCAGGTTGAAGGCGCGATTACAGAACTGCGTTCTATGGCCAGCGACTTTGGTAACAACTACTCCATTGTTCAAACCCGTGAAGACTTTACGGAAAACCTGATTAACGTATTGGAA
>CASGEB010000020.1 GCA_949300375.1 uncultured Pseudomonadota bacterium
ATGCCCGAACGACGGGGTTAAATGTCCGTTTGACACCAGCAAATATTTTTGTTTCGACCCGCAAACCTGCGATTACACCTACACCGCCGAGGCCTGCGCGGCCAACTGCCAAAACCCAGGTTCCACCTCCTGCATCAGAAACGGCGTAACTTATTACCAATCCTGCGGTTCTTCCAAATGCTCAAGCGGGCAAAGCTGTAATAACGGGACGTGTAGTCCGGTTGCTACAAGCGGGTATTGTTGCGGTTATAGTGGTTGCGGATTTGATGCTACCTTACATTATAATGACCTCGTTTGTCATAGAGATTATGGAATAAGTTGTTATAATAGATGTATGCAATTATGGAAAGTAACTTGTACCGATATGCAAGCAAGGTGTCAAGCATCTAGTGGTACCCCGGTTTTTCAGGGGTGTGACAGCAGTGCCGGCGGCGGCAGCGCAAAATTCGATTGCCAGTAGTCGGTTTTAGATGTTCTCTTTTTCCCGGAGTGTTTCTTTTTCTTCTTCTTTTTTGCCGCCGCGCAGCTGAGCGTAAATTTTTCTAAACAGGGTTCGGAATGACAAGCGGGGTGCGTTTTCTTCCGTTTCGTCATCATCGTCGTCATCGTCTTTATCTTTTACATCATCCTGATTTTCCGGATTTAAAGGTTTTTCTGTACTCAAATGAAGAATCCGGGCGAGCGGGGCGAGAGTTTTTCCCTGGAACAGCACGGAGATGATGACCATAAAGAAAATCAGGTTAAATAAAAACTGCGAATTCGGAAAACCGCGAATCAGCGGGTAAGTTGCCAGAATAATCGGAACGGCACCTTTGAAACCTGCCCAACCGATGAAAATTTGTTCTTTCAGATTGAAATTGCTGCGGAGCAGGCAGAGCCATACGGCAAGCGGCCGGGCAGCGAAAATCAGAAAAATCGTGCAGGCAAAGCTGACCGGCATCACCTGAAACAGTTCATTCGGATTTACCAACAAGCCCAGAATCAGGAACATACTTATCTGCATAATCCAGGCCAGAGAATCTTGAAAGCGGATGATATGGCGGCGGTATTGATAACTTGTGTTGCCCATAACAATGCCGGAGAGGTAGGCGGCCAGGAAGCCGTTGCCTCCGACCAGCTGGGTCAGGCTGTAGCTGAGCAGCACGACACTGACACCGAAGACCGGGTAAAGCCCTTTGTAAGACAGGCTGAACTGCGAAAGCAGGCGGCAGGCGCCAAAACCGAAACTTAATCCGAGGATGATGCCCAGCGTCATTTGAAGAAAAAAACTTCTGAGCAGCGTGAGGAGGTTGAAATCGGCTTCCGAGATAAAAGCAATGGCGCTCATAGACAGAAAAACGGCCATCGGGTCGTTGCTGCCGGATTCAAATTCTAACAAGGCTTTTAACCGTGGTTGGAGATTCATATTTTGAGAACGCAGGATTGTGAAAACCGCCGGCGCATCGGTAGAGGAGACAATGACGCTGAGCAGCAGCGATATTTCAACGGACAAACCCAGAATATGATGGCTGAACAAAAATAAAAAGAGAGCGGTCAAAAAAACCCCGAGCGTGGAAAGAACACTGCCCCGCCTGACGATGTTTTTTACGTTTTGCCAGTTGGTGTCCAGTCCGCCGGCAAACAGGATAAATGCCAGGGCGACGGTGCCGATGATGTTGGTTAGCTGGGCATTGTGGAATTCTATTCTGCCGACGCCGTCGGAACCGGCCAACATTCCAAGTCCTAAAAAGATTAACAGAGCGGGGATTCCGTACTGGTCGGATATTTTATTGGCAAAAACGCAGAGCATCAGAAGTATGCCGGCGATGGCCAGCAAAATATCCAAGTTCATCTTTTTTCTCCTAAAATCAGTTTTTTGAAATGTAGCATTTAATCCTTTATATTTGGTAAAACTTGAAAAGCGCGTCCGGTGTTTTATATAGTCTGAAATATGACAATTTTCAGGGAGAACGGTTATGGAAGATGCAAAAGTTGCAAAAATGCCGCTTATCGGTGATGAGACTCCGGCTTTTCGGGCGGTTACAACGCTTGGCGAAGTTAATTTTCCGGATGATTATAAAGGCAAATGGGTTATTTTATTTTCTCAACGCTTTATGCCAAGAAAGATTAAGGTTTAATGTACAACGGGCAGCGCATCCCAGGAAGTTGTGTAGGCAGGCGAGCGAAAACTGCCGCGCGTGAAGTTTTGAGGCGATACGGTCTGGGCGGCAAAAAATACGGTATGGGCGCCGAGCCGGTTGTTTACGTTGTCAAAGACCTGCATAAGCTTTTGCTCTTTGGGCGGCAGTATTGACTTTTCAAACAGCGAGGACTGGAGCGAGGAGATTTCTTCAATTGCCTGAAGCGTTACGCCGGCAGATTTGTAGGCTTCTCCGGGAGTGAAAATCTGCCGGAGACCGAATTTTGCCGCGGTGATAAAATGGCCGGTATGGATGCAGGGGCCGCCCAGCGGAATAAGGAAGGAGCCGCCGCTTTGTCCGACCGGATTTTTGAAACGATTGGTCTTTAAAAAAACGGCAATTTCGCGGGCGGCGGCGTTTTGGGCGCGCAGCCTCCGGCAAGCCGTGTCGGTAAAGCCGGCGATGATGGCTTCCAGTTGTCCGATATTTGAAATTTCGCGTTCAAAGCTTCGGGAAACAGTAATGCTGCGGGCAGTTTCTTCGGTTGTGGCATCCTGGCACGGAATGCCGTTTAATTCCATGGCTGTTTTTTCAAGATTTATTCCGAAAGTCTGACGAATCATTTTCAGCGGGGCGGAACTGAGTTCAAGCGCCGTGAATATTCCGAGAAAGTTCAGCTTGGGAGCAATACGGCGGCCGACGCCCCAAACGTCTTTGACTTCAAAATTTTTCAGAACTGTTTGGAGAGACTGGCCCGGGGTTAAGATTTCGATTTTGTCAAAGGTTTTGCTTTTGGCCAGAGAGGAGGCGATTTTGCACAGGGTTTTTGTCGGGGCGATGCCGATGGAAACCGGAATGCCGATTTCTTTTAATATCCGGTTGCGGATATGCAGGGCAAAGCGGAAATGGTCTGTATCATCAGGCAGGCTGGCGAAAGCCTCGTCAACCGAATATATACGGATGCCGCCGCATTCTTGCCGGAGCAGGCTCATCAGGCGGCGGGAAATGTCGGAATAGAGTTCGAAATTAGAAGACAGCGCAGTTCCTCCGGCAGCCCGGAAAACTTTTTCTATTTTGAAATAAGGCGCTCCCATCGCAATGGGAATGGCTTTGGCCTCATAAGACCGGGAGACGACGCAGCCGTCATTGCTGGAAAGCACGATAACGGGACGGTTTTTCAGGTCGGGACGGAAAATTCGCTCGCAAGAGACGAAAAAGTTGTCGCAGTCAAATAAGAAGAACATTTTAATATTTCCGAAAGCTGGCGGTTATGACGCCCCAGACCGAGAAGGTATCGTTGGCAGATATTGTTCGCGGACGAGTACCGGGGGACGAGGCAGATAAGATTGCGCCGCCTTTTCCGGATTGCAGGCGGCGCGCCAGCAGTTCGCCGTTTAGTTCCGCAATGACAAGGCTGCCGTTTTGGGGAGAAAGAGAACGGTCGACAATCAGCGTATCGCCGGGAAGAATGCCGTCTCCGCAGAGCGAATCACTTTCGACTTTCAAAAAATAACAGGCGGCGGGGTGCGCAATCAAATGGCGGTTTAAATCAAGCGGCGGAGTATAGCCGTTTTCAGAAAAATCAAAATTCTCATCATGGGAGGAATGGAATGCCGGCATGGAAACCTCTTGTTGTGCGTTCTTGTTTTGTTCTAACAATAATTCCGGATAAATTTAAATGCAATAGAAATTTTGATTAAGGTGTAATAATATTATTTCAAAAGTCGAATAAGGAGGGAACATGAAAAAGATTATACCGCAGACGCTGAAAGCCGGAGATGAGATACGGGTTATTGCTCCGGCCAGGGGCCTGAGGCTTATCGGCCAGGACAGCCGGGATATTGCCCGGGCTCGTTTTGAAAAAATGGGACTGAACGTTACCTTTGGCAAAAATACAACGGACGAGAACTGGGATATGTTTGGTTCAACCGGGGTGGAAAAGCGGGTGGAAGACCTGATGGACGCTTTTAAAGACAAAAACGTGAAGGCGGTTTTTACCGTTATCGGCGGAAGCAATTCCAACCAGCTGCTGCCGTATCTGGATTATGATATTATTCGGGAGAATCCGAAGATTTTTTGCGGATTTTCTGATATTACCGCATTGTTGAACGGAATTTACGCCAAGACAGGGCTGGTTACTTTTTCCGGGCCGCATTTCAGTTCGCTCGGCATGAAAAAAGGGGCAGAATATACGCTGGAAAATTTGCAAAAAATGATCTTCGGCGCGCAGCAAAACGATATTAAGCCCTCAGATGCCTGGAGTGATGATTTGTGGTTTATCAATCAGGAGGAACGGCAGTTTATTAAGAATGAGGGCTGGCAGGTGATTAATCCGGGCAAAGCGGAAGGCACGATGCTCGGCGGCAATCTCGGGACTTTTAATTTGCTGCTCGGGTCTTCGTATCGCCCGGGTTTTGTCAAAAATACGGTTTTGTTTATTGAAGACTGCTTTACCAGCGAGGCGACGGATGCCGGAAGTTTTGAACGGAATCTGCAGGCTTTGATTTATCAGCCGGATTTTGAAAACGTGACCGGGATTGTTATCGGGCGTTTTCAAAAGGCTTCAAACGTTACAAAGGAAAAGCTCGAGTATATTATTAAAAGCAAAAAGGCTCTGGCGCGGATGCCGGTGCTTGCCAATGTTGATTTTGGCCATACGACGCCGCTTTTGACGCTTCCGATTGGCGGAGAATGCTGTTTGGACACGGAGTCGCTGCGGTTGTCCGTAAAAGCCTGATGTTCGCAAAACCCCGGATTCGATGTCCGGGGCTTTTTTGATGAAAAATGGCGATTCGCCGGTTTTAACGCCTTGTAACAAGCCTAAAATAAAAGATATTTTAACTAAATCTGCCTATAATTTTGCTTAACTAGGAAAATTTTTGGCCGAAAAAACGTTTTTTGGATTAATTTGACAAAAACTTGTTGAAATATTCTGAAAAATGCGTTATTATCACGGCAAATAGATTTTTTGTTAGGAGTTTTTACAATGGCTATTGATGCTAAAAATGCAATTGAAATTATCAATAAAGGCGACTTTCAGCTCTTTTCCAATGAGGAACTGATTAGTTTGTCTAAAATTTTGCCGGCCGCCGGAGAGGAAGGCGCTGCCGCTTTTGGCAAATTGAAAGATTTTATCAGTTCAAACGTGCTGCAGCCTTTTGCTGACGGCAATTTTCAGCTGAATCCGAGAGATATGGATTTTTTTGCGGAATTGATAGCTATTTACGGGAAGGATGCCAACGGAAATTTGGTCAGAGGAAGGACCAGCGGCAAAGATATTAATGAATCTTTTGATATTTACAAAAAATTTAATGACGTGAATGTCAGTAAAGAAAAGTTGGAAGAAAATGCTCAAAAACTGGAGCAGCTGGAAGCCAAGCATAATCCTCATGACGGGAAAGAATTTGAGGAAAGCCGGAAAGTTCTTGATAAGCTGAATATTACCGACGATACAAAGACTGACGTTTTGGAAGCTGCCAGACTGAATGCTTATACGGATAGCCTGATTGACGGAAAACTTGATGAAAACAAATATGTCGAGAATTTGAAAAGCAGCATTGAACTCGCCGTATATAGCATGTTGTCCGGAACCGTTGTTTCTCAGGCGAACACAAAAACCGACAAGTCGATTGATATGGCGGTTAAAGAAACCTGGAAACAGATTGTTGAGAAAGTTGACGGGACAAAAGGAAAAGTTAATGTTAGCGGCGATGCCGTTATGGGATATCTGGCTACAACAATGGAACGTGCCGACAGTGTTAAAGACCGGATTAAGACGAAAATCGGCAATATTCCGCTTTTGGCCAAGCTGAACAAAAGAATTTCCCAATTGGATAACAAATGGTCGAAAAAATACGGCAAGACTTATGATGTTTCCAAGACTGCGGTCAAAGTTGTTTCCAACGTCGGAATAGGAATGGGAATGTTGATGGCTGCCGGCGCTTTGGGGCCTGTCGGGTTGACCGCATATGGTGCTTACGCCAGTTATCACGGGTTTAAACCGATTCTTCAATCCTGGAAGAACAGCCGTAAAGAGTATAAATCATTCGGCGCCTTTATGATGGACAACAAACTGAATACCCTGACTGCGGTTTCCGGTGTGCTGGCGCTTGGTATTGCAGTATGTAATGCCGGGGGCGCGGCTGTGAAAGCGCTGGGCGGGCAAGTAAATTCTTCAACACTGAGTTCGCTTTTCGGATATGCTACCAAGACGAGAGCCGCCGTTGCTTACAGTGCGGTTGCCCTGAAAAATGCCGTAGATATTAAAGATGCTTACAATAAAGGCGAAGGCAAAAAACAAGCCTGGCTTAAGGCCGGCGTGACGGCTCTGGCATTTGCCGTTAACTATGCGGTTATGTCGCATATGGGAAGCGATGGTCAGGAAACTCCGAAAAAGAGCGGTCTGAATGAAGCGAAAGTTACGGCGGAAGGCGTTTCTGCTGAAGATACTGTTCAGACACAGCCGCAGGATACTGTTCAGACGCTTTCTCCGTCTCAGGGAGAGGAAGGAAATCAACAGGAAACAGATCCTTGCGAAGAAGTTGAAAATGCGTTGCAAGGCCGTCAACAGATGCAGGAACCTGAAATTATTGAGGGTGATTGTGATGCTAAAATTGCCGCACAAGCGCAGGATCATTCCCTGCATACCGAATTTTGGGACAACCGCAACCGCCATTTCCTCGGTGATGATCTGACCAACGCGTTGTACGGATTGTTTGAAGGCGATAAGCCGGTTCTGAAACTTGAGGATTTTGAAGGCATTGATAACAAAGAAGAATTTGTTTACAAATATGCCATAATGAAAGCTAACAATATACCGGAGCAGAGGATTCTGGTTGATATGATTGAGAAAGCCTGCGGCGGTCAGCTGACGGCAGAAAATTATGCTGAAATCGCCCGGGGAATGAACTCTTATGATAATCATGGCAATCCATTATGCTGGGAAAATACGGCAAATGTTGTTGTCGGCAGATTGCCGGATGATTTTGAACGCTGTGACGATATAGTGCAAGAACCTGTGCAGACAGAGCAGGAACAAGTTGAAACACAGATTTCTGAGCAGGAACAGGATGATGTTCCGGCCGAAGAAGTTGAGACGCCGGTTGTTCCGCAAACAGAACAGGAGACGGAGACAGTTTCAGAGACGGTGCCGGAAGTTGAACAGGCTAATAAGTACAAAGGCCGGATTGTTGAGCATGCTACGCTTGATAATGTTTCTCCGGAAAAAATCAAAGGGTATGATTATGACTTTTATGATGCCCCTGTTCCGGAGAACAAAGCTGCTGAAGGTTATGATTATAATGTGGACGGCAATCAGGCCGAACAGGCTCCTACAGTAGATGTTAATCGGGTAGGCGGTGTTATTGAAATGGATAACAAAGGTATTGTTGAATATAGTTTTTGTAATGGTGCAGTTGAGATTGTCTATCAAATGCCGGAAGATAAATTTGCCGATGAAATTGCTGCTCATTTGGAAGGCTTTACCAAGAACCCGGAAATAATGTCCCGTCGTTATGCCGCTTACAGTGAGGTTTATTGGGATATGAAAAACCTTCTGGCTAAGGGTGAAACAATCCGGGGTGCCGAAGAATGGATGGGCGTTATGGACAAACATCTGGCTTCGTGCGGTTTGTTTATTGATGACAGAGGTCATATTGCTATTAATAAGGATATTGACCGCGAGCTGCTGTTGGAGGCTTATCAGGCAGATGATGATAAGGTGCTGACGGATAAGGAACTGCGCAAGCTTGAGAAAGAAACGGCTGAAGCAAGGAAAGAGGCCGGCAATGAGAATCTTGCCAGAGCAGCTCTGAAAAGAAACAGAAGCAATAGTTGGGATTATTAATTCTATTTGACTTTTCCTAACAAAGGAGAAAGAGGGAGGCAGAGGCATCTGCAGCCCTTTTTCTTTTTGTGTCTTAATGATTAATTTAACCTTTCCGGTTAATATTAGCGTTAGTGTTACATTATTGTTAATATCGTTCTTTTTTTGACAAAAAATATTGTACAAAACGAATAAATTTGGTACAATAAAGTATGTTGTTTCGAATATCAGGGGAGTAGGGATCATGGCTGATGAAACGAATGTATTGACCCAGGAACAAAGGGATTATTACGAAAACGAAACAGGACAAAAACTGCCGGACGAGGCGACATGGGATTCGCTTTCCGGAGAGCAAAAAGCTGTTCTCAGCGATGTTTATGCTCCCAAGAGCGCCGAGGCTCAGGAATTTGCCGGGCAGTTTAAAGAACCGGAGCAAGAGGCCGCGTATGTGGAAAACAGAGAACCAATGAAGCTTGAGGATGCCCTTAAAGCCGCGGACGGAAAAGAATTGTATAATCTCAGCCCGAATGAACTGGCTGAAATGAACAACGTTTTGCGCACAGCTGCAATCGACGGCAATGAAGATGCTGTTCTCGGCTACGGAAAAGTCCGGTTGGCTATGGAAGAAAAAATGAAGGCCTATGCTGACGGCAAGATAGAAACCCCGATTGAATGGGCAGGAGGTATGCAGGCAATGCTGCGGGCCGCTCAGGAGCGATTGCCGGAGCGGGAACCTTATAAAGAAGAGCCGGTTCAGCCGATGACGCGCGAAGAGGCAGAAAAAGCCATGGCCGAGCTGAGGGGCGGCAAAGATTTTGACATCAAAACCCTGGCCTCTTTGTCGGCATCAAACGCTTTTGGAAATATGGGGCCGGATTATGAGGCTTTGGAAAAAGCGATTGCCTCCAAGCTTTCTAAAACCGGGAAAGATATTCCGGCCGATGAGTTCAGCAGCGTGGACTTTTTGCTGGAGAAGGCTTCTCATATGCCGGAGTCAATGTTTTCTGCCAAAGAACACGGAAAAATCAAAGCCCGGCTTGAGACTTCCCGCCGGGTTGTGAATACAGTTTTTGACGAGCCGAGAATTGCCGAATTGGCGCAGTCCTGTGAAGGGAAATTGAAGGAATTTACCGAGACCTATGATAAAGAACACGGGTTGTGGATGATGACGTCCGAAGATGCCGAGCGGGTTTCGGAGAATATTGCCGCCATGAGCAATATGGGAAAAGATGCGTTGGACAAGGCCGAATATAAAGAAGAACCAGTTCAGCCGATGACGCGCGAAGAGGCAGAAAAAGCCATGGCCGAACTACGAAAAGGCAAAGACTTTGATATGAAGACTTTGGCCTCTTTGTCGGCGTCAAACGTTTTTGGAAATATGGGGCCGGATTATGAGGCTTTGGAAAAAGCGATTGCTTCCAAGCTCTCAAAGGTCGGAAAGAAAGTTCCGGCCGATGAGTTGAGCAGTATGGACTTTTTGTTGGAAAAAGCTTCTCATCTGCCGGAATCGATGTTTCCGGCCAAGAAATATGAAAAAGTTAAAGCGGTTTTGGATAAAAACCGGGAAGAGGCCAAGAAAAATCCGGCACCGAAATATCCGGAAATGGCCGATGCGATGGTTTTGTTTGACAATTTGGAAATTACGGATGGCCTGAGCCTGACCGGAAAGGCCAAAAGCAAAGAAAATGACGAGTTGAAAGCTCAGCTGCTGGAAAGCATCAGACTCAAGACAATGGAAGGTATGGCCGGGACAAAACCGGGGCCGATTGATCCGGCGGAGTTTAATAAGGAATTTGCGGCCAATATCGTGGCTGAGGTCGGCAGGCTGGCCGGGGTGGAAAATGTGGTTTCCGGCGACAGCAAGACTATAGAAGATTATGCCAAAAATCATAAGATTCAGATTAGCAAGGGCGCATTAATCGGTTATCAGGCAGCGCAGAGTGCGGCTCTGGACGGTTTTGCCGCCCGGTTGGAGAGCAAAGTCGGAAAGAAAAATGCCGGAGTTGAAAGTTTGCGCCAGCAGGGAAAAAGCCTGGATGAGCGCGTGGCTAAGAATGCTCCGAAAAAACAATATGCTTTATTAAAGTCTTTGGCTAAAACTGCCGGATGGTCCGGAGCCTATTATGTGGCCGGCGCAACCATGGGACCGGCCGGAATCGCCGTTGTTGCTACGGCATCATTGGCCAATCAGGCTCTGAAACTGCGAAAAGAATATAAAAAGCAAAAAGAAGAAATGGCCAAAAAAGGCAAAAAACTTAAACTTTGGTCTTTTCTGAAAAACAACAAAATGGCGCTGGCAAGTGCGGCTTTGACGGCTTTGGGGGCGGCAACGGCGGGAATTTCTTCTGCAGAGCTGGCTCCGGAGCTGGTTAAGACCCTGACGCAGGCTAAAGCGACTTCTGGTATTGCTTTGGGGGCGGCATCAACGGTCAAGGCTTTCCGCGATGTGCGAAGAGCCGGAGGCAGCGTCTGGAAGGCAATGGGTGCTGCCGGTATGGCTGGCGCCGGTACAGCCTGGGCTGTTATTGCCGGACAGACGTCGCATGAATCTGCGGCGGTTGATACAACGTCAGATGTTTCAACACCTGAAACGCCGGTTCAGGAATCGCCGTCTCAAGAAACAATACAGATGGTTGACAGAGACAATGACGGCATTCCCGACAGCATAGACCGTGATGGCGGCGAAGGCTGGGCCAATGAGCCTGAAACGCCGGTTCAGGAATCGCCGTCTCAAGAAACAATACAGATGGTTGACAGAGACAATGACGGCATTCCTGACAGCATAGACCGCGATGGCGGCGAAGGTTGGGCTAATGAGCCTGAAACGCCGGTTCAGGAAGAAACGGCACAGGAGCAGGCAGCTGTTCAGGAAACATCGCAACAGGTTGAAGATATGCAGTCTCAGGAAGAACGGCAAGTTGAAGAATCTGCGGTGTTAGACAAAGAGGGGCAAATGCCGCCGCTGGAGGCCGCCGGAATTGAGATTCCGGAACCCGCTCAGCCGGATATGACTTCTATTGATGCCAAGCTGCAGGCTCATCTTGAGTCCATTAAAACTTATGCGGTGGAAGATCCGCACAGCGGTGAGATTGTAAAATTCTCTCTTGGGGAAAACGGTGAAATATTAACGCAAAATGCCGGAGAAATCGGTCTGGTCGGCAGTGAGGAACTGCATGCAGCCATTACGGAAAGAATCGGGCAGGAGGTCGGACATCTTAGCGACAGAGAACTGGCCTTTTTTGAGAAGAATATGTCGGCAGAACAGTATAATGACGTTATGCTGGCCGATGCGCAGATTAAAATCGAACAGGATTCTCAGCAGTTTATTAACGAAGCAGAGAAAGTTTTCAGCAATCAGGGGGATGTTCACACAGCAGACCAACTAGTTGCGGAAAATCAATCTGAAACGCCGGTTAATCCGTCTGAAGGCAAGGCAAGTGAAGAATCGCAGTCTCAGATTTCGGATTCGCAAGAGCAGCAAGTTCCGGAGCAGCCTAAAGAACTTTCGGTGGCGGAAAAAATTGAGGCGCTTAAACATGGTAAAAGCGTGGAAGAGGCAACGGCGGCGAGAAATACGCAGCAGCACGCACCGATGACGGCGCAGAATATTAATCAGTCTCAGACGCCAATAAAGGGTATTGATCCCCGCGGCGGCGGATATACGGCCTAAGTTCAAAGAACCGGAGTTTTTATCTCCGGTTCTTTGATTTTGTCAGGATATTTTTTCAATTACCGGATTGGTTATTTCCGGCCGGGTTTCGCCGAGAAAAATATTGTTTTGCAGCTCTTGTGCAGCAGCGGCAAACTGTTCTTCCGTTTGGGCATGGACAAAGGCCAGCGGTTTTTGTGGGCTGACGAGGTCCCCGATTTGGCAAAAATTGCTAAATCCCGTGGCGTAATCGAGCTTTTGATCCGGATGCGATCTGCCGCCTTTCAGACCGATAATGCTTAATCCGATGTTGCGGGTGTTCATTCCTGTTACGTAGCCCTCTTTTGCGGCAAAAACCGGACGGATAATTGCCGCTTTGGGCAAATAGCCGGTATATTTTTCAACAAAGTCAGCCGGACCGCCGAGAGCCGCAACCATCCGGGCAAAAGTTTCCAGCGCTTTGCCGGACGAAAGAGCTTTTTCCAATTTTACGCGGGCCTGAGGCAAATCGGCTGCCAGTCCGGTATTGGTTAAAATTTCGGCGCAGAGTTCGATTGTAATCCGGTGCAGGCGCTGGTCAATATTCTTTCCCTGCAGGTATTCGATCGCCTCGGCCATTTCAACGGCATTGCCGGCAGTGTGTCCGAGTACCTGGTTCATATCGGTCAGCAATGCGGCGGCCGGCGTGCCGGCATAACGGGCGACATCGACAATTGAATGAGCGAGTTTTTGTCCGTCGGCCAAAGAAGGCATAAAAGCGCCGTTGCCGCATTTTAAGTCCATAACCAGATAATCTAATCCGGCAGCAAGCTTTTTGGATAAGATAGACGCCGTTATCAGCGGGATGGATTCCACCGTGCCGCAGACATCGCGAATCGCATATATTTTTTTATCGGCCGGAGCCAGACTGCCGGTCTGTCCGATGATGGCGCAGCCGACTTCTTGCACGGTTTTTTGAAAAAGCTCATTGTCAGGTACGGTTTTGTATCCCGGAATGGAATCAAACTTGTCCAGGGTGCCGCCGGTATGTCCGAGCCCACGGCCGGAGATCATCGGGACATAGCCGCCGCAGGCAGCAACCAGCGGTGCAAGCATCAGACTTATTTTGTCGCCGACCCCGCCGGAAGAATGTTTGTCGACTACCGGCCCGTTTACGTTCCAGTTCAGAACGCTGCCGGAATCGCGCATATTTAATGTCAGGGCGGTTGTTTCTTCTTTTGAAAAGCCGTTTAGAAAAATTGCCATTGTTAAAGCGGCAGTTTGACAATCGGCAATTTCGCCCGATGTAACCCCGCGGATGAAAAAGCTTATTTCTTCTTCGGTTAAGGTTTGCTGGTCGCGTTTTTTGCGTATGATTTCTTGTGGCAGCATATCAGTATCCCCGGTTAATGACTTCAATAAGGTTATCTAAGAGCGAACTGGCTCCGATGCGAAAGTTTTTGGGCGTTAGCCATTTCCCGCCCATGACCGCAACGGCAAGGATAAGGTATTTTTTTGCATCATCAATGGTTCTGATGCCGCCGCTGGCTTTGAAACCGGCGTTTTTGCGTCCGGAGGCGATGGTTTCCAGTATAACATTGGCGGCTTCCGGAGTGGCGGAAATTTTGGTTTTTCCGGTTGATGTTTTTATAAAATCCGCTCCGTTTTGAATGCATAGCCTGGCAGCCTCGGCAATGATTGAGGCATGGGCAAGTTCTCCGGTTTCCAGGATTACCTTTAATAAAGTTTTTTTGCCCAGATGTTCTTTAACCTTTTTTATAAAAATCCCGCATTCTGTTTTTTGTCCGGAAATAAATTCTTTGTAAGGAAAAACCAAGTCTATTTCGTCGGCGCCGTTAATTACGACCGTGGTAATGGAACTTTGCGTTTTTTCCAAATCCAGACCGCCTTGGGGAAAGTTGATAACAGTGGCGATTTTTATGTCGGTGTGGCGCAAATGTTCTTTGGCAAGATTAACAAATCTGGGATAAACGCAAACGGCGGCAACATTGCCGTAAGGCGTCTGAGCCCGCCGGCACAGTTCAATGATGCTTTCCGTTGTGTCATTATCGTTGAGGGAGGTCAAATCCAGACATTGAATTAATGTTTCGGCAGCGGTTACGTCATCCATTTTATTTCTCCTGTTTTAAAAAAGCCCGGACAAGTTTTTGCAAGGAGGCGGAAGCTTTTTCTCCCTGGGCAAGAGTTTCTTCATGGCTTTGTTCTCCCTGCCGCAGGCCTGTTCCCATATTGGTCAGGACGGAAAGCCCCAAAACCTGCATGCCGGAATGGACGGCGCAGATGACTTCCGGTACGGTTGACATTCCGACGGCATCGGCTCCAAGAATCCGAAAAGCCCGGATTTCGGCGGCGGTTTCAAAATTAGGCCCGGGAACCATCATATAAACGCCTTCTGCCAGCGGAATGTTTATGGCTGAGGCAATGTCTTTTATTTTTTGGCGCAGCGCGGCGGTGTAGGCATTGCTCATATCCGGAAAGCGGGGGCCGTATTTCTCATCGTTTGGGCCTATAAGCGGGTTGGTTCCGCTGAAGTTGATGTGGTCGTTTATCAGCATAATCGTTCCGGGGCGAAATTCCGGATTCAGCGAGCCGGCGGCGTTGGTTACAATCAGTTGGCGGATGCCGAGTTCCCGGAGCGTTTTTATGACGGTATTGATAACTTGGGGACGGTGTCCTTCATATAAATGAAACCGTCCCTGCAGACAGATGACTTCTATGCCTTCCAATCGGCCGACAATCAGTTTTCCCTGATGTCCGCTGACGGTTGTTTGCGGAAAACCGTCGATGTCTTTGTAAGCAATTTGAACCGCATCGGAGACGGAATCGCCGAGACTGCCCAGGCCGCTGCCGAGAATAATGGCGGTTTGCGGGTGCCTGCCGGGAATTTTTTCACGAATTTGACGGGCGATGTTTTCTATCATTTTTTTTTACCTCTTTGTTGTTGAAAGCCAGCGGCAGGAGTTCTTCAAAAGGCAGGCTTCGGACAATGCCGCCCGGGTTGGCAAGATGTATAACCGTTTGCGTTCCGGAGAACTCTTTTATGCGCTGCAGGCAGGCGCCGCAGGGCGTTATCGGCTCTTTGGCGTCGGCAATGACCAAAACGGCAGATATGCCGGTGCAGCCGTCGGCAACCATAGCCGCAATTGCGGCTTGTTCCGCGCAGGTGCCGCAGGGGTAGGAAATGTTTTCGACATTGGCGCCGGCATAAATTTTTTGATTGCTGCCGAGGACGGCCGCCCCGACGGCAAAGCCGGAATAGGGGGCGTAGGCCTGTTGCCGCGCCCGGGACGCTGCCGTGAAAAGCTCTTTTGTTTTGTTCATCTTCATTTTGCCTTAAAAGTTTTGTTAATACTTGTATGTTAGGATAAGATAATTAAAATTGTCTTATCAGAAAAACTTTTGTGCCTGAGAGGGGGATATCTGACGTGAGAAAATGGGGGCTTATCAGCATCGGGATTGTGCTGCTGGCAGTTGCAGGCGGTTTTTTTTATATTACCTCAATCGACTGGAATGAGCATAAAACCCGGATTGCGTCCGAAATTTCTCAGAAAACCGGCAAAAATGTTGTTATTGCCGGTTCGTTGTCGCTTTCTCTTTTTCCGTCTCCGAACTTTATGGCTCAAGACGTTAAGATTTTTAGCCAGGACAAGCAGATTACCGAGCCGTTGGCCAGTGCAGCCAAGATTGTGGCTCGTCTGGATTTGGTTCCGTTTATCAAAGGCGAGTTTAAGGTAACGCGGATGTCAATAACGAATCCGGTTGTGCGGATTGAGGTTTTTGAAGACGGAACGCAAAACTGGAAATCTGAGCTTACCGCCCGGCAGAGACAGGAACTGGAGGATATGCCGGTAACATTGGAGAGCGTTACTCTGGAACAGGCGGAAATTGATTATGTTGACAAAGTGCGCGGAATAGACTGGAAATTTACCGACTTAAACGCCGAGGTTATTGCGCAGACTTTGTTCGGCCCGTATAAAATAGACGGCAGTTATATCAAAAATAATATGCCGGAAGGTTTTTCCGTGGAAATGGGACGGTTGTCGGACGATTTTAATACAACGCTGAATTTTGTGTTTAATAATCCGCAGTTGGGAACAATTTATCGTTTTGACGGTTCTGTTTTGTTTAAAAACGAAAGCGTAAAGGGAAGTTTTATTTTTGATACCCAGAAATTGGCGGAATTTGTGAACGCAAACAGCAAAGATTTTAAACTGGACAAGAAATATGATTTGCCGTTGTCGGTTTCTACGGCCGTAACGCTGGATAAGGACAAACTTGAGTTTAGCGATCTGGTTATGAAATACGGACAGTCTGCCGCTGCCGGAAACGTGATTATTCCCCGTTTGCAAGAGATAACGGACTGGATGCAGAAAGACAAACAGGAACGCCGGAAAATCGAAATGGCTTTTAATATGACCAATATTGATTTGGATCTGGCCGAGGCTTTTCTGAAAGAATACGGCGGAAAGTATTTTAACGGGACGAAGTTTGAGCTGAATCCGGCGTGGGATGTGATTGCCGATATAAAGGCTGTCAAAGGGCAATATAAACAACAAAATATTAAAAACCTGGATGTGAGTTTTGATATTGTTCCGGGAAAGATTGAAATCAACCGTTTGAATATGATGCTGCCCGGCGAGATGTCTTTGCAGAGCAAAGGCACGCTTTTTCCGGATAAAAACAAACAACTGACGTATAGTTTTGATGCGGCGGCGGCAACCGAGAATTTTGATATGACGCTGGACTGGCTCGGGTATAAGCCGGAGATCAGAGCCGCTTCGACTTATAAGAAATTTTCCGCTCAGGCGAAAGTGATGGGGAATGATGCACAGCTTAAGATTTCGCCGATGGAGGTTTCTTTTGACAACAGCTTTATTAAAGGCAGTCTGGGCGGCGCCGATAAAGACGGCCGAAAGCAGATTTTTGCCATATTGGAAACAGACAGCGTTAATTTTGACAATTATCTGGCTCCGTTGCCGGCGGAATTGTCAGCGGCGCCGGCAGATAAAAAGCTGAAATACTTTTTGGATAAGCTGGCGGCATACGGCGGTTATGATGTTCGGTTTATGAGCAAGGCCGGGCTGATGATTTATAATTCCATTCCGGTTGAAAACATTCAGTTTAACGGCAGCTTTGTTGATGGCATTCTGGATATCAGCGCCCTTAATATCGGCGGTATTCTTAACTCTAAACTTGATATCAGCGGAAAAATAAGCGGTTTTGGCGGGCAGGAAATTAATCTGAGCAATTTGGCGTATGTTTTTGAGACGCAGAATCTTGCGTCTCCGTTGGGAAAATTGGGCGTGGCTGTGCCTGGGCTTAATCCTGAAATAGTAAAAAATCTTTCTTCCAAAGGAAAAATTAACGGAAATCTGGATATTTTTTCTCTTCAGAACACTTTTGTTATCGGAAAAACAGAAGGGACATTTGAAGGAAATGTGAACCGGAAAGATGAAGAAAAACTTTTTGCCGGACATTTGAATCTGAAAAATCCTGATTTTGTGCAAATGTTGAATGACTGGGGCGTTAATTATAAGCCAAACGTTTATTCGCTCGGAGTGTTTTCTCTGGACGGAATGATTGAGGCCGGGAAAGGCAGACTGCTGGTCAGGCAGGGAAAAGCCGGAATCGGTCAGGATACTTTTGAAGGCAGCTGGATGTATGATAATTCGCAAGGGCGGCCGAGAATTGGCGGAAATTTGAAAGTCGGACAGCTGGAGTTTGAGCGTTATTTTTACGGAAACAATGCAAAGTCTTCCGGCGGACAGCTTAACTTTTTGAAAACCGGTAATACGAAATCGGCGTTTTTATCCAAACCGCAGCCGGATGCTTCTAAAATCGATTATGAGTTTTATAACAGATTTGATTTGAATATGGAGCTGGAGATTGGCAAATTTATTATCCGTAAGAGCATTTTTGACAATTTGAAAACCCGTTTGATTTTTGATATGGGGAACTTGTTTTTTGACAATATTCAGATGTCTTATAAAAATGCTGCCGTCAACGGGAGTTTGCGGCTGGCGGCCGCTACGTCGCCGGTGATGCTTATGGCGGATTTTGACATACAAAATCTGCCGGTGCAGGAATTGGGCGCCGTCGGACAGAAGTATGGTTTTGAGAACGGGTTGGCAACTATAAAGGCCAAACTTGACGCGCCGGCAGAAACAGAGGCTGCAATGCTGGCCGGGCTTAACGGCGAGGCGGGTTTTGAACTTACCGGTACGCAATTCAGAGGATGGCAGATTGTCCCCGTTTTGGAGGATTTGAAACAAAGAAAAGTTTCCGAGGGATTGGCAGCACTGGCAAAACAGAATTTGGAAAACGGCGTGACGCCGTTTGAAAAGGTTTCCGGAACGATTGCATTTAAAAACGGCACATTTGAAGCCCGAGACGTTCGTTTTTCCGGGACAGATTTTGCAATATTAATGAAAACGTCCGGAAGTCTGCCGGAGTGGGAAGGGACTTCCGTATTTGATATCAAGGCCGCAAATCCTGCCAATCTTCCGGTGTTTGGTTTCAGGTGGACGGGTTCGCTCAGCGACCCGACGCTGGAGCTTAATCTTACACCGTTGACCGATAAGTATGATGCGGAACAGAATAAAATTGCCGAGGCGCGCCGCGCCAAAGAACAGGCAATCCGGGATGCTTTAAAAGCGAAGATGCAAAAGCAGCAAGATGCGTTGAAAATTTTTGAAGAAAACTTTTACAAGGCTAATCAGGATTATCAGAATTTTTCCGAACAGGCCAAGAAACCGGAAGTCGTGAAACGGTATCAGGATATGCAGGCAGAGGTATCGAATATTCAAAAAACAATGGCAGAGATTTCAACTCTTGCCCTCACGCCCCAATATGACGATGACGTTATTAAGCAGGCGGAGGAAAAGCTTAAAGCCGTTATTGAAAAACTTAATCTCTTCCAAACCGATATTTTGCAGGCTCATATTGAGGATTTGAAGTATCGGGTCGGACAGAATTATGACCGGGCTACGGAGATACAAGCTCAGGCTCAGAAAGCGGTTAAACCTTTTCGGGACAAAGACGGCGATTTGGAAAACCGGCTTAAACGGATTACGACAGAATACAACCCGGCGGCGGATGAAAAAGCAGTTGCCCTGAAAGAAAGCGTGGAACAGCTGCTGATTGACATTGTGGAAAACAATGAACAGGTTTCTCATGAGTATCTGAAGATGAAGTCTACGGATGATACGGATAAGCTTTATGCTTATTTGCAGAGCGGAACGCACACCGTTGCAAAAATGTTGACCGATTTGCAAAAACTTACGGCAGATGCCAATGAGTATGTCGATTATACTGAAAAGCAGGTTAGCGGAGAAGAAGAGCGCTTTAACAAAGCCAAACGCGAAGCGGAGATTAAGCGGAAGGTTGCCGAAAATATTGGTAAGATTTCAGTCAAAGAGGATGGCAAAAAGCTGACGCGTACGGTGGTGCGCAATATTGAAGATATTGAAAAATCTGAGGCTTTACAAGAAAAAGAAGAGGTTAAGGTTTTAGATTTTTCTACCGGGAAAAAGCCGCAAAATGTGGTGTTGCGGGAGGATAAACCGGCAGAGAGCGCTCCGAAAAAACAAGAAGGCGGATTTTTGAAAAAAACAAGCGGGACAATAACTAAAGCCAGCGGCGTTATCCATAGGAAATAATCGTATAAATAAGACTTGTAGAAACGTTTTTTTGTGCTATATTTTTCTTATCTGATTTAACATTATTATGAGGAGTGAAATATGCGCAAACCCGAAGTTTGTATTCTGCCTGTGGCCGGTTTGTCAACGCGCAACCTTCCGGCAACGAAAGCTCTGCATAAAGGCTTTTTGACATTAAACAGCAAACCCATTATTCAATATGCAGTCGAGGCTTGTGCCGAAATAGGGATAAAAGAGATTGTTTTTATTTACAGTGATCAATCCTGCAAACATTTGTTTGAAACGCATTTTTCTCCGTATCCGTGGCTGGAGAACCATTTGAAGCAAAAAGGGAAACTTGAGGCGCTTAAAGTTCTTCAAGACATTATTCCCGCAGGGATGAAATTTTCTTTTGCCGAGCAGCCGGAACCCAAAGGAAACGGACATGCCGTTTTGATGGCTAAAGAAATTGTCGGCAAACGTGATTTTGTTGTTATGTGGCCTGACGACGTTTATGTCAGTATGCACGGGAAAGGTGTTTTGGCTCAAATGTTGGACGCTTATGACGAATTTGGCGGTATGGTTGAGAATATTATGGAATTTCCGCGGGAACAGATGGTGCGTTACGGGGCGCTTATCGGGGCGGTCAGAGACGGGCGTATCGTCCATGCCAAGGGAATGGTCGAAAAACCGCGTCTGGAGGATGTGCCTTCTAATTATGCCAGCATGGGGCCGTATATTTTGCCAAACGAGATTATGGATATTTTACCAGAGGTCAGAAAGGGAAACAACGGCGAGATTAATCTGACAGATGCCATGGGTCTGGCCGCTGCCCGCGGTATGAAACTGACCGGCGTTTTGTGTGATGCGCTGCGTTTTGACTGCGGTTGCAATGAGGAACTGGCGAAGTCTAATTTGAAGTTGAGCCTGATGAAAAATCCGGAGCTGCGTGCGTATTGCCGAGAAGTTCTGGATAATATTCTGGTCTGAAAAAATCCCGCATCGCGGGATTTTTTTTTCAGGCTTTTTTTATCCAACGGCCGTTTTCCTGCTGCCAATAAGAAAGGGTGTGATTTTGGTCTTTTAATTCTTTCCAAAACTGGCGGGCTTTATTTACGGCCTCCGGCGAATTGCCGTCGAAGATATTGAAGATTCTTTCTATTCCTTCCAAATTGCGGGTTTCTGCCCAGGCGCCGTCAACCAAAAACAAAAAGGCAGCGCCGTTGGGAATGTCTTCGTTGGCAGTCAGCCAGATCGGCTGCATTTCTGCATTGCCGTCTTTGCGGGTTCCATGCGGCAAGAACGAGGCATCATCGTAAGTCCAGAGGTGTGAGTTTAAGAATTCGACGCGTTCGGCCGTTCCGACTTTGACGACGACCTTTTGTCCGGCCGCGTAAGCCTTTTCCAACAGCTTGGGCAGGACTTCTTCCAATGTCTGAGACTGAAGATGATAAAAGTCAACCTGCATTATTGTACTTTCATCTTTATGGTTACGGTATTGATGTTCTTTCCGTCCAGAAGCGTGAAAGTATACATGTTGTCAGGCGCTTTGTCATATACAGCGCTTTT
Organism: uncultured Pseudomonadota bacterium; assembly: GCA_949300375.1. Taxonomy (GTDB): domain Bacteria; phylum Pseudomonadota; class Alphaproteobacteria; order RF32; family CAG-239; genus MGBC133411. The sequence goes on from CASGEB010000020.1 coordinate 20,800, forward strand.
GGTACTGTCGGTGTTGTAAATGTTCCGGTTGTTGATTTTTGTGATAATCAAGCCCGGGCGAATTCCCTTTACCGCAGCTTCGCTGTTGGGAATGGTTGATACGACAACCACGCCCATTGTATCTGCCTCAATGTCCATTTCATCAAGATCCTGAAGCGTGATGTTTCGGACAATCATTCCGCTGCCGGGGATTGTGTATGAAGATTTTTCCGTGATATTGGCTGCGGCTATGTCCGGCGCAATTTCTTCAACCTCGAGCTCTTTTTCCGTGTTTTGCGCAACAGGTTTTTCTTCAGCTGAAGAATCCGGCGTTGTCAGATTTTCCGGCGTTTGAGTTTCTTTTCCGGCATCTGTGTTTGCCGAGTTTGCGTCTGTGGCGTTGTTTATTTGAGGGGGAACAGCATCATTCAGAATGTCTTCCAGCGATTGCCCTTCTTGAGCAGAAGTTCCCTTTTGTTCCTGATTTTCTGCTGGGGTTGCGGGCGCTGTTTCTTCAGCCGTTTGAGCTACCGGAGTTTCATTTGTACCCAGAGGCATTTCTTTAACGTTTATATTTAATGTCTGGGTTTGACCATTGCGCCAAATGTCCAAAATTATGCTGCTGTTAACTGGGCTTTCGGAAACAAGGCGCGAGAATATCTGGGCGCTTTCTACCTTGCTGCCGTTGAGTGCTGTAATGATGTCTCCGGCTTGAACGCCTGTTTGTGCCGCCGGAGAATTTTCTGATACCGAGGAGACTAAAATCCCGGCCGGAATATTTGCTGCCGGTTGGGCTTCCGCCATTTGCGGCTGGACTCTGACGCCAATCCAGCCGCGGTTGACTTTTCCGGAATTTTTCAGTTCTTTGATTACAAATTTTGCATTATTGACCGGAATGGCAAAACTTACGCCCATATTGCCGCCGGTTGTTGAGAAAATTGCGGTATTGATGCCGATGACGTCGCCGTTGAGGTTGAACATCGGGCCTCCGGAATTGCCTTGGTTTATTGAGGCGTCTGTTTGAATGTAGTTGTCATAGGGGCCGGATTCAATATCGCGCGATTTGGCTGATACAATGCCGGCTGTTACGCTTCCGCCAAGACCGAACGGGTTGCCGATGGCAAGAATCCAATCCCCAACGCGAATTTTGTCCGAATCTCCCAAACGGGCAGGAACAAGTTTTTTATCTGTGTCGATTTTTATCAGAGCCAGATCTGTTTTGTCATCGGTACCGATAACGGTTGCCTGATGCTGCGAGTTGTCGGCCAGAATGACATTGATGCTTGATGCCCGGTCAATGACGTGGCCGTTGGTCAGAATGTATCCGTTTTCGTCAACCAAAAAACCGGAGCCTAGTGCATAATGTTCTTGTCCGAGCGGAGATATTTGTCCGTCGCCGGCCGGTAGATTTTTTAAGCTGATAATATCTCCGCCTTCCAGGCTTTCCGGTTTTTGAGTCGTAGAGATGTTTACGACCGACGGAGAAAGTTTTTCTACCAGATCGGCAAAAGACGGATAAACCGGGGAAGTTTGCGCACGAGCAGAGCCGGCGGCGATGAGCAAGGCTGTTATTCCCAACAAGATTTTTTTCATGACAACTCCTTCCTCTGATTAATTATTTAAAGATTTTGCAAAAAAATCAAAAAATTCGGCATTGGGCGACAAGACCATAGACGTGTCTCCCCGGCCGAGAGATTTTTTATAGGCTTCCAATGAACGATAGAACGCATAGAACTGCGGATCGACGCTGGCGGCTTTGTTCCAGATTTCTATGGCCTGGCGGTCGCCTTCACCACGGGTAATCTGAGCTTCTTTTTCTGCTTCGGCTAAGATTATTGTGCTTTCTTTTTCGGCCTGGGCGCGAATTTGTTGTGCTTGTTCCTGACCTTCACCGCGGAATTTTTTCGCATCCCGTTCGCGTTCGGCTTTCATCCGGGTGTTGATGGCCTGCAAGACTTCTATCGGCAAGTCTGCCCGGCGGATGCGTACGTCGGCTACGTTAACGCCGATTTGAGTTGCGTCAGCTTTTACCGCTTCACTGATGTCGGACATAATCTTTGTGCGTTGTTCCGACAGAAGTTCTGTCAGTGTAATCCGTCCGAGAATCTTGCGGACGGATGAATTGACAATTTCTTTCAGTTTGCTGCGGGCTTGTTCCTCCGTCCGGACTGTCTGATAGAACTTGAGCGGTTCAACAATTCGAAAACGGGTGAAACTGTCAACATCAAGACGTTTTTTGTCGTTTAAAACGACTTCCTGAGCCGGCGGATCCAAATCCAGCAGACGATTATCATAAAAAACAACGTTCTGGATAAACGGAATTTTGATTTTTAAGCCGGGTTCCTTGACCAGCCGGACGGGTTCGCCGAACTGGAGTACGATGGCCTGGCTGATTTGGGGAACAACATAAAAAGATGACGCGCCGAGAACGACTAACAGAGCCAGGCTGACGAGCAGATAATATTTGACTTTTTCTGACATGGGTAACTCCTAATTCTTTTTCTGCAAACCGTTTAAGGGAAGATAAGGCAAGACATTGCCGCCGTTTTGAGACGGGTCGATGATGATTTTATTGGATTTGCCGAGAACTTCTTCCATGGCTTCCAGATATAAGCGTTTGATGGTAACATCGCGTCCGCTGCGATAAGCCTGATAAACAGATTTGAAACGGTCTGTTTCACCTTGAGCTTTTTTGACGACGGACTCTTTATACGCCTGGGCGTTTTGCAAAATCTGAGAAGCTTGTCCCCGGGCTTTGGGCAAAATTTCGTTGCTATAGGCCTCGGCCTCGTTTTTGAAACGTTCCATATCGGCTTTGGCGCGCTGGACTTCATTGAAAGCGTCGACAACCTGTTTGGGCGGGTCTGCTTTTTGCAATTTGGCACGAACAATTTCTATACCGGAACCGAATTCATCGAGAACTTTTTGCAGTTCCGCTTTGGTTTCGTCTTCCACTTTGCCGCGGTCTCCGGTGATAATCGGCTGCATTTTGGACTGGCCGACAATTTCCCGCAAGACAGACTGTGCCGCGATTTGAACAGTCCGGTCAGGGCTTTGCATTCCAAAGAGGTAATCTTTGGCACTTTTGATTTTCCAGACAATGGTCAGGTTGACGTCAACAATATTTTCGTCGCCGGTCAGCATATGGCTTTCGGTAAAGGAGCTTAATGCGGAGGCAGCGTTGTTCGCCGTATTGCGGCTGTTGGAAAGAGCGGCGATATTTGAAGCATTGTAGGCATTGGAATCGCCGATGGTAATACTGCGCTCCTGCGTGATGTTGACCTTTTTGACGGTTTCAATCGGGAAAGGCAGGTGGTAATGCAGCCCCGCTCCGGTGGTGTCGATATATTTTCCGAAACGCAAAACAACACCTTCTTCGTTCGGCTGAATCTGATAAAAGCCGGAGGCCAGCCAGATTAGCAGCAAAGCACCTATCAGCCAGCTTACTTTAAAGTCGATGCCGTTGTTTTTTTTGATGGGTTCAAAATCGATTATTTTGGGTTTGCGGGGGGATTTTTCTACATTTTCCCAAGGACTTTCTTTGACGTTTCCGCCCCAGGGACCTTCCTGATTGGACATTTATACCTCTCTCCAGAATATATAATTTGTAAATTTAATTTATTGCAATATCTTCTTATATAATATAAATATCATCTAAAAACAATTGCCGATCAAACAATATCAACAGGGGCAAAAATGGAAGAGAAAATCAGAGAAAGCATAAAAAAATATTTTGACGAATCATACATCGGCCAGATTAAAATTCTGGGAGACAAGGTGATTGTTACGCTTGTCAGCGATACGGACGAAACGGAAAAAAGCGCAGAATTGAAAGCCGAAATTGAGCGGATTGACGGCGTGAAAAGGGCAACGATTATTTTTACCAAAGAGAAAAAGAATGTTTCTTTTAAGCCGGAGATTGAAAAATGGGCGGTTACCGGCGTGAAGAAGATTATCGGCGTGGCTTCCGGCAAGGGCGGCGTCGGCAAATCGACAACGGCGACGAATCTGGCATTGGCTTTGTCAAACTGCGGTTTGAAAACCGCTTTGTTTGACGCCGATATTTACGGCCCGTCTATTCCGACCATGCTCGGGTATGAGGGACAGCCGGCTTACAGTATAGACGGCAAAAATTTTGAACCTTTTGATTTTATGGGAATCAAATCGATGTCTATCGGAACGCTGGTCGGACGCGATACGCCGTTAATCTGGCGCGGCGCCAAAGCCTGCGGGGCAATTGAGCAGCTGATGACGCAGACCAACTGGGGTGAGATTGACGTTATGGTGATTGATATGCCGCCGGGAACAGGAGATATTCAGATTACGTTGTCGCAGCGGATTAAACTGGATGGAATCGTGATTGTTTCCACGCCGCAGGATATTGCGCTGATTGATGCGGTCAAAGGCGTCAATATGTTTAAAAAAGTTGATGTTCCCATTTTGGGAATTGTCGAGAATATGAGCTATTATCTTTGCGAGAAATGCGGACACCGTGCTGATATTTTCGGGTATCACGGCGCCAAAAAGACGGCCGAAGAACTGGGAGAAGACTTTTTGGGAGAAATTCCGCTTCAGATGCAACATCAATAAAATTCGTAAAAGCATCATGGAGTACCTGACCAATGAAGGAATTGAAAACAAATTAGTCAAAGGAAGCATTCAGGTTACTTACGAAGATTACAAATACGCTGTAGACTTCAACCTGGACAAAGAATATCCCTGTTGTAACATCACATTCGAAATAGCAGACGAAGATTATCAAGCTCTGGAACTTTCAGACAAGACTTTTATTGCAGACAAAGTCAATACGGAAGAGGAACACCATTCCGTAGTAAAATGTTACAATGATTCCATAAGCGTAGAAACACATTTCTATTTTACGGACAAGAATGGTCTGTACATCAAAGTGAAATGGCCAATAACGGTTTGCATTCATTTCAGTGTTGTAAATGAATCGAAGCTATAGTCGTAGCTATCCCGTGAGTGTAATTAATCACAATACCATGATACCCAAGAACAATGCTAGATACCACGAGACATTCTATACAGTGATAATGCCTCGTGACAAT
>CASGEB010000021.1 GCA_949300375.1 uncultured Pseudomonadota bacterium
TGTCAGACCGTTATACGCCCTTAAGGCGTTCGCTGGCACCTTTAGGGTTATACCCGCATATGAAGAACCCCACGTTTTACGTGGGGGTTCCTTTTTTTTCCTAACATCGTTTGCAGAGAAAAATCAATCTCCCTAAAGCTTTTTTTATCAGCGACACGATGCCCCGTTCCCTGAAGCACTTTCAGTATAATATCCCGGCCCTGTACAAAATCCAATAACTGCAGAGATTTTCGCCAGTCCATAACATTATCGCCGCTGCCTTGGATAATATGTACGGGATAAGGGACTTCATGCGGCTGCCAATATGCTGCTCCGGCATATGAATCGTAAAATTTTTTGGTGATTTTACATTCTTCCGTATGTTGACCGAAACGAACATAAACAAAGCCTTTTTCATTGATTTCTTTTATTTGTTCCGCCGTTAAAAAATGCCAGTCCAGCGCAGTTGCCAAGGTTATAATGCCTTTTACGGCTTCCGGATGTTTTCGGGCCGCCTGCAAAGCAACCAGACCTCCTCCGCAAGAACCAACCAAAATAACATCATTGCCAAAGACGCGGGGAATCAATTCTTCAAGCTGCCCAATCAGGACATTTAAATCCATATTGTCAAGACGGGCAATGTCCGAACCGTGTCCGATTAACTCATAAGCGGCGCACTTTACTCCCAAGCGTTCGCAAATATTGCTCAACAGATTATATTTTCTTCCCAGAGGAAGAGACCAAAAGCCATGAACCAAAACAACCGTTGTTTCGGATGTTACGTTGCGGGGCGTCCTTACACAGACCATAAAACGTGAATCTGCAAATTTTTCAAAAAATTGTATTTCTTCCATAGTAATTTAATTAATAATTTATTTTGCCGGAAAGCTATCTTGTTTTTTGACGTTTGTCAACCTGACAGGTGTATTTTATATTTGATAACCGATAAAAAAGACTTACTTATTTTCAAAAATATTATAACATTTTTTATTATTAATAAAATGATGAGGCTGTTTTTTAAAATGCAGAGGTGTTTATCCGTTGTTATTTCCGCATATAATGAAGAAGAAACAATTGTTTCGCTTTATGACAAGCTGAAGAAAAATCTAAACAAATTGCAGCAGAAAGCCTTGTGTTCACAATATGAAATCTGTTTTGTGGACGATGGTTCCACCGATGCAACCGGAGAAAGAATCAAAAAGATTGCCGACGCCGACCCGACGGTTATATTGATTTCTCTCAGAAAAAATTTTGGAAAATCGGCCGCTTTACAAGCCGGCTTTCAGCATACATCCGGCGATATCATCATTACAATGGACGCCGATTTGCAGGATGATGCCGGAGAAATCGGAAAATTTATCAAAAAAATCGATGAAGGATATGATCTGGTTTCCGGTTGGAAAACAAACAGGAAAGATCCGCTGGAAAAACGGCTGCCTTCAAAAGTTTTTAACTTTGTAACTTCCAAAGTTTCCGGAATCGCTTTGCACGACTTTAACTGCGGTTTTAAAGCTTACCGCCGGGATGTCGTCAAAAGCCTTAATGTTTACGGAGAATTTCATCGTTACATTCCGCTTTTGGCGCGGCGCAACGGTTTTAAAATCGGGGAAATTCCGGTCAAACATCATAAACGCAAATACGGACATTCCAAATTCGGCGCGGAACGCTATCTTCGCGGTATGTTTGACGCGATATCCGCCCTGTTTTTGATGAAGTTTTACGATAAACCGATGTATTTTTTCGGGAAATTCGGCCTTTTTTTGTTCAGCATCGGTTTTCTTATTTGTTCTTATCTTACGCTGCTGTGGTTTTCCGGACAAGCTATCGGACACCGTCCGCTGCTGCTGCTCGGCGTTTTGTTTATTTTAGTCGGATTTCAGTCTTTTTCTCTCGGGCTGATTGCCAATCTGATTGTCGATAATGCTCCTGAAACGAATAAAGACATCTTTATTCAGGAAATTTACCACAAGGGTGCAAAAGATGAAAAATAGCGGCAATCTGCAAAAATATCAGACTAAAAATCCTTTGAAAAAGATGATGCTGAACTTTTTTAACCGCCGTTTTACAAATGCCGCCGTTTCCCTCGGACTGAGGAATCCCGCTATATTGGATGCCGGCTGCGGAGAAGGTTTTGTTACAAGCCTGCTTTTTCAGAATTTTCCTCAAGCCAAAATTTCAGGAATTGACGCCGACCCCGATGCCATAGCTTATGCCCGCTCGCAGCTGCCGCCTGAGATTCAATTTTCTGTCGGCGATGTTTATCAGATTGAAGCAAAAGACAACCAGTTTGACCTGGTCTGCGCCACAGAGGTTTTGGAACATTTGCAATATCCCGAACAGGCTTTGGGCGAACTTCTCCGCGTGGCTAAAAAATATCTGATTGTTTCTGTTCCGAAAGAACCATATTTTTGTCTGGGAAACCTGCTTTCCGGTAAAAATGTTTTACGGTTCGGGAATCCTCCCGACCATATAAACCATTATACTTTTTACGGTTTTAAAAAATTTTTGAAAAAACATACGCGGACAGAAAAAATAACGTTCTTTGATTGTCTGGTTTGGACTCTTGCCGTAATAGAAAAACAATGATGAAAAAGCTGTCTGACATATGCCGTTCCGAATTTTCGCGTTATATTCTGGCCGGACTGAGTACGACCGCGATAAACGCCGTTCTTTATACAATCCTGCTGCTGTTCGGCGTTCGTTATTATTTTGCCAATCTGGCCGCAATTGTCATTGCCAAAGCTTATGCTTATGTTATTAATAAATATTATGTTTATTGCAGCGTCTGCCATACAAAAAAAGAACTGTACTCCGAAGTCTGGAGATTTTTTGTATGTCGCGGCGGGACAGGGCTTCTGGATTATTTATCGGTTGTTTTTCTGGTCGGTTTTCTGGACTTTTCCGCTTTTTATTCCAAATATGCCGTTTTAATCGGAATAGTTTTTCTTAACTACTATCTCGGAAAACATTTTGTTTTTACCGCAAGGGAATCAAAGTCATGAAAATTTGGCAAAAAGCAGATTATAAATTTATTCTGATTGTTTTGATAAACTTATGTCTGGCAACATTTTATTTTTATCAGAAGAACGATTTTCACGGCGATGAAATTTTTTCATTTGCGCATGCCAACAGTCAACATGGACCGTATTTGGCTCCGGGGATAGATTCTTTTCTTGAAGATACGCATCATCAGTTATTCGGGCATAGCTTTTCCTCGGATTTTTTCACAAGCTATATTACCGTCAGTCCGGAACATCGTTTTGATTATGAAAATGTTGTTCAAAATCTGGCTTTGGGTGTTCATCCTCCTTTTTATTATTTTATTTTGCATACCGTTTCCTCGTTTTTTCCGGAAACGTTCAGCAAATGGCAGGGTTATCCGATTAACGCCCTTTCTCTTGTTTTGCTGCTTTATTTTCTATACAAAATTGCAGAAGAACTCTTTCAAGACAAACGCCTTTGTTATCTGAGCCTTATCTTTTTTGGTTTTTCCCTGGCTAATTTGAATATGGCCGTATTTATCCGCTCTTATATGCTGCAGGCCATGCTGACGACCTGGTTGATATATGAACATGTTGTCTTATTAAAAAATAACCGTCTTAATTTTTCTGAGGCTCTTAAAATCTTTCTCTTGGCGTTTTTCAGCTTTTTAACGCACTACTATCTTTTGCCGGTCATCTTTTTTATTTCCGCCGGTACTTGTTTTATTTTTTTAAAAAGAAAGCAATTCAGGCTCATTTTTATTTATGCCGGATTGATGTTGACCTGTGCGGCGGCTTTTTTTCTTCTTTATTATCCGGCAGCTGATGTTTTGATGCATTCTTACCGGGGAGATGAAGCTGCAGACAAAGACCTAGACTATTATCTGCTGTTTTCCGAAAACTCGATGATGAGAATCGCCAACCTGGTTCTGACAAGTATTCTGCCCTTTAATAAAATTTTCTGTCCGGCGGCGGTTTTGGTCATTTTTGTCTTGTCTGTAACTTTTGTTAAGATCAGCCCTCTTCGTCAAACAAATCCCGGTTCCATTTTTCCCGTTTTGCTTTTATATACTCTTCCTTATCTGGTGCTTATTGCTTTTGCCAGCCCGGATATGGCAGATTTTGACGATCGTTACTTTATGCCGGTCATTCCCGTTCTTTGCCTGATTATCATATATTTTGCGGACGCTTTCGGAAAAGCCTGCGGCATTACCGGAAACAGGCGATTTTATATCTTGGGAATTCTGGTTTTGGGCAATGTCTGGCTGACCGATTTTTCTGACCGGAGCGTCTATACTTTTCATACACCGGCGGAAGAAGCGCAAATTCTGGCAAAGTTAGCCGATAAAGACATTCTCTTTTATAATGACAGTATTTTTCCCATCATCAATCTGGTTAATGATTTTAAGAAAGTTCGCTCCGTCAGTTTTTTAAACGTCCCAGACAGCAAACAGCTTATTGCCGCTATCAATAAGCATAAAGGAGGTTATTTTATTCTCATTAACACTTATGCCAGGTCATCTATGAAAAAAAAGCCGACGGAACAATGCATCATCGACAGCAAAATCAGGAGGCATCTTCACTATGTCGGAACTTTTCTGAGAGGCGTATATTACTATGACTTTTACCGAATCAAAGCTAAAAAAGGCGCCGGGCATTGACTTTGACGACCAAAGAAATATAGTAGTTTTGACAATGGACAATAAAGGAGGCGGAATATGACCCGTTTTATTTTTACCTTATGTTTTTCAATTCTGATTTTGCCGGCAGCGGCTCAGGCCGGAAATATTCAATACGGGTACAATGCCCAGGGCGACTGGGTGCCGGTTTCGATTGACGGAGAAAAAGTCGAATACGGATATAACGCCCAGGGCGACTACGTTCCTACCGCCGTCGGAAAGAAAAAAATAAACTACGGGTACAATGCTCAGGGCGATTATGTTCCAACTGCGGTCGGCAATAAAAAAATCAATTACGGCTATAATCCGCAGGGTAATTATGTTCCAACGGCCGTCGGAACAGAAAAAATAAATTACGGATACAATGCTCAGGGCGACTATGTGCCGACTGCGGTCGGGAAAGACCGAATCGGTTATGGTTATGACGCTTTCGGCAATTATGTTCCAACCTCTGTCGGCGGGTATTAACCGGATACAAAACTCCCCGGAGGGCATCCGGGGAGAAAAGACTAAATTGCCGCCATATATTCAAGTTCCTGCGGAATATTAATGCGCGGAAACAACGGGGCGCCGCCGGTAACTTCGGCATCTGCCGGCAGGCCGCCGAAAGTATAAAGCGTGTTCCAGGCCGTTTCTTTTTCTCCGGCGCCAATCCGTTTCCAGACTTCCGGCATGGTCGTCGGCATAAAGGGCTGCAGCAGAACCGAGCTGATGCGGATGGTTTCCAGCAGGTTATACAAAACCGTCGCCAGCCGCGTTTTCTGACTTTCGTCTTTTGCCAAAGCCCAGGGCGTGGTTTCATCAATATATTTATTGGCGCGGGAAATCAGGTTAAAAATTTCGGCCAGCGCATCGCTCAAATGCATTGAATCTATTTTTTCCTCAACTTTCTTCGGCGTTGCTTCAGCCAGGATAATCAATTCCCTGTCCAAATCTTCCGGCTGTCTTTCGGCAGGCAGGCGGCCGTCAAAATATTTTTGAATCATTGAAACAGTGCGGGAGACCAGATTGCCCAGATTGTTGGCCAAATCGGTGTTAATCCGCTGCAAAAACAGTTCGCTGACAAAAGTGCAGTCGCTGCTGAACGGCATTTCGCGCAAGATTTCATAACGCAGCGCGTCTACGCCATAACGGTCGCCCAAGACAAAAGGATCGACCACATTGCCGAGCGATTTGCTCATTTTTTTGTCGCCAAAGGTAATCCAGCCGTGGCCATAAATCTTTTTCGGCAGAGGAATATCCAGCGCCATCAGAATTGCCGGCCAAATCAAGGCATGAAAACGAACAATCTCTTTGGCCATAACGTGAATATCCGCCGGCCAGTATTTTTCATAATCGTGATAAACATCATTATGAAAACCAAGAGCGGAAATATAGTTGGAAAGCGCGTCAATCCAGACATAGACAATATGCTTGTCGTCAAACGTTACCGGCACGCCCCACTTAAAGCCGGTACGGGAGACGCACAAGTCTTCCAGCCCCGGTTTGATGAAGTTGTTGACCATTTCGTTCACCCGGCTGGAAGGCTCAAGAAAGTCGTTATTCTCGAGCAGATTGCGCAACCGGTCGGAAAAAGCGGAAAGTTTGAAGAAATAGGCTTCTTCCGTCATTTCGACCACATCGCGCCCGCAATCCGGACATTTGCCGTCTACCAGCTGAGAATCGGTCCAGAAACTTTCGCAGGGTTTGCAATATTTGCCTTTGTATTCGCCTTTATAAATATAGCCTTTGTCGTAAAGCTGCTTAAAAACATATTGCACGGTTTGGATGTGATAATCATCCGTCGTGCGGACGAAGCGGTCATACGAAATGTTCATATAGGTCCAAAGTTTTTTGAACTCACTGACGACATTATCAGCATAAGCTTTCGGCGAAAGTCCGGCGGCAGCGGCCTTATCCTCGATTTTCTGGCCGTGTTCATCCGTCCCGGTCAGGAACATAACATCATATCCCCGGGCGCGTTTGTAACGGGCAACGGCATCGCAGGCGACCGTCGTATAACAATGGCCGATATGTGGCGAACCGGAAGGATAGTAAATCGGGGTGGTAATGTAAAATTTTTCTGCCATGGCTTTAATCTCTTTTTATTTTTTGTTGAAATTGCTTAATTTTAACGTTGTGCGAATTTTATTACAGAAATATATTTTTGCAAGAGCTAAATCTGTATTTCGGCGCAAATTATCCTTTTTTGCCGTAAATGCGTTCTCTGGCGGCTTTGAGGCCTGGATTTCTGTCCCAAATGCCCTTTTCGCCGTGGGCTATGACTTCGTTGTAATAAGCGATTTTATAATCTATTCTTTCCATATATTTTTCAAGGCGGGCCATTTGTTCTTTCAGCCTGATTTTCTGCTCCTTGAACATTTCCAGACGCTGTTTTAAGGTCGAATCGCCCTCCTGAAACCAGTCGATATATTGCTTTATGCCTTTCAGCGTCATACCGGTGCCTTTCAGGCATTCTATCAGTTCCAACCAGCCGATGTCGTTATCGGAAAACACCCGCAGGCCGGCGCCGTTCTTTTTAACAAAAGGAAGAAGCCCTTCTTTTTCATAATAACGCAGCGTATGGGCGGTCAGCCCCATTTTTTTGGACACTTGTCCGATTGAATATCCCATTGTTTTGCCCTCCATATTCGGGAAGTGTAAAAAAATCAGGATAAATGTCAAGAAAATAGTTGACCTCGAGTTAACTCTAAAGTTTATGATGTTTTCAGAATCGCAAAACAGCCGTTATTAACAACAGAAAGGAGATATAATGTCTAAAAACGTACTTATCCTGTCTGCCAGTTTTCGCAAAGGCGGAAACTCCGACACCCTCTGCGACCAGTTTGCCAAAGGCGCCGAAGAAGCAGGAAACCATGTTGAAAAGATTTTTATCAACAGCAAGAAAATCAATTTCTGCCGGGGCTGCGGCGTTTGCAACACCACGCACAAATGCGTTCAGAAAGACGATATGGAAGATATCCTGGACAAGATGGTTAAAGCCGACGTTATCGTCATGGCGACGCCGGTTTACTTTTATACAATGAACGGGCAGATGAAAACCCTGATTGACCGCACCGTTCCCCGTTATACGGAAATCAGCAACAAGGATTTTTACTTTATTATTGCCGCCGCCGATGACAACCGCGACAATATGGAGAAAGCGCTTGAAGGTTTCCGCGGCTTTACAGAAGACTGTCTGGAAGGTGCCAGAGAAAAAGGCGTTATTTACGGCACAGGCGCATGGCAGATCGGCGACATTAAGAACAGCCCGGCTATGGAGGAAGCTTATAACGCCGGCAGGAGCATAAAATAATTCTGCTCTTGCGTTCTTGCAAAATTGCAGATAATTTTAATTATCGGTCTGTATCCGCCCGAAAGGAGTCTTTATGAAAAAAACATATCGTTATGTCAGAATTTTTGCGGCGGCCATTGTCGGTCTGTTATCATTAGCCGCGCTGACCGGGATTTTTTATCCGGTCAAGATTTTTGACATACAGGTTACTGCTCTGGCGCAACGGGTGTTTATTGACTTTTCATTAGCGGCAATGCTGCTTTTTGCCGGCGTTTTGCTGCTGACGTTGTTATTCGGGCGCATTTATTGTTCCACACTCTGCCCTTTCGGCCTGATGCAGGAGTTCTTGTCTTTTGTTTTCCGGCGCAAAAGGAAAACAGCGCACAGAATTTCGCATCCTTACAAATATTTTATCGCGGCAGCAGTTTTCGGCGCTCTTATCGGCGGAACGGCATTTCTTATCCGGCTGATTGACCCTTATACGCTTTTCGGGTCGGCGGTCAGCGGCGCTTATCTCGGTATCGGCGCCGTGATAGCCGTTGCCCTGCTGGTCTGGTTCAAAGGCAGGATGTTTTGTTCGGAAATCTGCCCGGTCGGGGCGCTTTTAGGGCTGATTTCAAGATTTTCTTACAACAAAATTTACATCAAACCGGACAACTGCGTTTCCTGCGGCTTATGCGCCCGTGCCTGTCCGACGGCCAGCATTGACTTTAAAAATCATACCGTGGACAATGAGACCTGCGTCAAATGTCTAAAATGTCTGACGCAATGTCCGAAAGACACCATTTGTTTCGGGCATCCGGCAAAAGAGAAAAAAGAAAAAAGCGCTTTCAGTCCTTCACGGCGCCGATTTCTGGTCGGCGGGGCAGCTTTGGTTGTTCTGTCGGTGGCCGTCAAAGGTGGAATTGAGCTGGGCAAAAGCGTTGCAGCAAAAGTCCGGCGCGTTATTTTGCCTGCCGGAGCTGACAACCCGGAGAAGTTTGTAAACAAATGCCTGAACTGCAATTTATGTGTGCAGAACTGTCCGATGAAGATTTTGAAAAAGGCCGACAGCGAATTTGCCGCCGTGCATATTGATTACAGCGCCGGCTTTTGCAAATATGACTGCCACAAGTGTTCCGAAGTTTGTCCGTCCGGTGCAATCAGAAGAATCAGCCTGGAAGAAAAACAAAAGACAAGAATCGGTATTGCCAGCATTAATCAGGATATTTGCATCAAATGCGGTATGTGCGTTGCGGAATGTCCGCGCGGCGTTATCAGCAAAGATGACGGCGGATTTCCGCAGATTGACACGTCCGGCTGCATCGGCTGCGGCGCCTGCGCCGGTGTTTGTCCGGTTAAGGCTATCAGCATTTTTCCGGTTCAGGAACAGCAAATCATCTAATTTTATTTATAAGGAGAAAAAATATGTCATTAGGTGTTACGGAGATTATCTTAATTTTGGTCGTCGTATTGGTTTTATTTGGCGGCAAGCGCATTCCGGAACTGGCCAAAGCGCTCGGAAAAGCCCAGTATGAATATAAAAAAGCCAAAGAGGCTTTGCAAAATGAGGCGAAAGAACTGAAAGACACGGTTGAAAAAGCCGCGGCGGAAGAAGAAAAGAAAGAAGCGAAAAAAGAAGAAAAATCCGATAAATAATGGAAGAAGACAAAGACGAAAATCTGATTGCCCATCTGGAAGCGCTGCGTTCCATGCTCATCCGCTGCCTGACGGCCATTGCGGCCGGGTTGCTGCCGATGATTCTGATTGCGCCGTATTTTCTGGACTGGCTGATAAAAACGATTATTGCCGACAGCCCGGTTACGCTGAACTTTTTTTCGCCGGCGGAAGTTTTTATCCTGCAGATAAAACTGGCCGTCGTTTTGGATCTGGCGGTTTGTTTTCCGTATATTGCCAAGCAGGTTTGGAACTTTGTCCTGCCGGCGCTTTATGACAATGAGCGGCGTTTTATCCGCTCTATTGTGCTGGTTTCCAGCCTGCTTTTTTGCACCGGCGTTGTTTTTTGCATTTTTCTTATCCTGCCGCTGATTATTAAATTCGGCGTCAGTTTTTCGTCAGAGGACCTTAAAGCCGTTTTTGGCATTTCAAACGTTATCGGGCTTTCTTTATGGCTGGCGGTGGCGTTTGGCATTATGTTTCAGTTTCCGCTGGTAACCTATTCGCTCATCCGTTCGGGAATCGCCTCTTATGAGGCCGTTAAGAGCAAGCGGCGCTATATCTTCATTGCGATTTTGGTTGTGGCGGCATTTTTGACGCCGCCGGACATTGTGAGCCAGCTGCTGCTTGCGCTCCCGACCTACGGATTATTTGAGGGCGGTTTATATTTTGCCCGCAGAATAAAACCCAACGAATAAAGTTTGTGCGGGCGCCGCTTTCGTCTTGCGGCAAAAAAATCTATTTTTCAAAAAAAAACATCTTGACTTAGAGTATGCTCGAAAAAATATACTGATTGCGACAAATGGCATTTGCCACAAAAATTCTGATAACAACGCCTGAGGAGAGAAATATGCACAAACTTATTATATTCGGCGCGGCGGCAGCGGTTATTCTGGCAGCAGCGGCTTATAAAACTTATGCCCAAACAAAACAGGAGAATAAGGCTATGACAACCGGTACGCCCAAAATTCTGGTCGCTTATTATTCTTACAGCGGCAATACAAAAGAAGTTGCCGAGGCTATTCATGAAAAAGTCGGCGGTGATATATTTGAGATCAAAACTGAAGGGACTTATCCGGAAGAATATCGTCCGATGACGCAGCAAGCCAAACAGGAAATTGCAAACAACTACCGGCCGAAACTTTTGACCAAGGTTGACGATATTTCAAAATATGATGTTGTCTTTTTAGGCTCGCCGAACTGGTGGGGGACGATTACGCCGCAGGTCAGCTCTTTTCTTGACAGCTACAACTTGTCCGACAAAACCGTTATTCCGTTTATTACGCACGGCGGCGGCGGTGTGCAGAACACCATTAAAGATATGACGGCGCAATGCAAAGGCTGCAAGGTCAATACCGACGGCTGGGTTGGTTACGGCAGCCGGACTTTCGGCATTTCCGGCTGGCTGGAAGATCTCGGGTACAAAAAATAATTTCTTTGTTTTTCCGATGAGCGGCGCTGTTTGTTCGGCGCCGTTTATTTTTATTTTACATTTTTATATTTTAATTGAGATAATGTTTGGGAGGTATTTATGAAAAATAAAATTGTTTTGGCTGCGGCTTTATTGTTTTTGCAGGCATGCGGCGAATCCGGCATTGAAGGCAAATGGGTTGAGCCGGTTTCCGGAATGCCTGGCGTTGTGCAGGGTTTTGCACTGTATCCGGGCGGACGGGCAGAATCGGTCAATATGGCGACTCTGCGTTATGAGCAATGGCAAAAAAAAGGAAATATGCTGATTTTGTCGGGTAAAAGTATCGGCAACGGGCAGACGATTGATTTTTCCGAGACGTTGCCGATTGAAAAACTGGATGATGACAATCTGGTTGTAAAGCGCGGAAATCTTTCCGTTTCATACAGCCGGCAGGAATAGAACTCATAAAAATTTTTTATGATTATAATAAATTTTGCCCGTTATTTCTTCGACTTTATAAAAACTGTGTGGGAAAATATTTCCGGGAGAGGAACTGCATAAAGTTTTCCGGCAATGGTCTTGATATGCCTGACAGAAAGCTTATATCTGCTGTCCGGGAGCATAACAGGCATGGGAAAAATTTATCTTTTTATTTTGTGGTTTTTGTTTTCTGTTGTTCCGGCTTTAGGGCTGGCTGCAGAAAACAGTTCAACGCAGGCGGCATTGGATTATGCCGCAATCAACAAACAACTGGACAAGATGGCAAAAAGCCTGGGCAGCAATAAGGCAACTCCGGCAGAAACCGTGCCGATGCTTGATAATCTGGACAGTTTTTACAATCAGATTAGCCAGTCTGTTTTGCAAAATACCGGCGATTTGGACAAGCTGCAAAAGAAAATAGACGCCCTCGGCATTGCGCCGGCCGACGGAAACGAGCCGAAAACCATTGCCGTTCAAAGAAGCGCATTCAACAAGCAGGCCGACGATTATAAAACGGCAATTGCCCAGGGGAATCTGGCGCTAAACAAAATCGGCGACATTAAAAATATGATTGTCAAACTTCGAAACCAGAAGCTTATGGACAGCCTGCTGACCAAACAAAGTTCTGTCTTTCAGCTCAAAGATTTTGCATCTTCCTTATATAATTTTGCCGTTTTTTCCTGGGATATGGCCAAGACGCCGTCTTTATGGTATCAAAAACTTAATGAAACGGAAAAAAAGGCGGCCGGAAAAAATCTGCTTTATGCTGTATGTTATATTCTGGCTGCTTATTTTGCCGCCTATTATATCCGACGTTTTATCCGCGGGCGGTTCGGCTATAACAGCGGCGTTGTCAATCCCAATTACGGGCAAAAGGTTAAAGCCGCGGTCTGGATGTTTACGGCAAGGGGGATTATTCCGGCGGCGATGGTTGGCTCGTTTATGTTTTGGATAAACAATAATAAACTTTTTGCCGGAACGCCCTTCGGCACGATGGTTGATACCGCCGCATTATATATTTTATATTTCTTTATTGCCCTGGCTATTATCAAAACGGCTTTGGTTCCGGCTTATCCGCAGTGGCGCATTTTTGAAGTCAGAAAAGATGCGGCCGTCTCTCTGGCATCTACGCTGATTTATACTTCCGCGGCATTCTGTCTGGTCAGTTTTTTTCAGAATCTGGCTTTGCGGCTCAACAGCGACGCCGATATTTTATATTCGCTGAAAATCTTTGCCAGCGGCGTCAAAGCCTTTTTTGTCATCTTTATTTCTTATAAATTTTTATACAACAACCCTGATGACGAAAAAACCGAAGACGACGGCGAAGCCTCCGAAGACGATACGCCCGGGCTTTCTGCCGTTTCCAAAGCCGGACTGGCAATTTCTTTTTTAATGCTGGCTGCCTTTGCCGCGGCTTTGTTCGGCTATATCCGCCTGTCCGAATTTGTCATCAACCGTTTTATTGTTTCGGTATTGGCCGTTGCGGCGGCTTATATTTTGCAAAAACTGCTGCGCGCCCTCTTCCGCCAGTTCTTGCAATGGCGCTTTCTTATCCGGATTTTGCGGCTGAAATCCCGCACGCGCGTTAAAATCAATTTTTGGTTCGGGCTGCTGCTGACCCCGGCGCTGACACTGGCAACGCTCTTTGTGCTGCTCGGAATCTGGGGAGCCTCGGTTGATATTCTGCTCAGCCAAATCAAAAGCTTTCTTAACGGGTTTAATATCGGCAGCCTGCATATTTCCATTACATCAATCCTGCTCGGCATTCTGACGTTTTTTATCTCGCTGTGGCTGTTCCGCAGCCTGAAAGAAAGCCTGGCCTCCGGAACGCTGAGCCAGATAGATATGTCTCCCGGCGCCAGAAACTCTCTGGTTTCCGCCATTGGTTTTCTCGGCGTTATATTTTCGCTGGTGGTCAGCGTTGCGGTGATGGGCGGAAGTTTTCAGAGCATTGCCATTATGGCGGGCGCGCTTTCCTTCGGCGCCGGAATGGGGCTGCAAAACACGGTCAGCAATCTGGTGGCCGGTTTTACCATTTTGTTTGAACGTCCTATCCGAATCGGCGACTGGGTTATTATTGACGGGTATGAGGGGATTGTAAAGCAAATCAATATGCGGGCCACCGAGATAGAGACATGGAACAAAGCCCAAGTTTTAATTCCGAATTCGGCAATTTTATCCCAAAGCCTGGTTAACAAAACTTTCGGCAGCAAAACCGCCCGGGTAGAGATTAAAGTCGGCGTTGATTACGGCAGCGACCTTCAAAAGGTCAAAAGCCTTCTGATGCAGATTGCGGCCGAAGATCCGGACGTGCTGAAAAATCCGGCGCCGTCGCTTTTGTTTACGGATCTGGGCGACAGCAGTCTGAACTTTCAGCTCAACTGCTATACCGGAGACGTTTTCAAAAGCGCCGACATTTCTTATCGCGTGCGGGAAAAAGTGGTGGAAAGATTCAGGGAGAACAACATCAATATTCCCTTTCCGCAGCGCGTGGTGCGGCAGATTAACGAAACGGCGGCAGACATTGACTGACTTTTACGCAGAAGATAACATATGCGGCATTGACAACGATTTGATTACACGATAGAATGCCTCATTCGTTAATAGCTACAGAGGTCCTAAAATTAAACAACTATGAATCCTGCTTATATTTATATTATTAACATTGCATTGGTGTTTTTTCTGGTATTTGCCAATGCTTTCTTTGTTGTTTCCGAATTTGCAATCGTTAAAATCCGCCGTACAAAACTTGAAGAACTGGCTCACGCCGGCGACAAACGCGCTGTTACGGCCTTGAAAATTACTGAGCGCCTAAACACTTATCTCAGCGCCATTCAGCTCGGCATTACGCTGGCTTCCCTCGGCCTGGGCTGGATTGGCGAACCGGCGGTTTCTCATCTGATTGAAGATCTGGCAAAGGATTTTTTTGCCGATAACAAAATCTTGCTTCACTCCCTCAGCTTTGGTATTGCCTTTTCGCTGATAACGCTGCTGCACGTTGTACTCGGCGAGCTGGTGCCTAAATCTCTGGCTATTATCCATACGGAAAAATATGTTTTGTGCATCGCCAACACCCTTTATCGTTTTAATATGATTTTCTCCCCGTTTATCTGGGTGTTTGACCATGTTACCGCTTTGATTTTGAAAGTTATGGGCGTTAAGGTTACAAATGATACTGATGAGGCTCACTCCGAAGAAGAAATCAAACTGATTATCGACGCGTCGCAAAAAGACGGCATTATTGACGACACGGAAGGCGAAATTATTCAAAATGCCATTTATTTTTCAGAAATCTGCGCTCATGAGATTATGATTCCGCGGCAGGATATGAAATGTCTTTATAAAGGATGCAGTTTTAACGATATGATTAGTTTTGTCAGACAGAATCGCCACACACGCTATCCGTTATGCGATAAAGACAAAGACCATATCGTCGGTATGGTGCATATCCGGGATTTGCTTGAACATTATGACGAAGGCGGAGACAAAGACATTCAGAAAAAAATCTGCCGCGATATTTTGTTTGTGCCGGAAAATAAATCTATTTCCGAAATTTTGCATCAGATGATGACAAAAGGCATCCATCTGGCGATTGTGGTGGATGAATACGGCGGAACAGCCGGTCTGCTTTCAATGGAAGACATTTTGGAAGAGCTGGTCGGCGAAATTCAGGACGAACATGATGTGCCTAAAGAAGAACCTGTCAAAAAACTTGATGACAAAACCTGCGAGTTTGACGGTTTGGTTCTGATTGAAGACGCATTTGAATGTATGAACCTGCCGGAATGCGAACATGAAGAAAGCACCATCGGCGGCTATGTGTTCGGCCTGCTCGGAAGAGAACCGAAAATCGGCGACATTGCCGAAGACGAATATTGCGTCTATGAAGTTCTCGGACTTGAAAATATGCGGATTACCCGGGTAAAAACCCAATTAAAAATCCGGGAAGAACAAAAAGACAAAGGCGAGGAAAGAGAATAATCTCTGAACATTATTGTAAAAAACGGCTCAATCAGAGCCGTTTTTTATTAGTCTTCCGTAAGAAACTTTCTGGTAAAGTAGAATTCTATGATTTCCACAATGCCATAGAGCGCGACATAAGCGCCCATTAGGGCGGTAATCGTCAAAGCGCCAAGCACCGGATAAGCCAAAATCAGAAAACCGAACAGAATTCCGAGAATACCGACACCAAGCGTCCAACTCCATGGGAATCCCGCAGAACGCAACTGAAAAGCCGCGGCAACCTGAACCGCTCCTACCGCCAGACACCAAACCGCAAAAATAACCGGCAGGCTGGCTGCACTGACACCCAAATTGCTGACAAAGACTATTCCGACCAAAATATCAAGAAGGCCTACCAACAAATACCATCCCGAGCGGAAAGAGAAAGACGCGGCAAAATATCCCGCCCCGACAACAATAAACACTATGCCGATATAAAGAGCCAGCGCCATCAGGGTTGCCGCCGGATTCAGCCAGATAAACACACCGAGCACGGCCATTAAAATTCCGGCGATTAAATGCCAGATACCGGCCGTTTTTTTGATTTCCGTTTCTTTTATGACCATAGTTTTCTCCCTTTTTAAACTGTTCTGATATTTATATAATTATAATTTGATGTTTTTCCAAGATATTCATCAAATTTTTATTATTTGCCCTTTACATTTTTGCGATGAAGATATACATTCCGTTCGTTTGCAAAAGGGGACGAATATGATTCAGGATATGACGTCGGGCAGTCCGGCCAAGCTTATTGTTAAATTTTCCATTCCTTTGTTAATCGGAAATATTTTTCAGCAGTTATACAATATTTCCGACATTATCATCGTTGGCAAATTAATCGGCGTCAACGCTTTGGCCGCAGTCGGCGCGTCGGCTCCGCTCTATTTTGTTTTGCTTTTGGTTATTCTGGGTTTTACCGGCGGGTTGACGGTGATTACCGCACAGGAATTCGGCGCAAAAAATGAAAACGGCGTGCGGAAATCGGTTGTTCACAGTCTGGCAGCCAGTATGCTGCTCAGTCTGGTCATGACCGTCTTTATGTTTTTCTATATGAAAGAACTTCTTCTGATTATGAACGTTCCGCAGGAAATTATGCCGGAAGCGCTTAAGTTTATCCGCGTTTTATGCGCCGGGCTGGTGCTGATAGTCGGATATAACCTGCTCTCCTTTTTTATGCGGGCTTTGGGCGACAGCAGAACACCATTATATTTTTTGATTTTTTCTTCCGTTTTGAATATCTTTCTTAATCTGCTCTTTATTTATGTATTTAAAATGGGGGTTGTCGGTTCGGCTCTGGGAACAGTAGTTGCCATTTCAATTTCCGTTATTGCCTGCATTGTGTTTATCGGCAAAAAATTTCCAATTCTTCACTTAACAAAAAAAGACTGGAAACTTGACAGCGCAACGTTTAAAAAACATTTGGACATTGCCGTTCCGATGTCTATACAGTTCTCCATTATCGCTTTCGGCGTTATGATTATTCAGAGCGTTTGCAATTCTTTCGGCCCGGAAGTGATTGCCGCCTTTACCTCTGCTTTGCGAATCGAACAGTTGGCGACGCAGCCCCTGGTGGCCATCGGACTGGCCGTGGCGACTTTTTCCGCCCAGAACTTCGGCGCCGGAATGATCGGACGCATTCGGCGGGGCGTTTTTATTTGTTCAATCATTTCCCTTGCTTTCAGCATTTTTATGGCTTTGGTCGTACGGTACGGCGGAGAAAATATGATTCAGATTTTCATTGACGGGGAAAATGCCAATATTATCGACACGGCCAAGGATTATTTGAATATTTCGACATTGTTCTATTTCTTTCTCGGACAGATTTTTATTTTCCGGAATGCCCTGCAGGGAATGGGTAATGCCAAAATTCCGCTGCTGGCCAGCATTGTCGAGTTGGTTATGCGGGCGCTGGCCGCCGTTTATCTGGCAAAACAATACGGCTATATCGGCATTTGCTATGCCAGTCCGATTGCCTGGGTCGGCGGCGCTTTGGTGGTTGACATCGGTTACTGGCTGACCATCAAAAAACTAAAAGGCAAATATTGGCATAACCAGATGAAGTGGCTCGGGAATAAATTGAAAATTTCAGACCGCCATTGTCCATCGCCGCTCCATACCTCTACGCCGGCGGAGTAGAAATTGCAAAATTGGCTTGATTCTAATATTAGAATTTGGCAAAATACAACCATCGCAATCAACTGTCAGGAAAAACTTATGAAAAAATCTGCTTTATTTGTTTCCGCCGCCGCGTCCATTATGATTGTCGGCGCTGCCGTCGGAGCTTATTGTTACTATCTGTCCCACAATAACATTTACGGTTTATGGCAGCCGGAAAAACAAGCCGACCGGCAGGATATTTTCTCCGGAAATATCAATATCATCAAAATAAATCCTGATGAAGATCACAGAGACGGCCGTTTTACAATCATTTATGACGAAGACAAACATTTTATGTCTTGCAAACCTGTGGCTCTTAAAGGCCATAAAAACGTTTATGTCTGTATTCCGGGCGTTTTGAAAAAAGACAAACTGGAGAAAACCGATATGCTGCGTGATGTGACCGAAACAGCCTGGTATGAAGGGATTACTTATCTGAAGTTTGACTTTAACAATCAATTTTACAAGCAAAGCCTTACTATCAGTATGTCTCCGCTGGTTATGGGAAGCAATGTGATTGACTTTGAAACAATCAAACTTCCGACCTATCAAAGAAGCATTTTTTAAAACAGCAAAAAGGCCTTCGTCAAGAAGGCCTTTTTTATTGCTCCTTATGCCGATTTCTTAGAAGATTTTCCGCTGCTTTCCAGCATTTGTTTGATGCCGTCAATGGAGCTTAAGATGCCGGTTGCCTCATAGGGCATATAGACCACCTTATTGTTTTCGCCTTCAGTAATGGACTTCAGGGTTTCAAGATACTTCATGGCAATCAGATATTTATCAGGTTGGCCGTTAGAGGCAATGGCCTCGCTGACGGCGCGGATGGCCTCGGCTTCGGCATTGGCGTTTTTAATCCGGGCGGCGGCGGAACCTTCTGCCCGCAAAATAGCCGATTGTTTCTCTCCTTCCGCACGGTTGATTTCAGCTTCTTTTTGACCTTCGGCCTTCAAAATGGCCGATTTTTTAAGACCTTCCGCTTCCAGAATGGCGGCACGGCGTTCCCGCTCGGCCTTCATTTGTTTTTCCATTGCCTGTTGAATGTCTGCCGGCGGAATAATGTCTTGCAGCTCGACACGGTTGACCTTCACGCCCCATTTGCTGGTGGCTTCATCCAGAATAGCGCGCAGTTCATGATTGATTTTATCCCTTGAGACCAGCGTTTCATCAAGATCAATCGCACCGACCAGATTACGCAAAGTTGTCTGTGTCAGTTTTTCAATTGCTTCCGGCAGGTTCTGAATTTCATAAACCGCACTTTTGGCATTGATAATCTGAAAATACAACAAGGCATTAATGCTGATTGTAACATTGTCTTTGGTAATTACATTCTGGCGGGGAAAATCATAAACCGACTCGCGCAGGTCTATTTTTATGCGGTCTTTGATATAAGAATAACTCTCGCCGTTCGGAAGTTTTTGGGTTATTTTCCAGGAAATTGCGCGCGGAGCTTCCAAAATCGGAAAAATAAAGTTTAATCCCGGAGAGAGTTCTTTTTCAAATTTTCCGAGCCTTTCCACAATTACGGCTTCGGCCTGCTGAATAATGATAATTCCTTTCAGAACATATACCACAACAAGTGCAACTAATATCCACCATACGACCATTTTATTTTTCCTTTCTTACAAACATTGTTAAATTTTCATTGCGGACAATGTAAACTTTGCTCCCGACGGCAAACTCCTCTCCGTTTTCGCTGCGGGCATTCCAACGCTCGTCAAAAATCGAAATAACACCGCCGTCGCCATCTATTTTTTCAATCACCTGCGCTTTTTGCCCGATGTATTTGTCCATTCCCGTCCCGGCGCTGATTTTATTGCGCTTTTGCAACGGCTTTAACAAAAACAAAAACACGGCAGAGGCCACAACCCATACCGGAAACAAAATATTCAGCTCCGAAAAATATACGGAAACGCCGGCCGTAACAAAACAGGCCAGCGCCAAATTTAAGAAAAACATCGTCGGCGTTAAGATTTCTACAATCAAAAGCACCAGACCGGCAATTGAAAGAGACTGCCAAAGCTCAAGTTCCATTTTATTCTCCTCAAAAATAAAATTTCATATGCTTTATTTTGGCTTAAACCGCCGATTTTTACCAATAAAAAAATAATTACTCACAGCCCGTTGTCAATTTTTGCATTTTTACCGCCGGGGCATCCGGCAATGTTTTTTCCGCTGTTAAAAAAGCCTTTCGAAAACTCGAGAAAGGCTTTTATCTGAGGAGCATCCAAAACATCTTTGCGGGCGCTTAAGTATATTTTATAAGTGGTGTCAAAGTTTGTAACGGTTTTGATTTTTACCAAATCGTTACTGGCATAGTTTTGAGAACAGATTCCTATTCCGATGCCGTTTTTGATTGCCGAGTAATTGGCAAATACGGAATTGTGCTGTAAAACAGAGAGGGGAGAAGTCCTTAACACTTCTCCCCATCCCGGAATGAAATTTTCATTTGAATTTTTGCTGCAGATGCGATGGCATTTTATCAGGTCTCCGTAATCTTTCGGCATTCCGTATTTTTTCAGGTAAAGGCGGGAAGCGTATAAGCCGCAGGAAATGTTTTTCTCCGCAATATTAATCCAACCGCTGTCTTTGGGACGCTCCAAAGAAAGACAAATGTCCGCTTTGGCATCCGGACAATCTTCTATTTCGGTAACGATGTTTATGCCGGGAAATTTTTCCATAAAGGTTTTAATGTTCTTTTCGCCAAAATCACAAGAAACCGTATCCGGCATAGAAATTTTGATGGTTTGCGTATCGGCAGGAGAATGCTTTTCTCCGGTTTTGATGTTGCGCAGCGTATTGACAATACGTTCTGCCGCTTTGACATAAAAAATTCCTTCCGGCGTGAGGGCTGTGCCTCTGCCGTTGCTGCTCAGGAGGGTAACGCCGAGTTCATATTCAAGATCCGAAATATATTTGTTGATGGTGTCGACAGAAGTACCGAGCAATTCCGCGACTTCTCTTTTGGAGTGATTTATTGATATTGCATAAAGATAATATAAAGCGTTAAAAGCAGCCATTTCTTTTTTGCTGAACATTCATTAATCTTTCATATTAAAATTATCGTTTTTTTAACTTTTATACAATAATATAGACAAATGGACTATATTATAAAAATTTTCAAAAATCAACATATTTTTTTAACTTTCGCTTGTAATATCATAGAGATATACATATTTATATATGTTTTCTTCTTTAAAAAACGGCAATTTTCTTTAGAATTTGGCTATTTTTACACTTTTTATGGCCGTAAAAAAATTTTTTGTGGCAAAACAGATTTTTAATCTAAATTTTGAGAGATTTTTGTATTATTTCGGATGAATTTTACATTTATAACACCGATTCGAAACAATTTTTGCGGATTTTCCGCCGGTTCTATTTTTGAGGCAGATACAAAAAATCCCGGAACTTTTCCGGGATTTTTTGCTTCACCTTATTTTTTAGGACGCAGGGTCGGGAATAATATCACATCCCGCAATGTTGCCGAGTTGGTCATTAGCTTGGCCAGACGGTCCATTCCCATTCCCAAACCGGTTGTCGGGACAAAACCGTGATCCAGCGCGTCAAGAAAGCTTTCATCCATCATCTGGGCTTCATCATCACCATTTTCGCGGGCTTTGACCTGAGCCTCAAAACGCTCCCGTTGTTCCAGCGGATTAGACAGTTCGGAATATGAGCATCCGACTTCCATTCCGGCGATATAAGTATCAAAATGCTCAACCAGACGCGGTTCGGTACGGTGTGTTTTTGCCAAAGGAGAAACATCACGCGGCATATCCATAACATGTACCGGCTGAATCAGCTTATGTTCCACTTTTTCATCAAACACGGCAACGACAACCTTGCCCCAGCAATCGCAGTCGTCGGCATTTACACCGGCTTGTTTTGCCATTGCCCTGGCCTCTTCTACCGTTGCGGCATCCAAAAGATTAATCCCGCATTCGCGCTTGATTAAATCAATCATTGAAATTTTTTCAAACGGTTTGGAAACGTCAATCGTATAATCACCGACCTGAAACTCTTCTTTTCCGAAAACGCGTTTGGCAACATAGCGGATAACGCCGGAGATAAGCTCGGCGCCGTCATGATAATCGGCATAGGCCATATAGGCCTCCAGAGCGGTAAATTCTGGATTGTGATTTTTATCAATTCCTTCATTACGGAAGTTTTTGCCGATTTCAAAAACGCGGTCCATCCCGCCGACAATCAGTTTTTTCAGATAAAGTTCCGGGGCGACGCGCAGATAAAAATCATTATCCAGCGCATTGTAATGCGTAATGAACGGTTTGGCCGAGGCTCCGCCCATAATCGGATGCAGAGCCGGGGTTTCCACTTCAAGAAAACCATTATTGTTAAAATATTCGCGGACGGCAGAAATAATCTTGCAGCGGGTGATTAAAACCTCTTTGGCCTCGTCATTAATAATCATATCAACATAACGCTGGCGGTAGCGCGCTTCCACATCCGTCATACCGTGAAATTTTTCCGGCAGCGGTTCCAGCGATTTTGCAATAATGTCAAATTTCTCCGCAGCAACGGAAAGCTCTCCGCGCGGCGTGCGGCGGATAAAACCGGTTATACCGACCATATCGCCGATATCCAGGCATTTGAGCAGTTTCAGGTTAGCTTCATCCAGATTGCATTTGTGGCAGAACGCCTGGATTGTACCGGTTTTATCTTTAACATCAATAAACATTCCGTCATTGCGGACGGCCATGGCGCGGCCGGCAATCGTTACGCGGTCTTCCGTATGGGCGCCGTTTTCCAAATCTTTGTATTTCTCCTGCAGATCTTTGGCAAACGCATTGGGAGAAAACTTATACGGATACGGATTATATCCCATTTCCAACAAGGCATTCAGCTTGTTAAGACGCCCCTGTCTGTGAATGCTAACTTCATCGCTCATTTTGAATATCACCTTTTATTGATTATTATCTTGAGATTTTTTAACTAATATACAGGTATATAGAATTTACAGAGAAAATCAACCTTTTTTTCCGCAGCCCCAATAAATCGCAAAAAAAAACTTTCCCATTGGAAAGCTCTTCTGCAGCAAGACATATCAGGCATTTATAAAAACGAGGTCTTCTATCCGGACGGCTCTTTTTATTTCATGCACAGCTTTAGGAAAATCTATCACATTGCCGTTTTCGGGAACCGAATTTTCTGACATTTTTTCTTTTTCAACATAAAGCTTTCCCGCCAGATAGTTCTGAACGGCCAGCATTCCGACCCGTTTCTGGACGGCCTCTTTTTGTTTGCGGGCCGTTTCCAGGCTTTCTTCCTGATTTTTCAGACATTCCAGCTTATAGCGGCAGTTCTCGGCCGAGGCGGCGACAATGCCGTCAAAGGAAACGCCGCCGCCGCAAATGTATTCGCCGTAAAGTTCCTGATTGAGGGAAACATTGCACCACAATGCTTTGGCCTGTTTCCAAAGATTTTCTTCCGCCGGATTTTTTCTAAAGCGTCTGATAAGTTTCTGCCAGGCGTTTCTGGGACCAAAAACATTTCCTTTTTTCAGAGGCTCACCCCTGGCGGCGGCGTATATCATATCTTCAAGCGCCTCCTGATACCGTTCGGCTTTTTGCGGATTGGCGCCGATAAAAGCGTAAAAAGATGAAGCAAAATCCTGCAATACGGCGTTAACTTCTCTGACAACCGCTTCGTTATGCCGGATAAAAGTATGAGAAGACACAGCCAGGCTCAGAATTTCACCGCGCGTTTTAAATTCTGACAAAGCCCGGCTGTAGGCTGAAGAAATATCGTGAAAATCTTCCGCCCGGACATTCATAATAAACGAAACTTCTGCCGATGTCAGCTCATAGCTGTTTCCGTCTCCGGAAAGCAGCATATTTCTGCCATCCTGTATTACCAGGCTGTAGCCTCCGGCTGAAATATTTTGCACTGTCTCCGACATCGTTTTGCTCCAGACGAATTTATTTTCACCCTTTACTTTTATTCTATAATGTTTATAAAATCTTCTCAAGCAAATCGGGACTATTCGAACCCATAATTCATATAACTGTAACAAAAGGGGAAATATTTGTTCAATTTTTGCAAAATTCCGGGGCTTTGCTTTTTGTTTGCCCTAACAGCCGCCTGTTCTTCCATAAGCGTTCCGGACAATTATCAATACAGAATCGTTCAAACCCGGAGTTTTGAAATCGCAAGCTGGCAAAAACTGAGCAATCCTGCCCTGCCAATCAAATTTTATATTGAAGGCGACGGTTATGCTTTTAATGCACACGGCATGCCCAGCCGAGACCCCACCCCGAGAACAACAATGGTGCGGGAACTGGCTTTTGGCGATCCATCGCCCAATGTTGTTTATTTGGCGCGTCCCTGCCAATATCTGAAAGGTTCGACTTGTTCACAACGTCATTGGACAACGGCTCGTTTTGCCCCTGAAATTTTAAATGCCGAATATGAGGCCGTTAAACAAATTGCCGGAAGAAGAGAAATCATTCTTATCGGATTTTCCGGCGGGGCTCAGATTGCCGGCCTTTTAGCCGCCGCGAAACCCGGACTGAACGTTAAAAAAATTGTTACTATTGCCGGAAATCTTGACCATTTGGCGTGGACGCAGTTTCATCGGCTTCCGCCGTTAAACGAATCGCTTAATCTGGAAAGTTACCGCCGGCAATTTGCTGCTTTTCCCCAAATTCATTATGCCGGAAGCAAAGACAAGGTTATGCCTCCGTCATTAATCCGCAATTTTGCCGGAGGAAACGCTCCCGTTATTGTCGTTGAAGGCGCTGAGCATAATCAAGGTTTTGAATCTGTTTATCCTGACATCTGGCAAATTCATTAGCCAAAATTCTGACTGAACATTTTTTTGCGTTTCAGGAGTTGTTCTGAAAATTGTTTTTTATAAATTATTATATTTTTCAATATATTAGCAAATGGTGAAATAAGCTCATTTTAGAAAAATTTTAAATAAAAATCTTTTTTAGTTTTATTGATACTGGCAATGTTGATTTGCCAGTATTTTTTTGCCCTTTTCTAGCCAAAATCCTCCCCCTGTTTTTCAATAATGCTTGACACACAAGCTTTGCTGTGTTATAGTAGTCTTGATGTTGTTCTTGAGGAGCCGGTTATCCTTAGGCAGCTTGTTTTACGGTCATTCTCGGGCTTGACCCGAGAATCCAGATGAACAAAGAAGCCTTATTGTTGACTTGGATTGCCGGATCACACCCTCAGGGTGACGCCAAGTGGATCCCCGGGTGTAAATTCCCGCAAGCGGGCCCCTTGGCACTTCGCCAGCTCAGCGATTTTATCCGGCTGTCCCAGTGCCTGCGGCACGCGACGCCGAATGCAA
>CASGEB010000022.1 GCA_949300375.1 uncultured Pseudomonadota bacterium
CTTATGATTCTTCTTACGGAACCTGCTGTTCTCCGTCCGGATGCCCAAGCTACACCTCAACTTCTTATTCTTCTTACGGGACTAACGGCACCGACGGATGCGAATATACCTGTTATTATACCTGCGATATGGACTGTCCGTCCGGCACGTCGACTTCCAATCCGGGAGGATGCGGCGGCTCGACCCAAAACGGATGCGGTACAAAAACCTGTTATTATCCTTATGAAGCCTGCTGTTATCCTTATTCCAGCGAAACCGGATGTTCCTGCGGAACTTATTCCTGCTCTGACGGATGCGGCGGTACAAGAACCTGTTGTTCTTCCTGTCCTGACCCCGAACCGGAAGAAGATCCTTGCGATTACTCCGGCGTATCTTGTTCTTATGGCTGTGCGTCTTATGATTCCTGCGGTAAATGTTCTTCCTGTCAATCCGCTCCGCCTATTGAAGAGGATGACGATGAAGAGAATACCACGCCTGTCGACCCCTGCGCCGGCGTATCCTGCCCGACCGGCGTCAGCTGCTCATACGGCTGCGCAAGCAGTTCAACTGCTACAAGCTGCTGTTCGTCCGTATGCACTTCGTGTAAGTCCAATCCGGACTGCGACGTAACATCAAAGTCTTGTACATATGGCTGCGCATCAACCAACTCCTGCGGAAAATGCACTTCGTGTAAATCTAAACCTATATCTTCCGGAGGCGGCGGAGGAATGTGCGGATCTATAGGATGTGTTGATTTTGCAGAACAGCCCGGAAACAGTCAAATTGAAAAACCGGAATATGGTATTTAATTTTAAGCTTAGAAAAACTCCCGTTTCATTTTTTAGAAACGGGAGTTTTTTATGACTATTTTGCTTCTTTAACATCCATCGGGACAGGAGCTTTATCCGTTTTGTCCGTATCGATGGCGGTTGCTACCGGCGTCTCCGGTTTGACCTCTTCTTCCCAAGGCGTCTCATTTACAAACGGCTTGTTGCAGAATGTCAAATCCAAAGCTTTCATTGCCGTTTCAATCGGAATAAACAAATCCGGACCGTCGGACATTCTCTTGCCGGCGTGAGCCATACCAACGATATTGGCATTCTTATCCAGCAGGGCGCCACCCAAGGTCTGATTTTGAACGCGGGTGCTGACCATTATCTCTGCGCCTCTTTCCGGAGAATAACGATAACCGGTAACACGGGCATTGCTGTCCAGATAACCCTCGCTTTCAGCAAGGTCTTTCATTCCCAAAGTCATTAATACATCTTTGTTAACTTCCGGCAAGTCCAGCGACAACGGCAGCGGTTTATACTGCGTTTTGTTGTCCAAAAGCAGCAAAGCTACATTTTTGTTCGGGTTTACACGAAAAGCAGACGCAGCCATCTCTTTACCGTTGATGGTTTTGATATCAAAACGATTGTTATTTTTGTTCAGCAAATCAGCCGACGTTAAGATGAACTGGTCAGAAATCAACAGGCCGGAACCTTTTTTGCCGGACGGGTTGCTAACTTCGACAATTGAAGCACGAACACGGTACAATGTTTCCGGCGTCAATTTGTTATACGGGCGCTGAGCCATAATGCACAGGCTGTTTTTGTCTCTCATCAGCGCATCTTCGACAATCTCGCGATTTTCGATGACTTCCTGACTAACTTCTTTATCCAGCGGAACGTCTACCCAATAATCTTCAACAAAGGCCAAATTCTCCTTAGGTTTGACCGGTTTGAAACTTTCACCGGAAGAAACCGAACCGCCGCGTTCCTTGATTTCGCTGCGAAAAACGCTGCCCTCGGAATTTGAGCCGCCGCGTTCCGCAATCTCCTCACGGAAAGAACGCCCTTCGGCAAAAGCGCCGCCGTCTTCTTCAATAATGTCTTCAATCACATAATTTGTTGTGCGGGTGCTGCTCTTTTCTTCAATGCAGGGGCTTTCATAATATACCGGCTCGTCCGCGACATAGCTGATTTCTTTTTTGTATTCGCATTGGAAAGTTTCGGCACGCTGTTCCAAAGTATCCCAGCAACGCTGCTGCGCCATCAGATCTTCCGGGCTGACGCGTTTGGTCATCTGGCCTTCAAAACCGGCAACATAAGGAAGCTGTTTCAAAGCATCGCTGAAAGCACGCTCAACCAGCAGGGTTTCACCATTCGGCTCACTGCTCATAACCTCGCCGTAACCGTTGGTCATTCCTTTCCAATACACATGAGTTTTGCACAAATCCATCAGCCGCCATACGATGGTGATTTCAGAGTTTCCGGTACGGGTGTTTTTCTTTTGCGTATTATTCCAGTCAAACTCGTCGCAAATGTTCATATGATAGTCGACAATCTCGGCCGTCAGCAGATATTCCGGCACGCGAATACGGTCAGAAACTTCATACAGATGGCTGTTACGGTCAACGACAACCGGATATAACTCGTTCATATTTTCAAAAAAGATATCAAAAAAGCGCATATCCTTTTCCATTGCGCGCCCCTGATTCAGGAACACGTTCCGGCTTTCCCTGCGGCAGCCGAAAATACGGAAACGATAATCGCCCAGTTTGGTATCATATTGTCTGCCGCCGTTTTCAAGACGGAAATCCACATACTCGAGTTTTAAGGAGGCCAAATCATCCCGGGTTAACTGCGGTTCTTCAACATCTGCGGCAATAAAAGTCCTTTTTGTGTAATTTTTGCGAACAACAGGTTCTTCATCGCAATAAGGCAGCGGTGCGGGGGCAACCCGGCGGGTGCGTTCTACCACAACCGTTTCAGGACGATAAACCTGCTCTTGTTTGCGAACGACGGTCTTTTTTACCTGTTTGACCTGTTTGCGGGGTTCCTGTCTGCGGACTTCCTGCTTTTTAGCAACTTTTTTCTTTTCTTTTACCTGGCCGTCAGAGCCGCAAAGGCAGTTAAACCAGCCGAGGTCGCTTTCTGCCAGATTGTTGCAGGCGCAGGGAATCAGCTCGGGGCTTTCCCAAGCGCAAGATCCCAGTATTCCTGCGGCAAAGAAAATACTTAAGGACTTTTTAAAATTCATTATTTGGGTCTCCTAAATGCGTTTATTAGGCAGAATGCGGCGATAAGACAATGCTTCTGCGATGTGTATTCTACCCACATTTATTTTATTTTGCAAGTCTGCAATTGTTCTTGATAGACGAATTATTCGATGATAGGAACGCGCGGAAAGCTTGTTTTTCTCGGAAAAGCTTATCAGCAGCGCCTTTGCATCATTGTCAAGTCCGGCTATTTTTTCTAAAATTTCGCCATTTAATTCGGCATTTGTATTCAATTCAGGGTGGCCGAATTTGATAAAACGTTGTTTTTGAAGCTTTCTGGCCGCGACGACTCGGTTCCGAATCGACTCCGAACTTTCGCCTTTTTTAACATTGGCCAAATCCCACGGACTGACAGCGGGAACCTCGATATACATATCAATCCGGTCAAGCAGCGGACCGGAAAGCTTGGCCTGATATTCTGCTGCGCATAAAGGAGCTCTCGCACATTCCTGCCCTTTGGAACCCAAATATCCGCAACGGCAGGGATTCATGGCGGCAATCAGTTGGAAACGCGCCGGAAAAGTCGTATGGGCATGGACGCGGGAAATGCTGACCGTGCCGTTTTCCAACGGCTGGCGAAGCGCCTCAAGCGTCGGACGGCTGAATTCGGGCAGTTCATCCAGAAACAAAACCCCGTTATGCGCCAAAGAGATTTCGCCGGGCTGGCCTTTGCGCCCGCCGCCGACCAAAGCCGGCGTTGATGATGTATGGTGGGGATCGCGGTACGGACGTTCAAAACAAATTTTTCCGTCTTTCAAAATACCGGCAACGGAATGAATCATACTTGTTTCCAAAGCTTCTTCCGGACTCAGCGGCGGCAGGATTGTCGGCATCCGGGCGGCAAGCATTGATTTTCCGGAACCCGGGGGACCAACCATCAGCAGATTATGACCGCCGGCGGCCGCAATTTCAAAAGCCCTTTTGGCGCTTTCCTGCCCTTTGACTTCGGACATATCCAAACCGGAATACCTGGCTTCGGCAGTCAGGCGGCGGGGATAAGGCAGCAGCTGCGTTCCCTTAAAATGATTTATCAGGCTCAGCAAACTGTCTGCCGCAACAATTTCTTTTAACCCCGACCAGGCGGCTTCACTGCCCTGTGCTTGCGGGCAAATCAGCCCTTTTCCCTGTCTTGCGGCCTTGATTGCCACCGGCAGAACGCCGTTAACCGGAATTATTGAGCCATCCAATCCGAGTTCGCCCAAAGCAATGTAATTCAGCAGCATTTCATTCGGAATAATCCCCATAACGGCCATCAGCCCCAATGCTACCGGCAAATCAAAATGGGAGCCTTCCTTATACAAATCGGCCGGGGATAAATTGATGGTAATGTGCTTGGCCGGCAGCGCCAAACCGATTGACTGCAATGCCGCACGGACGCGTTCCCGGCTTTCGGCAATGGCCTTATCGGGCAAGCCGACAATATTAAAGGCAGGAAGACCGGACGCGACCTGAATTTGCAAATCGACATCAAGAATTTCGAGCCCGTTGAATGTGATGGTATTTATTCTGGCGAGCATGGCTTTTCTCCTACCACCGCGGGGTCAGCTCGTCATTGCGCCAGCGGCGGGTCGGGTAAGTATCGGTTTTTAAAAAATCATAATCCGCCGTTTTATAAGGGATATCACGGAGACGCACATAGCCGTAGCCTTCAAAAACCTCGGCGCAGGTTTCGGCGCTGTTGGTCGGGGTAGAATGACAATAAACAACCGTGCGGCTCATCAGGTTTTGCAAAGGAATAACCGGCTCATCATTGGCATAGGTCTTATCGCGCAGGTAGACATAACGGTTTTTGGGCGGATAACAATGCGGGCACAGGCCGTCGAGGTTTGTACAGGCACCCGCCGCACAAACTCCTATCACCCCCAACAAAAACCTTATCTTTCCCGACATTTTCCACCTGATTGTTTATTATGACTTTAGGCTAGAACAAAAATATTAATATTGTATAAATACAAGCTTTTTTCTCAGGCTTGTGGATAAGAAAGCGTTAAAAGCGCTTTTTTTAATGCCTGCCGGGAGGAAATATCGGCTTTATGCAAAGAAAATGCTTGCAAATTGAAAGATTTGATATATAGTGCATTTCGTCCCTTGCCGGAGGTTCGGACTTCCGGCTATACAAGAACCCGCCCCGCAACCGGGGCATTTGTTGAGAATCCATAAGGAGATTTTATTTATGTCATTTTATGAAAGCGTGCTGATTGCACGTCAGGATCTCGGCGCTTCTCAAGTCAGTTCTTTGGTTTCCGATCTGAGCGAAACCATCAAAAAGAACGGCGGCGAAGTTGTCAGAGTTGATAACTGGGGTTTGAAAAACCTCGCTTACCGTATTAAAAAGAATCGTAAAGGCCACTATGTTGTCCTGAATATTTCAGCTCCGGCTGCCGCTATTGCAGAATATGAGAGACTGATGAGATTCAACGAAGACGTTATCCGCTATATGACAGTTAAAGTTGATGAACTGAGCAGTGAAGACGCTGCCAATTCTTCTTCTGAAACCAGCGAAGAACAGGAGGCAAACTAATGGCTAAACAAGTATTCTTCAGAAGAAAAAAATCTTGCCCGTTCTCCGGTGAAGACGGTTTGAAAATCGATTATAAAGATGTTAAACTGCTTTCCAGATATATTTCCGAGAAAGGCAAAATCATTCCGAGCCGCATTACTGCCGTTTCGGCCAAAAAGCAAAGAGAACTGGCCCGCGCCATCAAACGCGCGCGTTATCTGGCCCTGTTGCCGTTTGTGGCTGATTAAGGAGGAGAACAGATATGAAAGTTATTCTTCTTGAACATGTTGACAAACTGGGCAGAATGGGTGATCAGGTTACGGTTAAAAACGGTTATGCCCGCAACTACCTGCTCCCGAGCAAAAAAGCTTTGCGCGCAACCGAAGCCAATGTTGCTTATTTTGAAAAACAAAAAGCTCAGCTCGAAGCCCACAACAAAGCTTTGTTTGATAAAGCTTCCGAGATTGCCGAATCGTTGAAAGGTTTCAGCGCCACCCTGATCCGTCAGGCTGCAGAGACCGGACAATTGTACGGTTCCGTTACCATCCGCGATATTGCCGCTGCAATTAAAAATGCCGGTTTCGAGGTTGAACGCCGTCAGGTTTTCTTAGAAAATTCCATTAAAGATCTGGGAGTTTACGAAGTTAAGCTCAACCTGCATCCGGAAGTTTCGCAGACTATTCTGGTTAATGTTGCCAGAACAGAAGATGAAGCCCAAAAACAAGCAAAAGCTTTTACCAAAGAATAGTTTGATTTTGGTTAATGAACCCGTTCTGAGACCGAACGTCCTTCTGAAAATCGGACAGTTCGTTTTGGGAACGGGTTTTTTATATTTCGAATACAACACAAGCATATGTAGATATTTCTCATCAACCGCCGGGTTTGCACAGCGTTTAGGCCTGTCCGCCGCAATCCGGAAAGCCTTTGAGGCGTTACTCAGAGGGAATGCCCCAAAATGATTATTTGCATATGAGCCCTGCTATAACATTGATACCATTGCCGCCAAGATAATAACAACCTCTAAGCACAGGAATATGACCGGAAGCCAGACAATTTTTCTGTATATCATCACAATCCGGATATCCTTTGGCCTTGCATTGCTCATAACAACTGCTGCCAAAATAATCCTGACAGGCGCTATCGTAAGAGGTTGATGTGTCTCCATGATAGCCGCAACCGGTAACGTACCCGCAGCAAAATCCGCTGGTTGGCGCAGAAGATACGCATATCCCGTTATTACAGCTTTGCCCGCTTGAGCATTTGGAAGACCCGCAGGAAGCATAATAAGTTACGCCGTTTCTGACGCAGGAAGAGGCGCCGGGGTTTTGGCAGTTGGCCGCGCAGGCCTCGGCGGTGTAGGTGTAATCGCAGGTTTGCGGGTCGAAACAAAAATATTTTGTTGTGTCAAACGGACATTTAACCCCGTCGTTCGGGCATTCGTCGGCGGTATATTTATAACCCATTGCCTCACAGTCCGGGGTCTGGGTGCAGGCTGCCAAAGTATAACCGGATGCAAGAGCGGTGCAGCACAAGGCGCTCCAAAAAATATATTGTTTCATCAAACCTCTCCCGTCAAAACAAACACATAGGGATACTATACCACAGCTCAAGCGAATAGTCAATACACAATGAAAAGTATGACGGGGATTTTGGCTAAGAACGAAGAGTAAAAAAAATAAATATCCCCGGGAGCCCGGGAATATTTATTTTTTACACTTAATTATTTTTTCTCTTTTGCCGCTTTGGCTTTTGCAATTGCAACAGCGTCTTCCAAATCTTTTTCAGAACACAGCCCGATTGTTACCGGGTTTTTCGGACGCAGATTTGACATATCACGATGAGTTCCATTACGGATGGCCTCAATCGTCGGCTTGGTTGTGCCAATCAATTTGCAAATCTGGGCATCTTTGAGTTCCGGACAATTCTTGACAACCCACAAAATCGCATTCGGCTTGTCCCCTCTTTGAGTCGGCGACAAAATCTTTTTGGCTTTGG
The DNA here is from genome assembly GCA_949300375.1 of uncultured Pseudomonadota bacterium. Lineage (GTDB taxonomy): Bacteria > Pseudomonadota > Alphaproteobacteria > RF32 > CAG-239 > MGBC133411. The sequence continues at coordinate 7,518 of CASGEB010000022.1, forward strand.
CATTTTTTAACTTTACGTTTCGTTCAATATAACAAGCTTCCAAACGGGCTTTGCCGTCTGCCTCGCAGCGTTTGATTTCATCCAGCGTCAGCTGGCCGTTGTCAATCGGGCTGATGCCCATAATGTTTCCAGAAACATCGCCGTCGGCAATGGCCTGAATTTCGAGTTCGTGCAATTCGCAGAAATCAGCAATCTGGCGAAATGTCAAAGTTGTATTTTCTACCAGCCATACGGCAGTTGCCCTCGGCATCAATGGAGCGGTCATTTTTATATCCTTTCTTATTTTCTTTAAATCCTGATAAAATATTACTGCTAAAATAGAAGATATTTTACATTAATACAAGACTTTTATTAAAAATGCCTCAGAATTTGTTTCTGAGGCATTTTTTTGGAGTTGTTAACCTTATTTTCGGTTATTGTAAATATTAGCCAAGTTCAAATATCCGACTTGCAGCATCTTGGCCGTCGTCTGATAACGCATGGCCTGAATCTCCAACGCATTGACGCTTGAAAGTGTGCCGCTGGCCGAGGTGGTGGAAGGAATCCGGCTATATTCTTCATTTTTGGTATCTGATGAAACTGTTTCTGTAAACGTATATTCATGCCGGTGTTTCTCTCCTACACGCAGCTGGAGGGCATAGGGAAGTTCTTCATCGGCATCAACCGTTTCATCCCGGCTGACTTTGATGTAATAAGTACCTTTTTTGGCCTTATATTCACCGGAAAGCATATTATCAAGATTGGTTCGCAGATCATCGCCTTTTTCTGCCGTACTGTCTGCAACCAAAACTTCTCTGCCGTTTTTGACCGTATAAACCTGAATCTGCATACCGGGTGCAAGAGAAGCCAGCAGGTCTTCTTCCGCTTTTTTCTTTTCTTCCTGCTCTTTGGCATAACCTTCAGGATCGAACTGTTGTTTCAGCTTATCCAGGGCTTCTTCATACTTGGACAAGTCCAGCACTTTTTCATCGTTCCCTTCGGTATTACGAAGAGCAAGCGACATTTTTCCGTTGGACTGCACCTGGATTTTATAATTATCTTCCTTGTCAAACTTGGAAAGCTGAGCAATAGAGGTTACACGCGCATAGTTTAAGCGCAGATACCCCAAATCGCGGGCATTGGAAAACTTCTCGTCAACGTCGTTAACATCCGCAGCGGTTTTCTCCCAATAAGCAATGCCATCCTTGACATTTGATGAACTCGACGGTATTTGCATTTTCAATACTCCTTAACAAACTGTTATCAGTATAGCATAAAAATTGCAATTTCTCAAGCTTTTTCGGCTTTTTTAACATTAATACAAGATTTTATATATTGCTTCCGTCTTATGCGTCCGCTGCAGTGTTTTTTCTCCCAAGAAATCAAAATTATAACGGGTAGCGTCCAATTCATCGCGGAATTTGTTGATGGCCTCCGTCGTGATAATCTCATAATCATAAGTCTGGTCAAACAAATCAGCGACATAATCCTGGATATTGCCGCCCTGACGGCGGATGTCTTCTATGATATTGCAGCTGCAATGGAACTGCATATTCTCATCGGAAACATCATCGGCATAAACGGCCGCGTCATTTAAAAACTCAACAGCAAACTTTACGGCCCGGTTCAACTTGGCAAAAGTTATCGTCGTTATCCCGTTTTCTTCAGAAATGCTCAATGATTTGTATTTTTCAAGCAAATTCTGGATGATATTGCGGACGCCAGCCTGGATTTCCGTTTTTTTCTGTTCCAATCCGGGAAGAGCCGTATCAATAAATCCGACTGTATTTTTAATGTTAACCAGACAGGAAAAAGCAACTTCTTTTTCAATATTCTGAGGCGCATCTTTCAGTTTGTCAATTTGGCTGTTTTGTTCTTCCCATTTGTCAAAAGACAGTTTTAGCATATTGATATCGAGCGGTTTTTCTAAAATAACCTGTCCCATCAGATAGGCTCCCACACCTGTCAGAAAAACAGCAAACTGATTGTCTTTATATGTTTTTTTGGCCTCATAAAAGGCTTCCAGATCCGTTTGATCGCCGTCAAGGATTTTAAAAGCTTCGTACAATAAGGAATTGGCTTCCGTTAATTTTAATCCGCTATAACGCGCCAGTTCAAAACAACCGCCGAAGACAACAAGCTTTACGCCCAGGCGGGAAAAACTGTCCTGCAGCGAAGTGGCCGAATTGATATTAGATACCACGTCGCTCAAAAAGTTGAGAATATAATGCTTAAATTCCAACGGCGCCTCAGGATAAACCGGAGCAAGCTGCGGGTCAAACTTGTCATTCAGATTATAACGTTTGGCAATGACATCGGCTTTATTATAAAAACGCCGCTCATCCATCATCTTTTTGGGCGAACGCCTCGGCATAAAAACATCCCAGGGGATTTTTCTCAGCAGCAAAGGCAGGGCTATACCCAAAAACAAACTGAAGAACAAGACGAACAAAATCGGATTTATAACTTCTTCCGAAACAAAATTTTCAATAACCGGGGTTAACAATGTAACCAGAAAATTGGCTAAAGCCAGACAAAGGACAATAATGGCAACCAATTTGACGCTTGCCGTCAATATATTGTCTTCCCGCCGATTTTCAGATACTTTTCCGGCGGCGGCGCTTTCTGCCCGGCCATTGCCGCTAAAATTAGAAAATCCGCTATTGCCGTTGAAATTTTTCCGGTTGGAAAAACCGCTGACGTATTCAACCGTTTCCTGATAGGAATTGTCCTGAACATCAAAATATTCTTTGATGATTTTGACCTTTTTATGATTTTGTTCCTGCTCTTTGGCCAAATTGACAGCTTCATAACGCTGTTCGTTGGAAAATCTTTCTTCCAGTTTCCAGCCATCGCCGGAATCGGTATATACTTCATAATGTACTATTTTGACCATGGCAGTCCTTGACCTGAATAAAAAAACCTGCATTGACTTTAACAAATGCAGGTTAATAAATAGCTAAATCTTTCCGAAATTAGTTAGCGGCGTCATCACCGGTTTTCAAACCGAAAGCACCGAATTTGCTCTTGAACTTAGACAACTGACCGCCGGTGTCAACCATACGGTAAATGCCCGTCCAGACCGGATGGGATTTCGGATCGACTTCCAGACGCATTACATCGCCGGCCTTGCCCCAGGTGGATCTGGTCTTTACTTCTGTTCCGTCCGTCATGATATATGTAATCTCATGATAGTCAGGATGAATACCTTTTTTCATTTTGTTTTCTCCAAATTTTTTATATTTTGCATATTTTTACTGCTCTTATACAGTAGAGAAATAAATTAAGCAAGCTTTATTTTGAAAAAAATTTAAATTTATTTTAACTCTTCAATTGTTACCAGATTGTTTTTGGCCGCTTCACTCACATTTATAACCTTAATTGAAAAGTTTTTATACCCTTTGCCCAGCAGATAAGACCGGATTTCTACCGCCCTGTTCAGGCTTACGCGTTTTTTACGGAAAACATCTTCACCGTCATCATAATTGTATGAGAAAATGGCAATTTTGTTTTCCTTCGGATCTTCAAAACGGGAAATTACGGCATCTATTTGTTTTTTCTGCTCTTCGCTTAATTCAAAAACACCATCGGCAAAAACAATGTTGTTGGAAACTTCTGCGACGGGGCGGGCTTTAACCGGTGCCGCCGTTACGACGGGTTTGACTTCCGGCAAAACATTTTCCGCAGGCTGCTTAACGGGAACCAGCGGACGAATCTCTGAAACGGACTCTGCCGCAGGCTTTTCTTTAGATGTTGAAACGTTGTCCGCAGCCGGCTGCGGCATTTCAACCGGCGCGACTGATATTAATTCCGTTCCTTCTGAAGGAGGATTGTTTTTAGTTTGGTTCTGCGGCTGTTCAGCAACTTCCTGCTGTCTTAAAATCGCGGCGGCAGCGGCTTTGTTAACAGGCTGCCCCTCAATTTGCGCCTGTTCCGAGCTTAAATCGGGCATTGCCGTTTTTACCGGTTTCAGATTTTTTACCTCAACTTCCGACTTTTCCGGGATACTAACCTTATCCTTGTTAATTTCTTCTGCTTTTTCAGCTTTTTTTATTTTCGCTTTTTTGGGGGCAACAGTTTTTTTAACAACTTTTTTTACTTTCCGGGGTTCCGGGGATACGACAGGAAAAAGAGGAGCAGGCGCAACAGAAACATCTGTTTCGAGACTGTCCAATACAGAGAGGTCAACATAGACATCCTGGGCTGACACATTCGCCGACGAAAACATCAAAGCCGCCAGCGCCGAAATCAATATCTTCTGTTTTCTCATCGTTTTGCTCCTCTTTTTTTATAAAGCGCCAAACTTTATTTATTCAGCAATTCGTATATCGGTTTTGCCAAAAGCTGGTTGGAAGCCAGGATATTTCCGCTGGCAAACACTGCAGGCAGATCTTCCGAGCGAATATCTTTTTGAGAAACTTCCAAAACCGAACCACCGGCTTCTTTGACCAACAAAATGCCGGCCGTTAACTCAGATACGCTGTTGGCCAGGCTGACCGCAGCGTCCAGTTTTCCGGCGGCGACATTGGCCAAATCAAGACTCAAAGCGCCGAAAACGCGCAAATCGTCCATTCCCGAAATCAACCGGCCGTGAATATTGTGATATTCTTCCGGTTTGTCTTTGTACTTTAACAAAGATGCAGCCAATGCGCCATGCAGCTCTTTGCGGGCGGAAACGCGCAAACGTTCGTGGTTGCGATAGCCTTCCTTAAACGCGCCGACGCCTTTCTCGGCAAAGAACAACTCATCCGTCGCGGGATTGTAAACAACGGCGGCCAAAGTTGTTTCATTTTCCACGATTGACGCGGAAATTGAAAAATACGGAATACCGTGGGCAAAGTTCATAATGCCGTCTATCGGCGAAACCACAAAGTAAACGCCTTGCGGACGGGGCTTGCCATCGACATAAAACGGATAGTTCGGTTTGGCTCTTGACAATTCCTGCTGCAGATTTTTGGTTATACGGTTTACGGCCGAAACGACAAATTCATTATGGCCTTTTACAGAATTCTGCAGTTTCTCTACTTCATTAAAGTCACGGGTCAGGGATTGCCCCGCCTTTTTGACGGCACTGACCAGCATGGCAGAAACAGGGGAAAGATAAGACATTATTTGGCTCTCTCTACATAAGTGGCATCGGTCGTGGCAACAACGATTTTGTCGCCGGCGTTAATGAACGGCGGTACCATTACGCGGACGCCATTGTCCAAAATGCTCGGCTTATAAGAAGAAGATGCCGTCTGCCCTTTAACGACAGGTTCGGTCTCAACGACCGTACAAACAACCTGCATCGGAAGTTCAACAGAAATCGGCTTGCCGTCAATAAAGTTAATGTAAACCGTCATACCGTCGGTCATAAACGGACGAGAATCGCCCAAGATATCCGCCGGCATTGTGAATTGTTCAAAAGTTTCGCTTTCCATAAAGGTCAGGCCGTTAGAATCCTCAAACAGGAACTGGCAGTCTTTTTCTTCAACCATCAGTTTTTCAACGCTGTCTTCCGTTCTGAAGCGTTCGTTGGTTTTGGTTCCTTCTTCGACAGCTTTCATCTCTACCTGCATAAAAGCGCCGCCCTTGCCGGGTTTGATATGTTGCGCTTTGGTTACAGTCCAGGCTTTGCCTTTGTACTCAATAACCCAGCCAATTCTGATTGATCCTGCTAATTGTTTCATTTATTTCTCCATTTATTTATTCTTTATTTTGTTTAATAATTAATCTAAACTTTCTTTTTTAGCAACCAAAATTTTATACTCCTGCGGCGTCAGAATCAGAAAATCGGTGTCAAACTCGCGCAAATCGCATTCTTCTTTGCCGCTCATCACCGCTGACTGTATCAAAAACAGCTCATTGTACCAGGATATTATCTCTATCGCTTTATTACGGTTATCAACACGGAAGGCAACAAATTCGGGTTCTGTTTCACTGACAATCATCGCCGCGTGGCGCTGCAGCGGACAGATTATGCCGATAAAACGCCCTTTTCCAATTTTGCCGCGCACCTCCAATATCTTTTTTTTATGGGGGACGCCCTCATCAACTTCAATCACCACGCCGTCCAAGTTATGCTCCCGACAGACTTCGCCGGCATCTTTTCCACCGACAAGAATCAGTTTGTCTTGTTTATGAATTTTATCGGCCAGCGGGGCAATTGCCGTTTTTTTATAAGAGGAATCGATGAGATAACAGCAAATCTTCTCATCGTTGATTAATTCGTCATCCTGATTTTCTAATTTTATTATAAAACTTTGCATAATTATCTTTTGTTGCTTGAAAAAGTCTGATATGTTTGTACTATGTTGCTGAATTGTTATTAATATAAGGGAATAATCTCAGAAAAGGAAGAAAAATATTTTGACTGATACAAAAAATATTCTCCTGCCCAAAACCAGCGAGGCAATTTCCGAACTCAGCAGCGCCCTGGCTCATCTGAACGAAGTTCTGGACGGCAAGAAAAAAGAAATTTCCCAAAAGCAGAAAAAGCTGGCGGCAGATCTTAAACTGCGCGATAAAAAAATTGAGGCAATGCAATCTTCTTATGCCAAGATCATTGATAACGTAGACTCCGTGATTACCCGTTTGGATAAAGTGTTAGAAAAAGATGGCGCAAGTAACAATCACAATTAATTCCCGCGAATATGCCGTTGCCTGCGAAGACGGCCAGGAATTCAGAATCGTCCAATTAGCCCGGCTGCTTGACGAAAAAGCCAAGATGCTGAATCTTTCTGCCGGACAAGTTAACGAAAGCATGGTTTTGGTTTTATCAGGATTATTGCTCGCCGACGAATTGAGCGAACTGAAAAAAAGTGAAAAAACGCCGGCGGAACCCCCTGTGGATAACTCACGAATCCTTGATTTTGACGCCTCTCTGAGCGAAGAGATAAAAAGTTTAAAAAATCAGATAATTTCTGTTGCATCTTCAATCGAAATGCTGTAATCTATAGACATAGAAGGTAGCTGTCTGGCTCGTATTTCCGCAGGTCTACCGAGCCAACATTTCTTTCTAGGGAGCTGTCCCTGACTAAATCGTGGTTTAGTTATATGGCGCCCACTTTGTCCGAGCGGTTCGATTAGAATGTAATCAGTACGACCAGACGGCGCCTTCCCGATAAAATCCCCTTTCGGGATTTTTTTTATTATCAGACTACAAGCCAGGAGCCTTTATTTGAAGATACTTTACTGCGGCGATGTCGTCGCCAGAGCCGGCAGAGAAGCCGTTCTTAACAATATTGACAAACTCAAAGACGCTTACCATCCCGATGTGTTTATCGTGAATATTGAAAACGCGGCGCATGGTTTTGGCGCAACGCCGTCTATTTGTAAAGATTTTCTGACAAAAGGCACTGACGTTTTGGTAACCGGGAACCATGTCTGGCAGCAAAGGGAACTTATTCCTTTTCTTGAAGAAAGCAAAAGAATCGTTCGTCCGCTGAATTATCCGCCCTATCTGCCCGGCCGCGGTTTTGTTGAATTTGAAACAGCAAAAGGGAAAAAAATTCTGATAACACAGCTTCTCGGACGCCTGTTTATGGAGGCTGTAGACTGTCCGGCGCAGGCAATTGACAATCTGCTTAAAAATTATACATTGGGCAAAAATATCGACGCCATATTTGTGGATATTCACGCCGAGGCTACAGCTGAAAAAGTTTCTGTCGGACATTATCTGGACGGGAGAGTTTCCGCCGTCATCGGCTCTCATACGCATATTCCGACTGCCGATGCCACTATTCGCGACGGAGGCACGGCTTATATGACCGACGTCGGTATGTGCGGCGATTATAATTCGGTTATCGGCTTTGAAAAAGAAGAACCCCTTAACCGCTTAGCCCGCAAATATACCGGAGGAAGGCTCTGTCCGGCAAAGGGATCCGGCACATTTTGCGGCGTTTTGGTTGAAACGGATGATGCTACCGGACTGGCGGTTAAAATTGAACAAATCATTCTTAAACCTTAGCCAAATTTATTAATTCGTCATTGTTTATTTATCTGTTATCCTCTACCGGATACGTTTTATTGAGTTTAGAACAGATTACCGCATACCGGTTTGTTTGCGTACAGACAGAAAAGCCGCCATATCCCGATAATTTTATTTTAATTCCGAAGTACAATTCGGGCAGCGGGTCGCCTTGAGCGGAATCTGCGTGCAGCAGAACGGACATTCTTTGGTAACCGGCTCTGCTTTGGCGGCCTCCGCCTTGGCCTTTTTATCAATCTTGGCCTGCAGTTCGTTAATCGCCTTAATCAGGATAAATACGGCAAAAGCCACAATGATAAAGCTGATAACAACATTTATAAATACCCCGATGTTTAATGTAACCGCACCGGCCTGCTGCGCTGCGTCCAACGAAACATACGGCGCCGGCACCGCTCCGTCTTTTAAGACAATAAACAAGTTTGTAAAATCGACACTGCCGAGCAACAGCCCTATCGGCGGCATTATAATATCTTTCACCAGGGAATCGACAATTTTACCAAAAGCGGCGCCGATGATGATACCGACGGCCATATCAATCACGTTTCCGCGCATGGCGAAAGTCTTAAATTCGTTTGCCAGTTTCTTAAACATTCTATTTTACCCACATTTGTTTATTCCGTTGTTTTTACTGTTTTATCCCGACCGGTCATTCTTGTCAAGAATAAGAGATTCCGGTTATTAAATATTGACGCTTTTGCCCTTGACTTTTGGGCAAATCTGCTCTGTATTTGTGAAAAAAGCATGCTGATTAAACAAGGAGAGAGAATGAAGAAATTCCTGAAGAATTTGCCGGCAGTTCTTGTTATTGCGGGCATAGCCTGGGGAGGCTGGAAATTTTATACTAAAAACCATTCGGCGGAAAGCGTTCCGGTAATTGCCGAAGGCGAGATTTTTGATTATGACGTTCTCAGCGATATGGCCAAGAAACTGGCGTCCCAGCCTTATGTTGCCCCGGGGACAAATCTTCCGGAAGAAGTGAAGGAGCTTGATTATGACGAACATCGCGACATTCGCTTTGTCCGCAACAACGGCCCGTGGTTCGGACAGCGGCTGCCGTTTGAGCTGCAGTTTTTTCATCTCGGCTCTTTATTTAACGTTTCGGTTCCGATTAATGAAGTTATTAACGGACGTTCGCATCCGATTAAATATTCTCCGCAATTTTTTGACTACGGACGCAACAGGCTGGACGCCTCGAAACTTGAGAATCTCGGTTATGCCGGTTTCCGGCTGCACAGCCCGCTGAACACCGCCCGCTATTTTGACGAACTGGTTTCTTTTTTGGGAGCCAGCTATTTCCGGGCTTTAGGCAAAGGGAATAAATACGGCCTTTCCGCCCGCGGTCTGGCTATCGACACGGCCGTTCAGACCGGCGAAGAATTTCCGATTTTCAAAGAATTCTGGCTGGAAAAACCAACGCGCAAATCGCAATCCGTCATCGTTTATGCCCTGTTGGACAGTCCGAGCGTTGCCGGAGCTTACAGCTTTGCCATTGCTCCGGGCAAAGATACGGTTATGGAAGTCCAGGCAAAACTGTTCCCGCGCAAGGAAATCAATAAACTCGGGATTGCTCCGCTGACTTCTATGTTTTTGTTTGGCGAAAATACCAAAAACCGTTTTGACGACCACCGGCCGGAGGTTCATGACAGCGACGGGCTGCTTGTACATAACAATAACGGCGAATGGTTGTGGCGGCCGCTGGACAACTCGAAATATCTGCGCATCTCCGCCTTTGAAGACAACGGGCCGAAGGGTTTCGGACTGATGCAGCGCGATACAGATCCGGAACATTATCAAGATTTTGAGGCTATGTACGAACTCCGCCCGAGCGCCTGGGTCGAGCCAATCAGCGACTGGGGAAAAGGCTGGGTTGAACTGGTGGAAATCCCCTCCATTCAAGAGATTCATGATAATATTGTTGCCTATTGGGTTCCCAAGAAAAAGGCCGTTCCTGGCAAAGAATATTATTTTCAGTACCGTTTAACCTGGGGTTCCCAAATTCCATTTGAAAAAGAAAAACCGGCGGCCATAACGGCAACGCGTACGGGAATTGGCGGCGTTTCCGGTATGCTGGAAACGGAAAAGCGCAAGTTTGTCGTGGATTTTGCTCCGTCTTCCGCCGTTACGGAGGCTTTTGAAAATAATGAGATCAGAATTGACGCCTCGGCCAGCGAAGGAAAAATCATCGGCTCGCATTTGATGATGAATCCGCTTACCAAAGGCCTGACCGCTTATGTTGATTTTAAACCAAACGGAAAAACCTCTGAGCTCAGAATCGTTTTGAAAAAAGGAGCTGAAGATGTTTCCGAAGTGTGGAGTTATCAATGGTTGCCATAAAGATTCAGAGCAGCGCCGATATTATCCGCGCTTATCTCCAGAACATCGGATTTTCCGGTAAGATGCTGGAAACTGCGGCCGGAGAGATGTTAAAAAGATGGGAAGCATCATCACAAAAACAAGAAATTTCCGTTTTTCTTGACAGGCTTATTTTGGAAAAAGCCCAAAAAGCCTTTCCCGGAAGCCCGTTAAAAGACGAGCAACTAGTTGCCCAGTATAAATTCGGCTTTTTAATTTCTGCGTCAAAAGATAAATATCGTGATTTTAACATTGGCGATGACGGCCGGATTTTTTGTTTTGAAGAACAGGCAAAAATGTTTGCCACAGCACCCGGTTACAGCTTTGCAGAAATGAAACCGCAAAAGATTGAAACCCCGTACAGACTTATCCGCAAAATTTTCCATAAACGCAAAAAGGACTGAAAATGGAAGCTTATTCTCCGATTAATCCCAAGAGAATCCGTAACCGGCGGATTAAAGTTTTCGGGCTGACGTTTGTCAGCACGCTTTTGGCAACGCTGAAATGGATTACAGTTATTCCGAGCGATTCAACCTGGCTGACCAAAACGCTGATGATTGGATTGTTTATTCTGACTTTTGCGTGGATTGCCCTGTTTTTCTGGTCAAGCGTATTTGGTTTTATTGAGCTTTTGCGCAAGAGGAAAGTTCCCGGCGTTGTCTGGGTGCCGGAAGACACCGGGCTTCAGACCCGGACGGCACTGTTAATGCCGGTTTATAACGAATCTTCCACCGGCGTTTTTGCCAATCTGCTGGCTATGGCCGAGGAATTGCAGCAAACGGGACAAGGCCAGGCTTATGATATTTTTGTTTTGAGCGACACAACGAATCCGAAAGTCTGGGTTGAAGAAGAAAAACATTGGCTGGAAACGCGAAAACTGATGCCGGCGGAAATCAACCTTTATTATCGGCGCAGGGCAAAAAATACGGCCAGGAAAAGCGGAAACATAGAAGATTTCTGCGTCAAATGGGGCAACAGATACGACTTTATGATTGTGCTGGACGCCGACAGCCTGCTGACCGGAAAGACGATGCTTGCCATGTCTCAGCTGATGGAAGCAAATCCGCATGCCGGCATTATCCAGGCTCCGCCGATGTGCATCAACAAACATTCATTATTTGCCCGGATTCAGCAATTTGCAGGAAAAGTTTACGGCCCGATTGTTTCTGCCGGACTGGCTTATTGGCAAGTCGGCGACAGCAATTACTGGGGGCATAACGCCATTATCCGGATTAAGGCTTTTATGGCCTGCTGCGGGCTGCCCGTGCTGAAAGGCAAAGCTCCTTTCGGCGGGCATATCCTCAGCCATGATTTTGTGGAAGCCGCGCTTATCCGCCGGGGCGGCTGGTCGGCCTGGCTTTTGCCGGAACTGAAAGGAAGCTATGAAGAATGTCCGCCGTCTATGATTGATTTTGCCGTGCGCGACCGCCGCTGGTGTCAGGGAAATCTGCAACATATCAAGGTGCTGATTTCAAAAGGCCTGCATCCGGTCAGCCGGGTTCATTTTATTATCGGCATTATGTCTTATTTGTCTTCGCCTATCTGGCTTTGTTTTTTGTTGGTCGGGCTGATGATTGCCCTCGGGCGCGAGATTTTTCCGCCGATTTATTTTCCGCAATCTTACACCCTTTTTCCGACCTGGCCGATTTTTGACAAGATCGGGACAATCGCCTTGTTTATTTTATCAATGTTTATGCTGATTTTTCCCAAGTTTCTCGGGCTGATTGTTTATCTTTTGCAAAACAAAGACAAAAAGCTTATCGGCGGACGGCTGGGCGCAATAAAAAGCGTTTTTTCGGAAATTGTCATCAGCGCTCTGTTTGCCCCGATTATGATGATGTTTCAGAGCAAATTTGTTTTTGACATTCTGGCCGGAAACGCCGTAAGCTGGAATACGCAAAACCGCGATGAAACGGGGACATCTTTTGCCGAGGCGTTTCGACGCCATATCTGGCATACAGCACTCGGGATTATTACGACAATCGTCGTCTGGTATCATGCGCATGATCTGTTCTGGTGGATGCTGCCGATTACCGTCGGGTTGATGTTGTCCATTCCGATTTCCATGGTTTCATCTTATGAAAAAGCCGGAAGATGGGCAGCAAAGCATAACTTCTTTATTATTCCCGAAGAGGCAAAGCTGCCGGAAATTTTGCAAAAAGCAATCAAGGCCAAAGAAATTCTGGCAGAGAAAACCCGGCGTCCTTATCAGGGAGCCGAACTGCTGGCTACCGATGCCGTTATGAACAATTTGCATCTGATGATGCTGGAAACCAACGGCCCGGCGCCGGAGATTAACGTTTCGGATTTGGAAAAAGCCCAGATTAAACTTGAGAATTTTATCAATCACAATCTGGAAGCCGATTTTACCAAAGAAGAAGAAATCGCCCTGCTTTATAATCCTAAAATACTGAAAGACGCTTTGCTGGCCAAACGCCTGCAGCTCAACGGGCAGTAATCAGGCGGGAATGCTCCGGCAAAATGATGGCTGTTTTTTCAATGCCTCTTTTATCGGAATATCTGCCGGAGCAAAAGTATAATCGTCAATTTCGCTCAAATCTATCCATTTGACTTGTTCATGGTCAACGTGCGACGGAATTTTTTGGTCTTTCATTGTGGCAAAATAAGCATTTAAGCGGATTGCACCGTTTTCATATTCATAAACCGAAGCCATAAAAAAATCACCGACTTCAATTTCTTTGTCCAGTTCCTCTTTGATTTCCCTTTTTAAGCATTCCGGCAGTGTTTCTCCCTCTTCCTGTTTGCCGCCCGGAAACTCCCATAAATATTCCTGATTTTTGCCGTGCCGCCGTTGGGCAATCAACAATTTTTTACCGCAAGTGATAATCCCGGCTGATACATCTTTCATCTTTATTCTCCTTTTGTGCGGATTTTAACTTAAGGACTGAGGATTAGCAAGATAAGTTATTGAAAAAATTTTTTTATCCTGTAGATTAGGAGTCCAGAAACAAGGAATGTGCCATGAATAGTATGCTTGAACGTTTTAAATCGCTGGAAAAAATCGTATCTCCGCTGACGGCTTTCTTTTTCGGAACGGTATTGACCTGTTGCGCTTACGGGCTTTTGAGTTCGACCCTTGCGCTGCGTCTGGCCGAAAACAGCAATAACACTTTTGCTGCCGGCATTATTCTGGCAATGTATTATACCGGCTATATCGCGGCCTCGGTTACTTCTTATCATATCATTAACAAAGTCGGACATATCCGGGCTTTTTCGACCTATATTTCTCTTTTTTCCGGAATTGTCCTCTTGCACTTTTTTTCACAAAATTTATATTTTTGGGGTGCATTGCGCTTTTTGGAAGGCTATTGCATCGGATCGGCTTTTATGTGTCTGGAAAGCTGGCTCAACGCCCGGGCAACCAATGCCAACCGCGGTATGATTATGTCTTTATACATGATTAGTTCCTATCTTGGCGCCAGTTCCGGCCAGTTGCTTTTGAATATTCCCGACCCGAGCGGCGTGGCGATTTATATTACCGTTTCCGTCCTGCTTTCGGTTGCCCTGGTGCCGATTTCGCTGACTGCACTGCCAACCCCGGCAATCACCGTGCATAAAAATATGTCGCTTATTGCCCTTTATAAAAAAACACCGGTCGGCGTCATCGGCTGTCTGACCAGCGGAATATTTGTTGGAGCTTTTTATATTCTCGGCGCAATTTATGCCCACCAAATGAAGCTTTCTTTGGAAGAAACGTCCTTATTTATGTTTTTCGGCGTATTCGGCGGTATGGCAATCCAACTGCCGGTCGGCAAACTCTCGGATTATTTTGACCGGAGGCTGGTTATGCTGTTTGTCGGCGGCTTTTTGTTTTTGATTGTCCCCTGGGTACACTTTTTTATTAATTCCGGCATCGTGCCGCTGATTATCGGTGCGCTGCTAATGGGTTTTGGAACCTTTGTGCTTTATCCGGTCTCGGTTTCGCACGTTAATGATATGATTGCCGATGAAGAACGGGTGGAAGCCAGCGGTATGCTGATTTTGCTGCAAAGCGTCGGTATGATTTTCGGGCCGATTATCATCTCTTTCTTTATGCAGGGATGGGGGCCGATAAGTTTTGTCGGGGCATATGCCTTGACGGCCGGAGCTTTTATTGTTTTTTGTCTGAAGCATATTATGTTTCGGGATATTAATTATGTCAGCCCGTCGCCGACTTATCCCATCCCTTTGGATACAACCCGTATTTTTCATAAAATTTCTGAAGACGATACGTTGATTGATAAAGCAAAAGAACTGATTTCTCCGCAAGAAAAGAAACTCTAGAAATTATTTCATACCCCTTTCTAGCCAAAATCCTCCCCCTGTTTTTCAATAATGCTTGACATATAGGCCTTACTGTGCTATAGTAATCTTGATGTTGTTCCGAAGATTTGTTTCGGAGCGGCACCCACGTCTCCTGTCGTCCCCGGGCTTAGGCTCGGGGATACTCAGGCAACGGCGGGCGCAGCCGAACGTCGGCAGCGATCGGTTTGTTCGGTGCTTCAGAGACCGCGTTGCTCTGGCAGATTTTGTGAATGACAAAGTGCTTTGAAGAAAAAGCACCGTCATTCTCGGGGCGGCTTGTTTTATGGTCATTCTCGGGCTTGGAGTCGATAGTTGGTGAGAACGAGCGCAAATCTTTAGCTTCAGCTTAGATTTGTACGAAGTTCGAACCTTACGGGACGAAAGGGGCCCGCTTGCGGGAATTTACACCCGAGAATCCAGATGAACAAAAAAGCCATATTGTTGACTTGGATTGCCGGATCAAGTCCGGCAATGACGGTACATAGAACAAAATAGTACTTAATTATGGGAGAAAGCCGATGAGAAACGATAACACTATGC
>CASGEB010000023.1 GCA_949300375.1 uncultured Pseudomonadota bacterium
GTAATCAATTCTACTTTCTATGACGCTCTTTAGCGCCTTTTTTTTTACTCCCTTCTCAGGCCTCTTCCTTATCTCACTTTTATTTTAATTGTTTGAAATTTTTTGCTGATGCTAAAATAAAACGTTTTGTCCTACTTCTTTGAAATTGTTGATAAAAATTTGTTTTTTTTGTCGCTTTTGTAATTGTTGTTAAACTTTTGAGTGTCCTAATTTTTAGTGACCTGTAGTAGAAAAATACTGTATTGTCTTTCTGTCTGATTGTTGTATGCTTATGTTCGATATGGTTGATATAATAGAAAATAACAATCATTTTTAACTTCAACATTCAGGGGAGAAAAGATAATGAAGAGTGGAACCGTTAAGTGGTTTGACAGTAAAAAAGGCTATGGTTTTATTGTTCCTGATGATGGTCCGAAAGATGTGTTTGTTCATATTACACAAATTGAAAAGATTGGGTTGCGCCGTTTGCGCGACGGGCAGCGCGTGTCTTATGACACATATGATGACAGAGGACGCATTGCGGCCGGCAATATTGCCTTGCTTTGATTAGCATTGATTAATTAAGAAAAACGCCCTGCAAAGGGCGTTTTTTGATTTTTCTATTTTGTAGTTTTCTTTTTATCCGAGCGGTTTGACGCCTTTTTTGAAGACAGCTCTTTCCGGGTGTTTGCGGTTAAATTCTTCACATAATTCATTTTCCATTGTATAATTGGTTAAATTGTCCAGCTTTTTTTGTTCGGCAAGACGGGCTTTTTCGTATTCCCGGATGATGGGGGTCAGTTTGATGGTATAATATTTTTGCAGCAGTTTCATCCCCTCCTGAGCATATGCCGGGGAGGGAACTTTAACTGAGCGGACTTCTTTGATTGTTTTTTTTATGGTTTTGTAAATCAGTGGCAGAAAGTATTCCAATGTCAGCTTGTTTATCCGCTGATGCGTTTGCTCATGCCGGAGAATTTGCGAAAATTGGCAGCTGTTGTGGTCATATTCGCTGGCGACATAAATGACCGGATCTTTATACATAAAAGAGATTTCAATTTCTTTCGGCATAATGCAAGTATGGTTTTCATCCAGCTTGTGTATTTGAACGGATTTTAACCAGACGCTTGATGCTGTTTTCAGGGTTGCCAGTCCTGCCGTAAAAAAGCCTTTTTCCGGCGTGTTGGAAGATTTGGCCTGAATTTCTTTTTGCGGGGTGGAAAGGTCGTGTATGAGTTCGCCGTAAGAAGTCTTAAAAGTGATTTTCGGCCTGGGGTTTAACCCGTCGCACGAAATAAATTCACCATAAGTCCAGGCGTTTGTTTTCAAAGCGGGAAAGAGGCATAACAGAAATGTTAAAAAAGGCCAGATTTTTTTCATAAGCTTTTCCTAAAAGATGTAAAAAATTATATTATCACTTTATTAAAATTTATTTACTATGCTTGAAACAAAGGAGAGGTTTATGCTTAGGATATTGAGTTTGCTATGCTGTTGTTTGGGGGCTGTTCCGGCTGCGGCGGGCGAGAGTTTTGATGATATGGATGAAATGGAGGCTTATTATCTGGCGGAGGCCAAAAAAGATGCCGAAAAAATGGTTCAGGATTTTCAGGGACTGGATAAGCCAAAGTATCAACGGGCTTATGATGACTATTTGAAAGATTTAAAAATTATAGCCCGAACCGGTACGGCGCCGGATAATCTGGAGCTTTATGAAGATTTGGAGATGATGAACAGCAATGATCCGTTTGTTTATCCTAAGAAAAAAAAGAAAAAGAGATATTATTAAAAGTTTTATTGTATAAAATATGTTTTTTATTAATTGATTGTTAAGAATCCCTATGTAATTTTGTCTCAGTTATCTTCGATTAAAAATCGGAATCGGCATTGCCGAAGCTTGAAGTCGGGAGATTTAAGCTTATATTTGGTTGAGATATAAAGTATTTATCTTTTAATTAAGCTGATAACGTTTTTAATTTATTGTCTTGAATTTTGTGTCGTCAGAATGATGATGCATGATTCTTAACCTGACACGATATGTGTTCCAAAGAATTGGAGAAAGAAAATGGCTGATATTTCACTTACTGCAAGTATGCGTTCTAACCTGCTGTCCTTGCAACAAACCCAGGATTTGATGGATCAAACACCAAACACAGGAACGGTTGTCTACCGGTAAAAAGGTAAACTCCGCAATTGACAATCCGTCTTCTTATTACACCGCACAATCTTTGACCAACCGCGCCTCTGACTTGTCTTCTTTGCTGGACAGCATGGGGCAGGGTATTCAGACGATTCAGGCTGCCAATGAGGCTATTGAATCTATTACAACTTTTGCCGAACAGTTAAAATCTATTGCCAATTCGGCGCGTGATATTTCTAACAATATGAAAACTAAGCTTTCTTCTACCAGAGAAGTTGATAAAACTGCAACAGCCGGAACAGCTGGTAAAGTTATTGTTGATTCTCGTAAAGATATGAGCAAAGCTGAAATTACGGCCACAGCTGGTGACGGAACTGCTAAAAGCCTTACTTTGTATGTTGATGGCCAGGAACATACCATTGATTTTACTTCAGCATCAGCAGGTGAAAATGCTGCAGGAAACGCGAAAGCTATTGCGGATACAATTAACGCTCAGGGAATTTCCGGTCTGACAGCTACGGCAGATGCTTCCGGTAATATTACGCTGCAGGCAAACACTTCTGTTAGTGTAGAAGCAGGAACGTCAGGTGTTACGGCAAAAGCAGATTCTGATACGGTGTTGGTTACTATAAAAACAGATAATGTTTCGGCTGGTAATAATTTTACGACTGTAGAAGGGTTATTTACCACAGATGTTGAGACAACGACCAATGAGGATGGCAAATTTGTTATTACTGCTTCTGATGCAGCTAAAGCGGCCGGTAAACAGGTTAGTGTTATTGTAACAGGCGGTGCTAAAGATGTGGTTGGTGACGTCAGCGGTACGATTGATACGGTGGTTACCGATGAGGAAGCCATTTCTGAACGTAACAAATATGTTGAACAATATAATGAGGTTCTGGAGCAGATTGACGCTTTGGCTAAAGATGCTTCCTACAAAGGTATTAACCTGCTGCAGGAAAACGATCTGAAAGTCATCTTCAACGAAGACCGTTCTTCTTCTATTGAAATTAAAGGTGTTGATGCCTCTTCTAAAGGTCTTGGTCTTGAGACGGTTGAAAAAGGTGGCTGGAATGTAGATACGGCTATTGATGACGCAATCAGTCAGGTTGAAGGCGCTATTACGGAACTGCGTTCTATGGCCAGCGACTTTGGTAACAATTACTCCATTGTTCAAACCCGTGAAGACTTTACGGAAAACCTGATTAACGTATTGGAAGAAGGTGCAGACAAACTGACCTTGGCCGATATGAACGAAGAAAGAAGGTGCAGACAAACTGACCTTGGCCGATATGAACGAAGAAGGTGCAAATATGTTGGCACTGCAGACCAGACAGCAGCTGGCGGTCAACTCCTTGAGTTTGGCTTCTCAGGCTTCTCAGGCTGTATTGCAACTGTTCTAGCCGAATGTCGGCAGCACCCGGTTGTCAGCATTGTACTGAAGAGACCGCGTTGCTCCGATATCTTTCGGGAAAGGGGGAACTTGTTTCCCCCTTTTTCATATCCCCCGAGGGAGATTTTCTTGTTTTTTTATCCGAAATTATTTTTTTCTTGTTACTTTTTGAATGCCAAAAAGTAACCAAAAAGGCAGCCCTACGCTCATTTGCTAAGGTTTCAGAGCAAAAGCCGGGAGGCCGGCAGCCATAAAACTCGCTGCGCTCTCTACCATTGTGCTTCATTTTCGGTTTTTGCTCCAAAACCTAAGCTATTCGCAAAGGGCAGTTAAAAGTGCCGGACGAGGGATTGTGCATTAAAGTTTTTGTCATTGTCGGGCTTGACCCGAGAATCCAGATAAATAAAGAAGCCATATAGTTGACTTGGATTGCCGGGTCAAGCCCGGCAATGACTAAGAAGAAAATTTGTTTGATGTGGATCCCCGGGTCCCCCGGGTCACACCCTCAGGGTGACGCCAAATGGATTGCCGAGTCAAGCCCGGCAATGACTATAAAAAAAGCACTAGGGATGACGGTAAAAAAGATAAAGTGCCTGGGGATGACCGGTGCGACCGGTGGCGCTCAATCGGCAGCATTGTACCATAAGACCCGCGATGCTCCAGTGAATTTTGTGAATGATTTTGTGCTTTGAAGGATGGAGCCCGGGGATGACTGAAGTGAAAAATACAAAATGGATAGGATATGAAAAACCGGGGATGTAATAAGGTGAAATATCCTATAAATCCCCGGTGCAGAAATTGCGTTTCTGTTAAATGCAGGAACGGTAAAGTTTTTCAATAAAGCGTTCCGTCAATCCGGGAACTTTGCGCAGTTTGGCTCCTTTTACGGCTAATGCAATCAGTTCCTGAATATTGGGGGCATAAATGCCGGCTTCTTTCATACTGACAGGAGCGCCGATTTTTACATACCAGCTTTTCAAAACCCGGATTGTTTCTTCTGCAGTTTGGAGGTCATCTTCTTTTTGGATGCCGAAAACCTCTTTGCCGAAACGGGCAATAAGCTCTTTTTTATCTTTGAGATGCAGGGTCAGCCAAGCCGGAGTGATGATGCTCAAGCCGGCACCGTGGGCAATGTCGTACATTGCGCTTAACGGATGTTCCAGAGTATGACAGGGCATGGAATAAGCGCCGATGCCTGCCGTGTTTAAGCCATTCCAGCCTAAAGTTGCACACCACATCATGGTTGCTCTGGCTTCGTTGTCTTCCGGATTGTCCATAATCCGCTCAACCGCCTCAATCAATGATTTTACCAAGCCTTCAACATAACGTTGTTGAATAGGCGTCCAGCCGCCTTCATTGGTAAAATAGCTTTCGGTCAGGTGGGAGATGATGTCTACTGCCGAATAGGCTGTATATCGGGGCGGGATGGTATAAGTCAGCTCCGGATCCAGGATAGATATTTGCGGATAAAGGTGTTCGTCATACATTCCAAGCTTTTCACAGGTATCTTCGTTGGTAATTACCATATTGGCGTTCATTTCGCTGCCGGTTGCCGGTATCGTCAAAACGGTTATCAGAGGCAAAGCCTTGGTAATGGGGGCTTTTTGCGTGAAGAAATCCCAGATGTCCGTTTTGGAACCTGCTCCGGCGGCAATGGCCTTTGCTTCATCAATGACGCTGCCGCCGCCGACCGCAATGATGAATTTTACACGATAGGATAAGGCTTTACGTGCGCCTTTGCTGGCGTGTTCCAGGCTGGGGTTTGGTTTTACGCCGCCGTGTTCGACAATCCTTATGCCCTGTTCATCCAGCTGCCGGCAGATTTTTTGATACAATCCGCTTTTTTTGATGCTTTCCCGGCCATATACGAGCAACGCCCGGTTGCCTATGGCTTTTGCCAGGCTGCCAAGTTCGGCGGAACTCCCGTTGCCAAAAATAATTTTGGTCGGATTATGAAAAGTAAAAGACTGCATAACGGTTTCCTTTCATAAAACTCCGGTTTTGCGGCCGGATAGGTTTCTTAATCTTGGTCTTTCAGTTTTTGTCCCTGTGCCACATAGGCCTCTACCGCCCGGGCAGCTTTTTTCGGCAGGGCAACGCAGCCCATTCCCGAAATGCAGCCGCCTTCGCAGCACATAACTTCCAGCATATTGCATTCACAGCCTTTGGCGGCATAGCGTTTCATCAGTTTGATGCTGTCGCGGGTCAGACCGTCGATGTTTTCCGCCCGGACTTCAATTTTGCCTTCCAGCAGGGAGGCAACGGCTCCGGCAACGCCGCCGGTTAACGGAAAACGACGCCCCTGCGCACTGGAAACAAGTGTGAATTCCTGCGGTTCGCATTCTTCAACTTTGATATCCTGGGCATTGAACATAGCGTTGACTTCTTCAAAAGTCAGAACATAGTCTACATTGGGATCGTCTTCGGCTTCTACTCGTTTGGCCAGACAGGGGCCGAGGAAAACGGCAATGCAGTCGGGATACTGTTTTTTGACCAGTTCGGCGGTATAATACATCGGGCTTTTTGTGCCGGAAACAAAAGGCTCAATCTCCGGAATGTGCTTTTTGGCGGCATAATAGTAAGCCGAGCAGCAGGAGGTTGTCATCAGCTTTTGGCCTTCTTTCATCCTTTCAACAAATTCCGCAGCCTCTTTGCGGGTGGTTATGTCCGCGCCGACGGCAACTTCGAAGACTTCGTCAAAGCCGATTTTCTTCAATGCGCCGACCAGATTGTTGACGCTGCCGCCGTATTGCCCGACGATGGCCGGCGCAACCATAGCGACAACTTTTTGGCCGCTGTTGTGGATTTTGTTCATAACGTCAATCATTTCCGAGCGTTCAACAATGGCGTCAAACGGGCAGGAATTAAGACATTTTCCGCAAGAAATACACTTGTCAGGATCAATGTGTTCTTTGCCGTGTTCGTCTTTGGTAATAGCGCCGACCGGGCAGGCGTCTTCACAAGGGACAATTGCTTTTAAAATCGCGCCATACGGGCAGACATCGTGGCAGCGGCCGCAGTTGACGCATTTGTCTGTGTCGATTTTTGCCCGTTCGTCAACAATATCAATCGCTTCTTTCGGGCAGTTCAGCCGGCAGGGTTGAGCCAGACAGCAGCGGCATTGGTCGGTTACGACATATTGCTGGCGTTTGCAGGCGGCGCAGGCAATGTTGATGACCGAAATTTTGCTTTTGCCGGGTTTTTCGCGCTTTAAGGCTTCCATGGCGTAATCGTGCAGCGATTTTGACGAATCCGTTTCATCTTCCGGGCAAAAGCCGAGGGCGGCCATGCAGCGGAATTTGTTGATGTCGTTGATAAACTGCATATGTTTTGTGCAGCTGGAGCAGGGGTTGATTTCCGCAATAACGTCATTAATGCCGGCAAAGCGGTCTTTTATAAAACTGGCGGCAACTTTGTCAAGGACGGTACTGCGGGTAAACGCGGCATTATTTTTGGGTGTCAACATTTATTTTTACCTTCTGTTTTGATAATAGTTATTTTTTAAATATTTTCTGCTACAATTCTTTTAGCAACAGGAAGTTTTGTCGTCAAGTTTTAAATAGGTTTTGCAGTACTAATAATTGATTTTTCATAAGAAACGCGGGAGGGCGGAAATATGCTGAAAAAAAGTCGGTCCGTATGGAGAAATTTTTGCCGTCATATGGTTTTGCCGGCTGTTGTTGTTTGTTTTTTTTCCGGCTTTGTTTCTTTTTCAGCGGCGGCGGGGGAAAAAGCAGCCGTCAGGCTGGGAGTGTTTCGTTATTCTCCGCCGTATGAATATATTGAAAACGGAGAATTAAAAGGTTTTACGGCAAATTATGTTGAAATTTTAAAACAAAAACTGAACAGGCCTTTTGAGATTGTTCCGTTTGAAAACGAGGCGGAAGGGTACCGTCTGCTGCAAGAGGGAAAAATCGCAGTAATGGCTCTGGCGCCAAAGCAGCGTTTTTCGAATCAACGTTGGAACGTGTCGGTTCCGTATATGTCGTCATCTTTAGGCATTTTCGGGCCTAAAGGCGTGTTGGCCAATAATCTTGATGAAATCGGCGGGCAGCAGATTGCCGTAACACCGCTGACAAAATCCCACCGCCTTCTGGCAGAAGACAAAAAGCATAATTTTGTGATTTTTGATAATCCGCTGGAAGCAATGAAAGCGGTTGACCGCGGCGAAATCCCTTTTTATGTCGGGGATATTCTTCATACGAAATTTGTGGCCGGCCGGTTGGGGCTGAATAACCTGTATTATGTGGCGCCGGTGGTCGGTTCGGCTTATGCTTTCGGGTTTGCCGTGATGCCGCAGCATAAAAAACTGCTGGAAGAAATTAACGGCGTTTTGAAAAATATTGATGCCGAACATCATTGGCAGATCAGAGCTCAATGGCAAGATATTGAGTATTTGCACCGGGAGGCCTTGATTGCCAAATACAGTCCGTATGCCTTAGGTATTTCCGGCTTTTTGATTGTTTTGCTGCTTGGGGCGGTTTGGCGCGGGAGAAGGCTTCAGAAAAGGGCTGCGCAAATGCACCATTTGCAAAAAATGGAATCTCTCGGGCGGCTGGCCGGCGGCGTGGCGCATGATTTTAACAATATGCTGGCCGGGATTCAGGGCGCCGCCGAGTTTATCAGATTAAAGAAAAACAGCGCGGATGACGGCAAATATGCGGATATTATTATCAGAACCTGCAAAAGGGCGGCGTATCTGACCTCACAGTTGTTGGTGTTTGCCAGGGATAAAGAAAAAACTTTTGAAGACATCAGCATTAAAGAAATTATCGGCGATGCCGTCTGTCTTTTGGAACACGGCGTGCCGAAAACCATTGACATTTTGGTTGATTGTCCGAAAGAAACATATTGTATTTTCGGGAATAAAAATTATTTGCAGAGCCTTTTGCTAAATCTGGGGTTGAATGCCAAAGACGCAATGCCGTCCGGCGGAAAGCTGACAATAGCGGCCAAGCCCGTTGTTTTGACGGAAGAAGATGTTTCGTCGTGCCTGCTTAAGGTCAGAACGGGAAAATATCTGGAATTGTCTGTGGCGGATACGGGGCGCGGCATTGACAAGAAAATTCTGCACAATATTTTTGAACCGTTTTTTACGACCAAAGAAACCGGTAAGGGAACAGGGCTCGGGTTGGCGGCGGTTTACGGCATTGTCAGGGAACATAAGGGAACAATCAGGGTCGAAACTTCTCCGGCCGGTACAATATTTTATATTTATTTTCCTCTGAAGAAAGCAAAGGTCTGCCGTGTTGAAGATTTTGAACAGCCGGGGCAGCTTGGCGGCAAGATTTTGGTTTTGGATGATGAAAAAATCCTTAACGAACTGCTGAAAGATATTTTGACCAGCCTGGGCTGCGAAGTCGTTTCCTGCAGTGCGCCGGAGGAAGCCCTGATTTTGTATGACAAGAGTTTTGACGTCGTAATGCTTGATGTGGTTATGCCCAAAATCAGCGGCGTTGAGGTTTATAAAAAAATGTTGTTGAAAAATCCGGCGTTGAAAGTTGTCTTTATGAGCGGCTATACGCAAGATAAAGACGTGAACAAAATCTTGGAGAAAAATCCGAATGCGTCATTTGTCAAAAA
This sequence comes from uncultured Pseudomonadota bacterium, assembly GCA_949300375.1. Lineage (GTDB taxonomy): Bacteria > Pseudomonadota > Alphaproteobacteria > RF32 > CAG-239 > MGBC133411. Next base: position 9,093 of record CASGEB010000023.1, read on the forward strand.
ACCGTACAGTATTCAGGAACTGCATGATAAACTGGCAAAGATGCTATAAGTATGTGAAGAAAGTCAGAAAGTTTCTTGATATCGGGTTAAAGCGAGTTTATGATTTAACAACTGTGTGAACAGGGAGTTTTGAGTGGATAATGGCCAGATCTGCAAATAATATGGGAGAAACATATTTGCTGGATGCACTGAACCGGGTAGGGCGCAACCCTGTCGGATATTCGGTTTTGTACGTTAATATCTCAAAACTCAGACCCAAAAACAGGCATCCTGAATTTGTTAAGATTTTTGCCAAACTGTTTGACAGTATGGTCGGTAATGCGCAGGGCTCGTTTTTTGTGATGAGCAACGGCGATTTTGCCATCCTGGGAAAAGGGATTACATCTGATATGGTTGAAGAGGCCGTATTCAAAATCCGTCAGGGATTGTCGTCCGATCCGATATTGCACGGACGGGATGTTAAAGACTTTGCCGTTTTGTATTCTTTTCCGGCCGATTATATCTCTTTTTGTTCGTTTATTGAAAAAATGCGGGATAATGCCGATTATCTGGCTGCTGTTACCCCGCTGCCCGAGATCAAGCGTCCGATCCGCGCCGATGAAATTGATGCGGTGATGGAGCAACTTGATAAGATTGATATTCCGGAGATTATCAAAAGGCAAAGCGTTATAAAAATATGCGGTCCGGGAAAGTTTAAGGTCGAATTTCAGGAGTTTTTTGTGGCGGTCAAAGATTTGAGCGCTTATTTGGACGACAATCTGGATTTATTGTCCAGCCGTTGGCTGTTTTTGTATCTGACTCAGAAACTTGACAAGAAGACGATGACTTCTTTTTTTGCTTCCGATATTAAGAACTGGCCGAATCAAATTAGCCTTAATCTGAATCTTTCCTCCGTTTTTTCTTTGGAATTTGTTACGCTGGCAAAGAACTTTTTGCAGGACGGGCAGAAGCTGATTGTGGAAATTCAGCTGATGGATGTGTTTAATAATCTGCCGGTTTATTTTAAAGTCAAAGAAATTTTGAAAGCGGGCGGACACCGGCTGCTGATTGACAATATGAGCCCGGCGCTTTTGAAAACGCTTAACCTGAAACGACTGGAACCGGATATGATTAAACTGTTTTGGGAACCGCTGTTGGAATATGATACGGAAAATGAGAATATCCGGGAGATGATTTCGTATCTTGGCGCAGATAATGTGGTTTTGGCAAAGTGTGACAGCGAGACGGCGTTGTCCTGGGGAATGAAATACGGGCTTCGTACTTTTCAGGGGCCGCTGATTGACCAGTTGGAAACGGCCTGTATTCATCATCAGTGTCCCGATTCAAAATATTGCTCACTGAAAACCTGTTTGAAAAGACGGCGGTTGTTGTGGGGGGCGTTTCGGGACGAATGTACGCAGAAAGAATATTTGGAAAAATTGTTGGAGGGGTAAAGGATGTTTAATTTTTCTAAAAGCAGCAATACGCCTCCGGCCGAAAAAACGACGTTGAAAAAAGACGTTGTCATTATGGACTATCTGAAGAATCTGGAAAAAGACATCGGAAGCTATAATGCCCTTTACATTAAGATCAGCAAGCTGGACAACCCTAACTTGAAAACGGTGCAAAAGCAGGGACTGCTTGATACTTTTGATAATATTACCCATAAGAACAACGGGGAAATTTTTTCTTTGCCGAATGATGATCTGGTTGTGGTTTACCGGGCGGCGGCTAAAGAAGAAATTCAGGCCTGCATTATTAAAATCAGGTTTATTTTGCATGACGATAAACTGATTAAAGATAATTTTGATTTGGAAAGCGCGGGTTTTCTGAAGTTTTTTGAATTAAGGTCTGATTTGGCAGAGTTTCAGGATTTGATTGCCGAAGAGGCCAACAGCCAGACGTTTATCCGAAGAGAAAAAATGACCGGGATGCAAAGCGGGGAACCGAAGATGCGTCCGATTGTGCCGGCGGCGAGCAAACCTAAGAAAGAACTGACGCCGTATATGCTTGGCAAGCTGACCAAAACGCTTTCCATGGCAGATTTTTCCAGCCTTATCCGGCGTCAGGCCGTTTGCGCGGTTATCGGCAAGTCTGCGCCGCAGATGTTGTTTGAAGAAGTGTATGTTTCCATAGCCGATTTGCGGGACACTTTGCTGCCGGATGTTGATTTGACTGCCAATCCGTGGTTGTTTCAATATTTGACGGAGACTTTGGATAAGCGGGTTTTGGCCAGCATCAGCAATCATGACGACGGTTCGCTGACCAGCAACTTCAGCCTTAATCTGAATGTGTCTACCGTGCTTTCCGACGAGTTTCTGGAGTTTGACGAAGATATTAACGCCTCTATGCGTTCAACAATCGTACTTGAATTGCAGCTTTTGGATATTTTCAGTGATGTCAAAGCCTTTATTCTGGCAAAGACTTTTGCCCAGTCCCGCGGGTATAAAATCTGTATTGACGGAATTACGGTCGATAAGCTGAAATATTTGAACAGGGAACAGCTTGATGCCGATTTAATCAAAATTATCTGGCACCCGACTTTTATGGATGTGATTCATGAAGACAAGCATTTTATGGATTATGTCAATAAAGCCGAACGGGCGAAGATGATTTTGTGCCGGGTTGATGAGCCGCAGGCGGTTGAAGTCGGCAATTCTCTCGGAATCAATTTGTATCAGGGGCGGTATATCCAACGCCTGCTTTCCCGCCGCAGCAGCAAGCAGACGATTTTTACCATCAGACGTTAATTTTTTTACGGATATGAAAAACTCCGCTGACAGCGGAGCCGGCAGATTGTTTAGTCGTTGATTTCAGCTTCGTAAGCATAGACGATTTTGGTATCTTCTTCTTTTTCTTCCACGCTCAGTTCACAAATCATAAGTTTGTCGGCGTCCTGAAGGCTGTCAAAGACGTTTTCCGGAATGTCCGTCAACATAATTTCATCATTGTCGTTACGATAAAGAATGGCTGACCTGTCTTCGGCATTTAATTCAATAGCGGCATTTCCGGGTTCTCCTTCCTGTTCATACAGCAGGAGCATCACTTCGTCTTCTTCATTAATCAAAAAGTCAAAAGTACGGTATTCTTCGTTGTTTTCCTTATCCATTGGAGTGTTCCTTATCCGTTACCCATACATTTATTATAATAATACTCTGAAAACTCGGGAAAGACAATAGTTTTTATTATCCTGTTTATCTTTTTCCGCTCAGGGGAACTATAAGTGTTAATATCGCAAATAAATGATGAAAATCGTTTTTTTTTAATATATAGTGCAGAAAAACGGAGGTTTTTATATGCGTATTTTAATCGACAGATTTATTGACCTGTGCAAGTGGCCGGCCGGTATTTTTATGTTTTTGAGCCTGCCGGCGTTTATCCAGTCTTTTGGATATTTTCGGTTTTTGGAACTGCATTATGTGTGGCTGATTGCCGGTTTTATTTTCTTTTTTATCTGCCGTTCAATGATGGATAAGGAAATCAACCAGACGTTTGAGGTGGCGACGCATGAACTAACGCACGGCTTTTTTGCCCTGCTGACGCTGCACAGAGTTAAAAGCATCAGGGTGAATCCCGATGATACCGGCGGCGAGATGGCTTTTGCGGGTCGGGGAAACTGGCTGATTATCATTGCGCCGTATTTCTTTCCTCTCGTGGCAATGTTTGTTATGTTCGGAATTTCAATTTATACCCGGTTTGCGCCGTCTAACTTTATTTTGAACGGAATTTTGGGCTTTTTTATTGCACAGCATCTTGATGCCGTCGGTTCGCAGATTCATGAAAAACAGACGGATTTAATCAAAGTGTCTTATAAGTTTTGTTTTTTATTTCTGCCGGCGGCCAATTTGTGGGCCATCGGTTCCATGCTGGCGTTTAACAGCCGCGGCTGGAACGGCATATATGACTATATGCGGCTGATTAATTATCTGAATAATCAGAATTGGATTTGGGCAAAGCGCTTTATTTCAGAGTTGTTCTAGCGTGCAGTCGTCCGCATTTATCCGAATCGGAGAGCCGAGCGGCAAAACGTATCGGCTTTTTTGATGTCCGTAAGGAAAACGACGGATTACAGGGATGTTCATTTCCTGGGTAAAGTAATTGATTATTTCGTCGGTGTCTCCATCTTCAGGTCTGCGGATTTCGCAATTTTTAAAATCGCCGAAGATGATGCCTTTGATTTTTGAAAAATCTGGATGTTGCCGCAATTGTTCCAGCATCAGATCCAGTTTGTAAGTTTTTTCTTCCTCATCTTCAATCAGCAGAATCGCATTTTTTAACGACGGGAAATACGGCGTGCCGCAGAGGCTTCGAAACAGGCTGAGGCAGCCGCCGAGCAGTATGCCTTCCGCTTGCCCGCCGATAACGGTTTGTCCGCCGGATGCTTTCAGTTTTTTTCCGGCAAGCAGCGTTTTTAACGAGTTCTCAATCCGCGGGGCGGGTTTTGCCCCGTCCGTGACGTCATAGCTCAGCAGAAAACCGGACAGCTGCGGCGCGCCGGTTTGTGCGATGATTGCGTTTTGAATGGCGGTGGTGTCGCTGAAACCGATTAGTGGTTTGGGATTTTTTTTGATGATTTTATAGTCCAGAAAAGGGGCAATCATTTGGGAACCGTCGCCGCCGGCCGTGCTGAAAATGGCTTTGATTTCCGGATTGCGGTAGAAAGCCATCAGGTCTTCGGCACGGTTCTGCGGCGTACCGGCCATATAACGGAAACGCTCAAAAATATGCCGTCCGAGAACAGGTTCATAGCCGAGGCAGCGCAGATAAGCCAAGCCGCGGGAGATGTCTTCCGGCGTAACCGGTTTTGACGGGGAAACAATGCCTACTTTACTGCCGGACGGTATTTTCATTTTATAAATCCTTCAATAAATTCCGGCAAAAGTCCGGAAGGGAGTTGTCATGCGCGCCCATAACGATAATGCGGTCGCCGGGACGGGCATTTTGCAAAATGTAGTTGTGGACGTTGTCTTTGTTTTCCAGATAAAGGGCATTGACGCCGTTATCTTTGGCATATTGTACCAGATCGGCGCCGGAAATATCCGTATCTCTTTCCGGGATGCGCTCATAAATGTCGGGCATAAGCAAAATATCGTCTTTGTCCAGCGTCCGGCCGAAGACTTCGCCGTCTTCTTTGCCGGTATTGCGCGCGGAAAAAGGCGTGTGAGCCTGATAAACGGCAATAATCCGTCCCGGATATTCTTTAAGCGTGGCGAGGGAAGCTTCAATCTTTTGCGGGTTGTGGGCAAAGTCGTCATAAACGGCAATGCCGCCGTGTTTGCTGGTGCCGATATATTCCAGACGCCGTTCCGTGCCGGTAAAGCCTTCCAAAACTTTTGCCGCCTCAAATTTGTCAATTCCCAGCATCATACAGGCAGAGATTGCCGCCAGGGCGTTGGACACGTTAAAACGTCCGAGCAGCCGCAGCTTAAATTCTTTTCCTTCTATGGCATAGCTGACGCCGTTTTCGGTTAAGCCGATATTGTTTGCAAACAGATTGGCGCGGGAATCTGCAATTGAATAAGAAAAAGTATTCGGGTGGCGGCTGATACCGCGGGCATGCGGGCAATCATAATTGACAATAACGCCGTGGGAAGCGTGGCCGGCAAATTCCGAGAAATATTCCTTTAGTTCGGCGAGCGGTTTATGGTCGTGTCCGATGTTGTTAATAACGGCAACGTAAGGGTGGTATTTGCGGATTGAACCGTCGCTTTCGTCAGCCTCGATGACGCAAATGCCGCCGCGGTTGTAAATGTAGTTGGCAAGCCCTTTGTCAGAAGCATAGTTTTTGAAAAAACCGCCGTTGATAACGCAGGGTTTTTTGCCGAGTTCATTAAGAATGTAGCCAATCATAGCTGTTGTTGTCGTTTTGCCGCAGGTTCCGCCGACGGCAATGCCGTATTTGCGGCTGTGGAAAATTTCGGCCAGCAGGTCGGAGCGGCTTTGGATTTTTATTCCTTTGGCCAAAGCTGCTTTTACGTCAGGGTTTTGGTCATTGATAACGCTGGTAATATAAAGCGTATCCAAATCGTCTGTGATGCCCGAACCATCCTGCGGAAAAAATTTGATGCCGACAGCTTCCAGTTTTTCGCGGCGGTGATCTCCGTCCAGTCCCATATCGATACTCAGGTCGGAGCCGCGTACGTCGCACCCTTCCAGTTTGAGGATTTGGGCAAGAGCGCTCATTCCGTTGCCGGTAATGCCGCAAAAACTTACTTTTTTCATCTTATTCAGTCCTTAATTTTTTATAATGCATCCAGCGTCTGGGCTTCGCGCTGGCGGAGAATCCTCAGGCTTTTATAATCAATCGTAATGTAGCTTTTTCCTTCACCGTCCACACTGACAGCCAATGCTGCGCCGGTATTTTTATCCTGAAAAGTGGCATAAATAACGGCTTGTCCGCTTTGAAGCTGTTTGAGCAGGCCAGGCGCGTTTTGTTGATTGGGAATGTCTTTGCTCGGGACGAAAGACGGTTGGGTTTGGATATCCAATTCGTTGTCCTGATCAACATCAACAGCTCCCGGAATATAGGTTTCATGCGCGTTGCCGTATTTTTTTTCAAGCAAGGCATAGTATTTGCGATATTCCAGCATTACCCGGCTGGCAGTGGAATCATCACTCAGCAGGTCTCCGTAAGCAATAATCCGCCAAAGTTCGTTTTCTTGGCCGAAGATGACGTTTACACTTTGAAAACCTGAGATGGGTTTGGGTAAATTGGTTGCGGTAAACGTGTTTACATAGTCTTTGACCTCAATCGGAGTCAGCGTGATGCCGAGATCGTTAATATCGGCTATGGTGGCGCCCCAGAGCAGACCGAACGGAGCCGGAGAAAGGTTTTCCGGCGCGGCTTTTTTGATTTCCAACGGCGTGCGTTTGCGCAATTGGGCAGGTTCAATCTCTTTCGGAATTTCCAATTTTACCGGTTCCGGTTTTTGTTCCAATAATTTGCGAGCCTGAGCCGAAGCGTCGTCCATTTTATCCTGCATTTTGAGTTCTTCCGAAATCATAAGGTCTTCGTAAATGTTCTGGCTGTCGGCGTTTTCCCGGGCTCCGGTGCCGAAAGCGGCAATGCAGAGCAGGGCTGTCAAACCATAAAAGATATTTTTTTTCATATTTTTATCCTTAATCGGCAATAAAAAAATTGAACACTGTTCAGATTTGTTTTAATATAGCGCTAAATTGCAAATATTTTGTTAAGATGATATAATAATGACAGAGGCAAAAGACAATAAAAAAGCTGAAATCAGAGCTTTGTTAATCAGAACCGGGCGGGGACTCGCCGAGCAGAAAGGGGCAGAGTTTCTGACGGCGCGCAAGTTGTCCGAGGCATCGGGCTGTTCGGTCGGGACGATTTATAACCAGTTTGCCAATATGGACAATTTTATTATTGAGCAGAATATTCTGACTTTGGATGAACTGTTTGAGGCTTTGCGAAAAATTGTGCCGTCGCAGGACAGCTATAAAAATCTGAATATGTATATTGATGTTTACGCCGGCTGGGTTCTCAGAAACGAGAATTTGTGGTTTCTGTTATTTAATTTTCATCTGCATCATAAAGGAAAATGTTTGCCGACGGCTTATCTGCGCCGTTTTGTCAGATTGGAAGAAATCTGGCGGAAAGATTTTGAACGGGAAGTTAATGACTTCGGCGTCAAAGAAAGGAAACTTTTTCGCCGGGTGCTGATGCTTGCTTTGTTCAGCCTGAGTTCTTTTTTGGCAACCCAGCAGGGCGGAAAAATCAGCCGCAAAAATATCTGCCGCCTGTTGCTAAACTCTTATCTGGCCGGTCTTAAGGTATTGAAGAGGCAGGGGTAATGTTGTATGAAATCTGGCGAAAAATTTCTGCGTTTTTGAGCAGTCCCGAGCTGTTTTGGACGGTTGCGGACAATCGTTTTTTTCTGATGCGTGCCAAATATGCGACTTATCGCAGCCTGTGGTTATCGGCGCTGGTGAATGTTCCCGGGACTATTTTGCATGAGTTTATGCATTACTGGGTCGGTTTGATTTTGAATGCCCGGCCGGTGAATTTTTCGCTTTGGCCCAAGCGGGATTTGAACGGTTATTATGTTATGGGGAGCGTCGGTTTTCAGAATGTAACTTATTATAACGCCGTTCCTGCTGCCATGGCACCGCTTTTGCTGCTGCCGCTCGGGTTTTATATCAACCGCTATATTTTGCCGCAGCTGCCGATGAATTTGACTAATTATATTCTCTATGTCCTTTTGCAGACGATTATTATTGAAAACGCCATTCCGTCGCGGGCGGATTTCAGAGTGGCAGGTATGTTTGTATCCGGCGTGTTGTTTTACGGTTTTTTGATTTTTGCTCTGCTGTTGTATTGGTGAGTTGACTTGTGCGCTAACTTTCCAGAGCGGAGACGATTTCTTCCGTAACCTTTTTGGCGTCGCCATACAGCATAATTGTATTGTCGGCAAAAAACAACGGGTTTTCGACGCCGGCGTAGCCTGTTCCCAGAGAACGTTTTACAAAAAATACGGTGCGGGCTTTTTCGACTTCCAGAACCGGCATACCAAAAATCGGCGAATGCGGGTCGGTTTTGGCCAAAGGATTGGTAATGTCATTGGCGCCGATAACATAAGCAACATCGGCGGAAGCAAATTCCCGGTTGATTTCTTCCAATTCGTAAACGTCTTCATAAGGCACGTTTGCTTCTGCCAGCAAAACGTTCATATGTCCGGGCATTCGTCCGGCAACGGGATGAATGGCATATTTTACTTCCACGCCTTTTTGGAGCAGGGCGTCGGCCATTTCTTTTAAGACATGCTGAGCCTGAGCGACGGCCATGCCGTATCCGGGAACGATAATGACTTTATTGGCATTTTCCATAATAAAAGCGGCATCTTGCGGATTTCCGCTTTTGGCAGTTTTGCGGTCGTCGGGGTTTTGTTCCCGGTCTTTGTTTTGTTCCAGGCCGAATCCGCCGAGCATCACGCTGAGCAGCGAGCGGTTCATGGCTTTTGTCATAATGTAAGATAAAATTGCTCCGCTGGCGCCGACAATGGCTCCGACGATTATCAGCAGGACGTTGTTTAATGAAAATCCGATGCCGACGGCTGCCCAGCCGGAATAGGCGTTTAAGACGGAAATAACGACCGGCATATCTGCTCCGCCGACGGGGAGAATCAGCAATATTCCGAGGATGATTGACAGGCAGACGAGTATTTCAAACAAAGCATCATCGCCGTTTGTTATGTAGGCTGCAGCGATGCCGACAACGCCTAAGGCAAAAATCAGGTTTATTCCCTGTTGTCCGGAAAAAACGACGGCTCCGGGCGGCATTAATCCCTGCAGCTTGGCAAAGGCTATCAGAGAGCCGGAGAAAGCAACGGCGCCGATGAGCATGCCGATTGACGCTTCGGCGTAGGCTTCGGAACCGGCGGAAATTTCTGCTGCGGAAATGAAGACGGCGGCCAGTCCGCCTAATCCGTTGAAGGCGGCAATCATTTGCGGCAAGGCCGTCATTTTGACTTTCAGGGCAGAAAATATTCCAACCAGGGCTCCGGCGGCAATGGCGGAAAGAATCCAACGAATGTCCGTTATTTCCGGCAGGGATAATGTGGCAATAACAGCAACGGACATTCCTGCCATACCCAAAATGTTTCCGCTGCGGGCGGTTTGCGGGGAGGCCAGTCCGCGAACGGCCAAAATGCATAAAGCGCTGGCAATGAGGTAGGAACAGGACAGAACGGCGTTGGTCATTATTTTTTCTCCCCGGGCGTTTTTTTCTTTTTGAACATCAGCAACATACGGTGTGAGACGGCAAATCCGCCGAAAATGTTGACGCTGGCCAGGAATACCGCAATCAGTCCGAGAATTTTTGAGAAGTTCATTTCAGCTCCGCCGGCGGTTGTCAAAGCACCGATGATTATGATTCCGGAAACGGCGTTTGAAACGCTCATCAGCGGGGAGTGCAGAGCAGGCGTAACGCCCCAGACGACAAAGTAGCCGACAAAGCAGGCCAGCATTAGGATTGTAAGCAGTGTCCAGATATCGTTCATCTTGTTTCTCCGTCTTTGCAGATGCAGGTTTTGTTTATCAGTTCGTCTTTGAAATCGAAAATGATTTTGTGTTGTTCCGAATCGTACATTGAACTTAAAAATTTGTAGATGTTGTTGGAAAACATCCGGCTGGCGGTGTTGGGAATTTCTGCGGCCAGGTTGGATGCACCGAGGACTTTTACGCCGGAGATTTCGGTTTCCCGGCCGTCAGCGGAACCTTCAATATTTCCTCCGGCAGCAACAGCCATATCAACGGCGACGCTTCTTTTCGGCATTAGCTTTAACATTTCTTTATCAACCAATCGGGGCGCCGGTTTGCCCGGAATAAGCGCCGTAGTAATCAGAATATCAGTTTTAAGAAGCTGTTCAGCAATGGCGGCTTTTTGTTTTTTTTGATATTCTGCCGAAGTTTCTTTTGCATATCCGCCGGCGTTTTCAAAAGTTTCATCGCCGGAAATCGCCAGAAAGCGGCCGCCGAGGGATTCAACCTGTTCTTTGACCTGGGGTCGGACATCAAAAGCGCAGACCTGTGCGCCGAGGCGTTTGGCGGTGGCAACGGCCTGCAATCCGGCCACGCCGGCTCCGAGAATCAGAACTCTGGCCGGCAAAATTGTACCGGCGGAGGTCATTAGCATCGGAACGGCTTTGTCCAGACGGTTGACGGCTTCAAGAACGGCTTTGTATCCGGCCAGATTGCTTTGGGAGGACAAGACGTCCATAGACTGGGCGCGGGAGATGCGGGGAAGCATATCCAGGGCAAAACAGGTCGTGCCGAGAGCCGCGAGTTTTTTTATGCGTTCGGGAATGTCCAAAGCCCGGAAGTTGGCGATGATAATCATGCCTTTTTTGAGAAATTTGTCTTCTTCCGGCATTGGCGCCTGAATTTTGCAGACAATGTCCGCATCGGCATAAACACGGGCAGCGCCGGAAACAATTTCGGCACCGGCGCGGCGGTATTCTTCGTCGGAAAAACCGGCGGCGGAACCGGCATTTTTTTCCACCTTTATCCGAAAATTTGCGGCGATGATTTTGGCTGCGGTTTCCGGAATCAGGGCAACGCGTTTTTCATGCGGGGCGGTTTCTTTGGGCAGGGCGATTATCATCTTTTTTCCTTGTCAGAAATTTTGGGTGTTGCTTGTTTTGTACCGATATAGTAATTAGATTAAAGAAAAACAGAGGGGCAGCAGATGAAATTGTTATGGCAGTTGTTTTTTTCTTTTTTTAAGGTCGGATTGTTTACGTTTGGCGGCGGTTATGCCATGATTCCGCTTTTGCAGGCGGAGTTGGTCGAAAAGCGGAAATGGATCAGCGAATCCGATTTGATGGATTATTTTTCCATCGGGCAATGCACACCCGGGATTATTGCCGTGAATGTAGCGACTTTCTGCGGTTATAAAATGAAAGCCAAAACCGGCGCCGTTATAGCGACTTTCGGCATTATCCTTCCGTCGATGATCCTGATTATTTTGATTGCGTCGGTTTTGCATAACTTTCTGGACAATCCTTATGTTGTTCACGCTTTTGCCGGCGTGCGGATTGTGGTTGCGGCGCTGATTGCCGAGACGTTGATTTCTTTTTGGAAAAAGGGAATCCGCGACAAAACCGGCCTTGGGATTTTTCTGGTCAGCATGGGAATATTAGTCGGGCTGGATATGTCGCCGGCAGTGATTGTTCTGTTGGCGGTTGCATTCGGGCTGATCTTGCAAAAACGGGGGCGCCGATGATTTATCTTTTGTTATTCTGGGAGTTTTTCAAAGTCGGGCTGCTGGCTATCGGCGGCGGTTTGGTTACGGTGCCTTTTTTGTTTGAGCTGAGCGATAAATATGCCTGGTTTTCTCATCAGGAGCTGGCGGATATGATTGCAATTTCCGAATCCACGCCCGGGCCGCTCGGCGTGAATATGGCAACTTATGCCGGCTTTAACACGGCCGGGATCTTGGGCGGCGTGATTGCCACAATCGGATTGACGACGCCTTCGGTGATTGTGATTATATGGATTACCAGAGTCTTATCCCGATTTAAAGACAATGCTTATGTGCAGACCGGGTTTTATGCCATTCGTCCGGCGGTTGTCGCGCTTATTCTTGCGGCAACGCTGCAGCTTTTCCGGCTGGCGGTTGTTGATGTTTTATCCGCGGTTATCTGCGCGGTGTTTTTTGCGGCAATCCATTTTATCAAGCTTCATCCGATTATTTACATTCTGCTTGGAATGGCGGTTGGAATCGTTTTAAAGTTGTAAAAAAAAAGCCCGTTTAACGGGCTTTTTCTTAAAGATCCAAGGCCTTGCGGTAGGTCTCTATCAAAAACTCCTGTTCGTCGCGGTCGGCGGCGTTCATTTTGCGCAGCTTGAGAATCGTGCGCATGGTCTTGACATCGAATCCGGCGCCTTTGGCTTCGGCAAAAATATCGCGAATATCGGAGCTGATGCCTTTTTTCTCTTCTTCCAGGCGCTCAATCCGTTCAATCAATGAACGCAGGCGGTCAGCCGCAATGCCGCCGACTTCGGATTTTTGTTCTTCTTCACTCATTGTTTTCTCCTAAATTTTGATTACTTTTGCGGTATAAATTAACAAAGATGTTTGCCTTTTACAATAATAAAATTTAATATGCTGTTAACTTATTTTTGATAATGCTTTTTGTATTCGGAATTTATTTATGAGGTGTTAAATGCCACAAAAAACCAAGACCAAAATTCTGGCGACCATCGGGCCGTCTTCTTCAACCCGCGAGCAGATTGAAAAGCTGATTGACGCCGGGGTTGACGGTTTTCGTTTTAACTTCAGCCACGGGACGCATGAGGAGCACAAGGAACGTTATGACATTGTGCGCAAACTCGAAAAAGAAAAGAAAGTTCATATTTCCATTCTGGCAGATATGCAAGGGCCGAAGCTCCGGGTCGGCGAATTTAAAGACGATAAGGTTTTTTTGAAAGAAGGGCAGTCTTTTGTTTTGGATATGGATAAAGTCCCCGGAGACGTTACCCGCGTTAACCTGCCGCATCCGGAAATTTTTGCTGCGGTCAAGCCGGGCGATGACCTTTTGCTGAATGACGGCAGTATTGTTTTGGAGGTGGAAGAGGCCAATGACCATATGATGCGAACGACCGTAAAAGTCGGCGGTTATCTTTCCAGCCATAAAGGCGTTAATTTGCCGAATACCCAGTTGAATATTTCGGCGATTACCGAAAAAGACAAAGACGATCTGAAATTTGCCTTAAAACTCGGTGTTGACTGGATTGGGATGTCTTTTGTGCAATCTGCCGATGATGTGCGGTATGCCCGCGAGCTTATCGGCGATAAGGCGTGGCTGATTTCCAAGTTGGAAAAGCCGAGTGCAATTGATGATTTGGAACAGATTATCGAGCTTTCCGACGCCATTATGGTTGCGCGCGGCGATTTGGGCGTGGAATGTCCGCTGCCGACGGTGCCGGTGTTGCAAAAACGGATTGTGGCAGCCTGTCGGAAATATGCCCGCCCGGTTATTGTGGCAACCCAGATGCTGGAATCGATGATTAATAATCCCAGCCCGACGCGCGCCGAGGTTTCAGATGTGGCAACGGCTGTGTATGACGGCGCCGATGTGGTTATGCTGTCGGCCGAGAGCGCTGCCGGAAAATATCCGGTCGAGGCGGTTAAAATGATGAACAGCATTATTACCCAGGTTGAGTCGGATCCTCTGTTTTATAAGCATATGGAAAGTTCCCGCATACATCCGTGTTGTTGCGGCGAGGCAGATGCCATTACTTTTGCGGCGAGTGAGATTTCCGGCGTTTTGAAAAATGTGGCGGCGATTGTAACTTATACGACCTCCGGCTTTACAACGCTTTTGGCGGCGCGGGAGCGTCCGACGCAGCCGATTTTGGCCGTTACGCCGGATGCGGAAGTTGCCCGCCGGATGGCTCTGGTTTGGGGAACCAAGCCCTTTTTGAACAAAGAAGGCTATAAGAGTTTTGACAAGGTAGAAGAAATTGCCGTTAAACTGGTGAAAGAAAACGGCTATGCCAAGTCCGGCGACTTTATCATTATCACGGCCGGTTTTCCTCTTGGCAAAAAGGGAAGGACTAATATGCTTCACACAGTCTACATCCCTTAAAAATCTGTATAATGAGCATCTAGAGCCATTTCTTCCGTTCTAAAAAAATTCATGTATGTTTAAATACGTTAGAATTTTTTTAGCCGTTGAAATGGCTCTTTCATTCTCCAGATTTTTAACGTGCCATATTTTTTATTTTCTTCTTCTAACATCTGAGGCCTCTCGTACAGGGGCTGTGATTATTTTCAGAAAATTTCTCAAAAGTTACATTTTAATTAAATTTAGACAATAAAGTGATTTTGCTTTCAAAATTGGTTGATTAGGTGTGTATTCTGGTGTAAAATAGAACTGTTACAGAGTGGTAGTGGCTCAGGCTGCTGTTTTTTATCTGAGTAAGGAATAAGACAATGACAGAGAATTTATCAAATAAGAATGAAGACTATCTTGAGAATTGGTCTTTAAATATTTCTCGGAAATCGGCCGAACATAAGAGCGGGGTAGAGTTTAAATATGTTGCTTCGGGTGAAGATGGAAAGCCGCGTGTACGTATATCTAATGTTCAGAGTTTTTTTAAATCTCAAGCAGGGTTAGGAAAAACACTTGACGATTGTTATGAAGAATTAGATGAGCTAAATCGCCAATTTGTTGATATTTATCAAAATATTATTTTGCCTAAATCTAATGAACAGCTACTGACTCAAAAGAGAGGGGATAATGAGCGATGAGGCGAACATATATCCCCCGTTAACCAAAGAAGAAATTAAGGCGGTTGTTGATAATTCCGTAAATTCAGATAAGCTTGATAAACTTCTGGATGTGAATTTTGTTGGATTAGATCGTCCCTGTTCCGTTTCTTTGGGGATTGATTGCGGAGATCAGTTAGATAGTACCAGAATTGAACTTATTTCGGAAATTCTGAAGTCATACGGGATAGATGCGGTGGATCGTTCCAGTCCGGAGGCACTTGATCCATCTAAATATATTCTTGATAAAAGCGGGATAAGTTTGCCCTTTATGGAGCCTCGTGAGGCCTTAAAAGCAACGGCCGAACTTAATGACATCTTTATTTCTCATGGCTTTAAGGTTACCGGTTATGCTTCTCCGCGTACTCAGGAGTCTTTATGTCCTTCAACTAAATATGACGGTAAAATTATTAATGTGTCAAGAGAGTTGGATGACAATCCACAAGCAAAGGCTATGCTGGAAAAACGCGGAATTTCTGCAGAAGATTTTATTCAGCAGCAGCTGGAAGAGGCTTCTAAACTTCCGGCGATTGATGTAAATAATGTTGATAAAACAGCTCTCAGTTCAGATGTTGGTATTAAATATTTATATCGGGGTGCTAGTCTGGGGGACAATCCATATGCAGTTGTAGCGGCTAAACGTTCAAAAGATATTGTCTATTCTTCTCCGAAAATGTTAACGGCGGTAAAATATTCAACGGGGTTGGAGACAGGGTTTGCAAGGGTGAACACTCCGGACAGAAAAACGCTAACATATGGGAATATTTACAGATATTCGGCAACAGAAGATTTGAATCTGTGGGCAGATTTTGGTTATGAACGAGGTTATGGGCATGTTATTAATGATGTTTATGAAACGCCGGTTTTTGCTCATAAAAACAAGGTAAATGGAATCTTTTTTGTTGTAGCGGATGAAAAAAATACAAGAGTTGTTCAAATAACTGATGATAATGGTAAGTATATTAGTAAGGAATGGGAAGATTTTATGATGCTTCATGCTCCGCGTATGCGGGCAGGGACTGAATTGGATAAGCAGCGTAATGATAATCAGATAAAAATGCTGGCAGAAGGAAAATTGTCTTCTTGGAATGTACATCCTCATGGGAAAACTTTGGATTTAAGCAAGTATAATGATTTAGACCTTTCCGAAGCAGATTTATCACAATTTGAAGATTTGAAGCTGCCGAATAGTATTACGGGATTGAAAGAGACTAAATTTCCGGCATTAAAGCAGTTGGATTTGAGCAATCATTTGAATCTTGATCTTTCCGGAACTGATTTATCACAAATAGAAGATTTGAAGCTACCGAGAGACATTAAAAGTTTGGGAGGGATAAAACTGCCGAAAAAGCTG
>CASGEB010000024.1 GCA_949300375.1 uncultured Pseudomonadota bacterium
GCCCGGGGATGACACAGAGTAAATAAACCATCCGGAGATGGCAGGAGACGTGGACGCCGCTCCGAAACAACTCTTCGGAACAACATCAAGACTACTATACCACAACAAAACGCCAGTGTCAAGCATTATTGAAAAACAGGGGGAGGATTTTGGCTAGAAAAATAAAGACAGGAAAAACCCCGCATTTATAAAATACGGGGTATATTCAATGCCAAATTAAAAGAAGAGGGAGGCTCGCAAAGAAAAGACCGTATCATAATCCGATTTCGGATTAAGAGCCGGTTTAATGTAAAATTGGATATCCGGCGTTATAGTGGCCCATTTTGAGATACCGAAAGCCCAATAAGCTTCCAATACGGTTTCGTCAGGGCGGGCAGATTCATCGCCGACGCCGGTCTTGTCAATTTTATTATAAGCGGCGGCCAGACCAATCTGATCAAGCGGGTTCCTGTCCAAAGGATCATTATAAACCGCGCCAAGCACAAAAGAGAGGTCGGCAAAGGCAGTGCTGCCGGACACGCCGTTCAGCCTGGAAAAGACAGCCAGTTTTTCGCCGATGTTCTGAGAGGCGTTCAGCGACCATCCGTTTGTTGTCTGAGGCTGTTCTTTAACGGCAGGCTGGTTATAAACCATAACGGAATATTGTCCGCTGCCCAGCCCGTTGATTGTCGGTGTATAAGAGAGCGAGGCAAAAGAGGTATAATGCTTTTCATCCAAATGGTTTACCCTGACGCTGATACCGTCGATATTTGTAGCGTCCTGCGCCCCGAAAGCCAGAGACCATTCATCATTCGGAGCAATCTGGGTAAAAAGGCCGACTCCGGAGGTTGAATAAGTTGAAGTTGCGTTTTGTGAAAGAGAATAGTTGATGAAATTGACCTGTTGGTTAGAGTCGTAAGCCGTGCCGTCAAAATTGTATAACGGAAATTGTCCGGCGCCGATAGTCAGCCAGTTCCATTTCCCGCCGGGTTGATAACTGTAATAGAGTTCGTCAAAAGTATTGGAAGATGTGGTATAATCATTAATGGCGGACGCCGCGCCGATATTATTTCCGATTCTTTCTCCGCTGGAACCGCCGTAACGGGCAATGTTATAAGCAAAATTTAATGTTCCGGTTCCATATTCGTTTTGAAAGGTTGTCCAGGTAAAAGACGGGTAGATGATTGTCTGATAAGCTGTTTTTTTGCCGTTCGGTGCACCGCGCTGCGCCATATATGATACGTCTATTGAATAATCAAAACCGTATTTTTTACTGAGCCTGTTCTTAAAATCCGTATAAGCCTGCCCAAAATCACTAAAGCTGTGGTTTCGCCTGATTTTGCCGGCCGTCGTGCGTTGCTTGGCCGACTTGGGCTGATGTTCGTCTCTTGCAGACAAAGAATTGTTGTCTGTTGGCGTTTCCGTCAGGCTGGCCGCTCCGTCTGTAGCGGAGAACAACAAAGCGCAAAAAAGTGCGGAAACAAAGTAGCTGATCTCGTTTTTAACCATTTTCCAATCCTTATCTGAAAATTAAATTCGCAGATTCATATATAAGCAAAATTTGATAATTAAAGGTGTGGGAAAATTTTATTGGCAAAAGAGGCCTGCGACCTATACCCGGCATACATTACGGACAAAACGACAAGGCCGAACAGGCTTTGTATTGCCGGTGCCGGAAAAAACATCCCGCTGTGGCGCTTTAACAAAAAAAACTTGGTCTTAAACCAAGTTTTTTTTTGTTTACAGATTTTCGCGGTTTCTGGTGGCAAACGGCATATACTGCCCGACGCCGCCGAAATATTTTTCAAAAAAGCCGGGTTCCTGTCCGGGCGTCTGAGTCGCATCAGTGCTGACAGCCACTTCCGTCCCGTTCTTTTTGTTCAGACGGTCAATATCAGCCACCTGGTCATATTTGTCAAACTTGATTGTCAGAACGTCGCGGTCGATTTCGGTGGGTTTGAAAAAAGCCACCTGCCTGACTTCGGAAGACATATAAATCCAGGTGTTTTTATCCAGCGAAACCACGGAAGACGGTGCGCCGAGCAGGCTCAAAACCTCTTCTTTGCTTTGTCCCGGTTTAAGCTGGGAGATTCTTTCGTTTGTCGGCATATTGCCGTTGTGCGACACAAAAACATCGCTTGAGCAGGAGCAGAGCGCTGCCGCCGCTAAAATGCTGAAAAGTATTTTGTTTGTTGACATCTGAAAATCCTTGACGCTAATATCACAACAGTTTTCCACTTTATAACATAAGGAAACGATTTATGCAAAATCTTTTTTCTTATCCGATAGAAGTAGACGGATTATCTTCTTCGGTAAAAAAATATAAAATCACGGCCTCGGCTAAAGATTTAGTCTATCTGACGGAAGTTTTAAAGGTTCCGGCGGTAAAATCCTGCACGGCGGAAATATACTTAAAACATAACCGCCGGGAACACGCGTTGGATGTCAGCGGCAAAGTCAAAGCTGAACTGGAACTGACCAGCGTTATCAGCCTTGAGAATTTTGACAAGGTCTATGAGGGAGACTTTGCGCTTCATTACGACACCAAAGCCACTTATAAGGACATCCGCGATATGGAGCCGGAATTTGATGATGATGTGCCGGATATTGTCGAAGACGGAAAAATCAACCTCGGCGACATCATTATTGAGCAGGTGGCGCTGATGATTGAAGACTATCCGCGCAAAGACGGAGAGGTGTTTGTTTTTGAGTCGGAATTTGATGCCGAAACAACCGAAGCGATGAATCCTTTCAACGTTCTAAAAAAATTAAAGAAGTAACATTTTGTGCTTGCAAAATGTAAAAATATTGGCTAAAAGGATTTCAGGAATTTTTAAACCTCATTAATTTAGTTGCATTTAAAAACTAAATGGTTTATGAATAGCTTTGAAAAAAGTGTAAATAACAATTAATAGAGTATAAGAAAATGGCTACACCTAAAAAGAAAACTACTCCTTCGCGCCGCAATATGCGTCGTTCCCACGATGCTCTGAAGGCTAATTCCTATCAGGAATGCCCGAACTGCGGAGAGTTGAAGAGACCGCACAACGTATGCGCTTCCTGCGGATACTATGACGGTAAAGAAGTTGTCGCTAAGAAAGCTTCAGCTGAATAATTTATTATAAATCTGTATAAATATGGAGCAGATGTTGTCTGATACGAATAATCTGGTCATATCAATTGATGCGATGGGGGGAGATAATTCCCCCAGAGTCGTAATAGAGGGGCTTGCTTTGGCCGCAAAAAAAAATCCGGACGCCCGGTTTTTACTGTTTGGCGATAAGGATAAAATCGCAGCCCAGTTAAAAAATTACCCGTCATTGCAGGAAGTCTGCGAAATCCGTCATTCTGACGAAGTCGTAAGCAATGATGACAAGCCCTCTCAGGTTATCCGCAACCGCAACACCAGTATGCATATGGCAATTGACGCCGTCAAAAACGGCGAGGCTCAGGCAGTTGTTTCTGCCGGCAATACCGGTGCTTTGATGGCAATTTCCAAGCTTGTGCTCCGTACCATCCAAAAAATCCATCGTCCGGCAATTGTCAGCATAATGCCGCATCAGTTTGGCAAATACGTTATGCTCGATTTGGGCGCCAACACGGAATGTGATGCCCTGAATCTGGCCGAATTTGCATTAATGGGCGATATCTTTGCCCGCCATGCCCTCGGACTTTCGCGTCCCCGGGTTGCCCTGTTGAATATCGGGGCGGAAGAAATGAAAGGCAAAGAGGAGATTCGCCATGCCGCGCATCTGATAAAGACCTCCCGCCTCGATATAGATTTTATCGGCTATATCGAACCGCACGAAATCCCGAACGGGGTGGCGGATGTTATCGTTTCCGACGGTTTCACCGGCAATATTGCCCTCAAATCGATTGAAGGAACGGCGCGTTTGGTCTTGCGTCTGATGAAAAGCTCGGTTCGGAAATCCTGGTTGGCCAAACTCGGAATGCCTTTTATGCTGGGAGCAATGCTCGGCCTGAAAAAAACAATGGATCCCCGCCTGTATAACGGGGCAATGTTTGTCGGCCTGAACGGCTTGTCGGTAAAAAGCCATGGCGGAACAGACGCTTTGGGATATTCTGTTGCCGTCGGCAATGCCATTTCGCTGGTCAGACAAAACTTTGTCGCCACTATTAGGGCGGAACTGGAAAAAGTAGATTTGGACGAACTCTCACAGGAAATTATCTATGACGCTTATTAGATCTGAAATTATCGGCCATGGGCACTATCTGCCGGCTAAAATTTTAACCAATGACGACCTTTCAAAAATGGTCGAAACCAATGACGAATGGATCAGCACCCGCACCGGGATCAAGCAGCGCCACATCGTTACGGACGAGCTGACATCCGATATGGCCGTTGCCGCTGCGCAAAAAGCCATTGCCTCTGCCGGCATTTCTGTTGAAGATGTTGATTTGGTTATCACGGCTACCGTAACGCCGGATAATACCACGCCGGCCGTTTCAGCCAAAATCGGCGGAAAACTGGGTGTAAAATCCGGTACTCCGACTTTTGATATTTCCGCAGCCTGTTCGGGATTCGTCTATGCTCTGACCATGGCGGATAATATGATTCGCCTCAGACAGGCAAAATGCGCGGTTGTCATCGGTGCTGAGAGCTTGTCTAAAATTGTTGACTGGACAGACCGCAATACCTGCGTCTTGTTCGGCGACGGGGCAGGGGCCGTTGTTCTGCGCGCTTGTGAAGGCAAAGGCGACAATACCGATACCGGCATTTTGTCGACCCGCCTTTATTCTGACGGCAGCCATTATGACAGTTTGAAGTCTACCGGCGGCGTTTCTTCTACCCAGACGGCCGGTTTTATCTGGATGGACGGCAAAGAAGTCTTCAAATACGCAATTAACTCCTTGAGCCAGGCTGCTGAAGACGTTATGGCAGACGCCGGCGTCAAAGCCGAAGATATTGACTTGCTGATTCCTCATCAGGCAAATATCCGCATTATCAATGGCGTAGGTCAAAAGCTCGGCCTGCCGGAAGAAAAAGTCGTTGTTACCGTCAACAATCACGGCAACACTTCGGCAGCTTCCATTCCGTTGGCATTATCCGAAAGCTTTGAAAACGGCAAAATCAAAAAAGGCGATCTCGTCGTGTTGACAGCCATGGGAGCCGGATTTACCTCGGGCGGAGCCTTAATCAGAATTTAACGGAAGTTTTTTCTGTTTATTAAATTGCTGATTCGGCTTGTCATCTGAAATAAATTAAGCTAAATATTTCGAGCAAAAGAAAAAAGATATCGTTATAAGTAATATTAAAGGAATTTGAGATGAAAACAATTACTCGTGCAGATGTTGCTGAGACTATTTATGAAGAAATCGGTCTTTCTAGAAAAGATTCTAATGAAATTTTGGATATGGTTTTGGATGAAATTGTGCAGGAGCTGGCTCGCGGCAATGACGTGAAATTGTCTTCTTTCGGAACATTTTCTTTGCGCGATAAAAAGGCTCGTTCCGGCCGCAACCCGAAAACCGGTGTTGAGGCTGTTATCTCCTCCCGCCGTGTTATTTCGTTTAAACCGTCCCAGACAATGAGAAAAACAATCAACGCATAATTTTTTAGGAAAAGCAAATGGTTGTCAACAAAAGTAAATCTGCTTTCAGAACAATTGCAGAAGTTGCGGAAGAGATCGGTGTGGCAACTCATGTCTTGCGTTTTTGGGAAACCAAGTTTTCTCAGATTAAGCCGATGAAAAGAAGCGGCGGTCGTCGCTATTATCGCCCGGACGACGTTGAATTGGTCAGGACGATAAAAGAATACCTTTATGACAAGCGCTATACCATTGAGGGCGTTCAAAAGCTTTTTAAGGAAAAGGGTACCAAAAAGCTGGTCGGAGAGGAAATTCAAAAAGATTTTTTTGAAGATGTTGATCCTTCGGCCTTGGATGATAACTGTCGCGAGCTTGTCAGCGGAATTGTCAGCGAACTAAAAGAAATCAGGGCGGAAATGCAAAAAACGATGGAAATCGCCGCCGAATAAAAAAAGCGCCAAAGTCATGGCGCATTTTTTATATAAATTTTTGCCATTCTGCTAATTTTGTATCAAAACAAAGCGTTGCATTTGCTGGGCTGGTTGAGGGCAGGGTGTGATGCTCCAGTTTTTCCAACAGACCTGAATGGTATTTTTTAAAAAACTGAAAAGACTTCTGTCCGTTAAAAAGCAGTTTTTGCACTTTGGGATATTGTGCCAGCAGCGTCTCAAAATCATTGGGAATTTCTTTTCGGATATTGCTGTCCAAACTGCCGTTTCTTTCACAATATTGCAAATTGTCCCATAAGCCGATTCCATGTACCAGCAGGCATTTTTTCTTTTTTTCGTAAGACTGGAACATCTGTCCGTTATTGAAGGTTTCTGACATAATCTTCCAAAAGGCATTTCGCGGATGGGCATAATATTCGGCGGCATCCAACGATGCGATTCCGGGCATCGTCCCGATAATCAGGATTTTGGTATTTTCATCAATCAGCGGGGCAAAACTTTGCGGCATCAAAAAATCCTTAACTATTCTGTAAATTTATCAAAAACATTCCGAATCATGCCCAGCCCGCCGGCGCGATATAAAAAACGGCTATCTCTGCTTCCTCTCCAAAAAACGGAGCCGGTGTTAAAAAACCGACCGGAAGCTCGTTTGCGGATACCACAAAAACCAGACCGCTCCGAATATCGTTTTTCATCTTCTTCAGACGTTCTTCCGTAACTTTTCTGTCATTAAGAACTTCTTGCGGAACATAATTGCGGTAAGAGTGTTTCCACGCCTCAATATGGATTTGCTCAAGCAAAGCCGTGTCTTTTTCTGCGGCCGGACGGCAGGTTATGTGATATACAGCGTTCATATATTTTCTCTTTCATCAGAAATATAAAAAATATTCTTGCATTTAGCAAATAATATTTTAGTATAAAACAAAATCTTATAATTATGTTTAACAATTAAAATTTTATGATTATGGTTGTAACCATTATTGTATTTGCTGTTTTAACGGCTGTGTTTTTTGTAGTTTGGAAATATTATAAAGCTTATCAGCGTAGGCTTTCTGAATACAAAAAACATTTTTCCGAACAAATTCCCAAGATGACGGATGCAGAAGTAGAAGCTCGTCTGGGAATGTTGTATGATGAATTGGAAGATAATTATTCCTCTGAAAAAGTAGTGGAATATGAAATGCTGGTCGCCGAATATAGAAAGCGCCGTCCAAAGTAACTTTTAGTACCATAAGCAACCGCCGGAAATAAAATTCTTCCGGCTGTTTTTTTGTATAGAAAAATTAAAGATTTTTTCTGAACCATATAGGGGCATAAATATATATCCGGTTAAGGTTGAATAAAAATATTGAAATAAGTAAAAATTAATAGTAAAAACAAAAAACATAAAATTTATTTTTATTTCTATAATTACTTAAAGAGGGACAGGATGTATCAAAGGAATACTCCCTCGCTAAACAAACCTGAAATCATCATGGATAGAAGTTATTTGTTAAAGGTTATTGAGAAAAATTTTATCATTTTTGATAAAGATGAGCTTTCACAAAAAATTGCAGTCAGCCGGGGGTTTGATGAAACTCTGAAATCTCTTATTAAAAAACAAGACGACTGTCTGAATGATAGCAAATATTTGCCTGTGCAGCATAGCTGGTTCTTCGAGACAGTCAAGGAATTATTAAAAAAGATTAAACGGGACAAATATTTTAATGAGGAAGAAAAGCTGGCCGATATGTCATTGCTGGTGATTTCTATATACTATCACTATTCGGCCGTCTGTTCTCCGATGGTGATGTATGTTTTTATCAGAAATGTGCTGAAAGAAAAAATCCTTTTGGTATAGTATAAAAAATAGCTGACAGCTTGAGGCTGCCAGTTATTTTTTTTGAAAAATTTCCAATGCATTACCTCTGCATTTAAAGAAGAAATTAGTCTTGCAGTACAGCGATATGAGACTCTTGCGGTACACCTGCCTGAGCCTCGTTAAGTGAGGAAAAACGATAATGCAGATACATACTATGAGGGAAAATAAAAATATGCACAAACAACCATACAAAAGAAAAAACTCTGGCAAAAGCCAAGACCTTGCGTTTAGTGTTATAAATGTACCATCCGCAAAGCACCATCAGATTGTCAAATATCAAACGGTTGCTCCAATGTTCAACGCCTTGCAGCCATGTGGTAACGACATCGCCGGCCAGCCCTGTCTCAAGATAATGTTCAAAACATTCCCATATATATGCAATCAACAAAGTTATGATAAAGCTTATTCTTATGAATAATTGCTCTGAAATATTTTCTTTGCAGGTTAATTTCTCCGTGATGATTTTTGCAAGCCAACCGACGGATATGCCCATAATGATATGCTCAATAGACCAAATATCAAAAGCTGCTTCGGTTTTTAATCCCCATAATGTCATATTTTTCAGTCCGTAAACAAAAATTAAACAAGCTGAGCGAATGATATAACAAAAAACAAATAATTTTTTGGGAGATGTGAAAAATCAAATATAATTTTGAGATTATTAAGTAATATCTCAAAAAACTATTTGGGGAAGTGCATAAAAAAAGAGCCAGACAAACTGACTCTTTTAATCATTTTCGCGATATTGGCCAACTTTGACCGCTGCCGCCGTAATTTGGTCGGGATGACTGGATTTGAACCAGCGGCCCCTTGCACCCCATGCAAATGCGCTACCAGGCTGCGCTACATCCCGAAAGTAAAAAATAATAATTCCAACGCAAGGAGCCGCGGCCCCTAAGTTCACTTCGTTCGCTCCGGCTCAGTCCGCAACGTATCGCAAACTTCATAAAACTTCGTTTGCTCTACGGCTTCCTGTCGCCTGAAATCCTAAAAATCCTCCCCCGGAGCATTTTTAGCATCTCAGCCCCATGCGAATGCGCTACCAGGCTGCGCTACATCCCGTTGTCAGAAATAATCTATACGGCTTTGGCAGAAAAAAAGCAAGCATTTTTTTTATTTATAAAAAATTTCTTCCGCCTGGTCTGAAAATGTTGCAGAATCCAAAAGAAAATGTTACGGTAACAACGAATAAATACAAAATTTGCAAGGAAATGTCTGATGACGGTATTTTTTTCATATTCCCGCCACGAACCTTATGAACGTTATGGCGCCAGATATCCGATAACCTCGGCCGGAATAGCTGACGCCTGGATTAGCGGGGCGGTGCTGGAGGATTTTTCCTGTCCGATAGATGTTATATACACGTCGCCGCTTGCCCGGGCAAAAGCAACGGCTGCCGTTCGCGGAAAATCAGTCGGCAGTCCGGAAATTATCGTCGCCAACGCACTGCAGGAAGACGCGGCTTCGGACGAAGTGCTCGATTTTAAAGAAAATGTCATTTCCGAAGCGGAAAAACAAAAATACCGCCATATTCATCTTGTAACGCATCAGCCGGTTGTGGCAACCCTGGGCGGAGCATTCAATACGTCGCCGGGAACAATTTATGTTGAAAAGGCTGAACATTGGTCCGCCGTTATGCAAACAAATACGGAAATTTTAAAAATTCCGCCGGTTGAAGAAAGATTATATGCTTTGCAGTTTGAAAATCCGAAAGAATACGACGAATTGTCAAAAAGATATGCCCGGCTGATTTCTTTAGTCCGGGAATATGAAGGGGCTTGGGAAGAGCTTCTGAACCGGTTGGCGCAAAACGAAAAAAATCTGGCTATGCCGCTGCCTTATCGCAGCCGCAGCCGGTAATTTGCTCAAATTTATCCTGCCGATGCTGAGATGTTTTTTATTGCCTATTCATTAATTGCTTTTTGAATATTCCTGCGCAAAGAAACAAAGTTGTCTTCAATGCAGTGCTTGGCGGAAAGATGCCCTTCGGTTGTTGCCGCTTGCCGAAAATATTCAATAATAAATAAGCGCGCGGAATAAGTCAGTCCTAAAGAATTGCGCTTGCCATTTTCTATCAGGCTCAACAAATCATTTTTAGTGATTTTTTCCATATCGCAGACTTCGTCCAAAGCCTCCCATTCTTTATGACACAAACGGATGCTTGTTCTTCTGTCGTTTACGATTACAACCTTATTAATGAGTCTCGTCATCTCTTCTCGCACCATTCTAGTTTTTATAGTATAACCTCGTAATACACTTCAAAAAAGAAAAACAAGGATAATATAAATTTTAGCTGTACAAAAAATGGTTGTTTTTAATGTATTATGCTGCTGATTCGGAGAATAAACGGGATTTTCCCCTCTTGTTGCCTTTTCCTAAATCAGCTATAAAACATATAAAATTTTATATATAGTACTTATGCATTCAAAAAATTGCAATCATAAAATAGTATGTTTTATAAAATTCAGACAATTATAGCTGTTTTTCAAGTAAAACAAGTATTTAAATATTGTAGCAATTAATAGATTTTAAAAACAGCCTGTTGTTTAGGCAGGCTGTTTGAACTATTTGGAAGGTTTGGATTTTTTTACGCTGATTTTTTTGACTTTTTGCTTTTCCAGGCCGGATTTGGGTATGGCAACCCTGAGCAGGCCGTCATTATATTCGGCATCGGCTTTGTTATAATCCAGATCCCAGGGCAGAGGAATGGTTCGCCGGATTATTCCGTAAGAAATTTCAGAAAAATAATGATCCTTGTCCTGAGAAGAAGTTTCATCTTTCTTTTCGGCGCTGATGGTCAGATATCCGTCTGAAGAAATCTGCAAATCAATGTCTTTTTCTGCTACGCCTGGCATTTCTGCCGTAACTGTAACGTTAGACTTGTTTTCCGAAACCTCTATTTTGGGTTCCAGATTAATTGTATCGTTAAATCGCGGAAAATCGACCATATGCCAGAGATGAGACATCAGATTGCGCAAATCTCCGCCGGACGGGCTGTGAATGGACACGTCATATTCAGATGCTCTGTCTTTTGTTGTTAAAGAATTTCTCATTTTTCCTCCGATTAAAAAAGTTGATTTTTGTATTAGTTTGTTTGGCCTTACCTATCTAAGCCCGAAACAAACTTTTTCAAGTCATAAAAAGTCTAATGCCAGCGGGATTTTATGATTTCTTCCAGTTTCTTTTTGGCCAGTTCCAATTGTTCTGCGTTTTCAGTTTTTTTGCCGGCTCTGTTCATATAAAACATAAGCCTGTGCAAAGCCAATGTCGGGTTGTTGTTTGCGCCCTGCAAAAGCGTTTTGACAATCACGCCGGCCGGTTGGGTAAAGGTTCCGACCGGCGGATGATGATGAATTTGAATATGTTTCAGCCAATCTTCGTTTTTTTCCATACTTTTCTCCTCTCTAAAAGTGATGCAACCGATATAAGAACAAAAAGAGTCAAAACAATAAAAATTTTTATCTATGCCTTGTCTTTGTCGGAAAGCGGCATAAATTTTTATTCCGGCGGTCAAAACGGCAACAGGGAGAAAACGGACGTGAACACGGAAAAAGGCAATATAATCAGGTATCAGGACGGCGATAAAATCCTCAAACATATAAGGCGCCCGCTCATTAATACGGTTCTGATAGCCAATGACCTGAAAAAACATACGCTGCAAATACCTCCGGAATCATATAACAGCCGGTTGGAACTGCATTTTTCCGAAATAAAAAAACTCAAAATCGGCAAAAACTGCAGCCTGACGGTTGATTTGCGCGATAACCCCTATATCGGGGAACTGGTTGTTGAAGAAGGTTTTTCCGGCAGCATCAATCTGGCGCGCAGCAGCATACGCAAAATCAAAATCGGCGCCAACTGCCGTTGCGATTTGACGTTGGAAGATTGTTTGAATTGTTTTGTTTTTAAGGCCGGAGACGTCTTTAGCGGCCGCCTGAAGATAAAAAATTCCTGTTTTCACAGCCTCAACATCGGGTATTATTGTTATGCCGATATAAAAATGGAAAACATCCGCGGCCGAAAAAGGCTGTCGGTCGGCGCCTCTTTTCGCGGAACAATAAGCGTAACCGGCCTGAGCATTCCGTTGTTTAAGATAGGACACGACTGCCGCGGGCGGATAGTTTTGTCAGGACAGAACGACAAAGGGCGTACCGGTCGCCTGAATATTCTTGACGATTTTGCCGGAACCCTAGATTTGAGTTCGGAAGGGCAGGCGGAGAAAATCGAGGTCGGCAGTTTTGCTTCCGGAAACTTTAACCTTCCAGGCTGTCGGGGATTGAAATTTCTTAAATTTGAGGATGCTTTCAGCGGAATAGCCGATTTAAGCGGGTCGGATATTGAATACATCCGGGCCGGCAGCGGCTGCCGTGGCAAGATTGTTGTTCTTAACTGTCCCCGTCTGACCTTGTTGGAATTGCCGTTGAACAAGCAAAGCGACATTACGGCGGAAAGAAATCCTCTGCGCGTTGAAATCCGGCGCAACAGCCTGCATTATCGTTTTCATGAACGAGAACTTCCCCGTGGTTATTTTACGCCGTTTTATATGGTTTTGTTCCGAAAGTTGCGATGCCGTTTGCGCCGAATATGAAAAATCGCGAAAGTCAAGCAAAAAATCTGCATAAAATACGAAAAAAAGCGCCTTTTCTTGCGCCAAAGCTATTTAAATAATGTTACAATTATGTTACAATAACATCATACGGAAAGATATTATTAAGAGGAGTCCAGCCATGAAGGGGATGAATTTTAAGACCATTGGCCGCAAATTGATGGATGATGTTTCCAAAGCCAAAGACAAAAAAGAACTGCTGACAGCGCTGAAAGATGCCTGTTGCAAAACAGCCTCTCGGGAAAAAGTGGAAAAAGAGCTGGAAAGAATGGATTTCCCGACCGGAAAAGAGGTGGCAAAACTTAAAGCGACAATGGCGCGTGTCCGCCTTAATAATGCCGAAATAAAATTTCAAAAAACATTGGCTGCGGCCAAAAAGCCGGAGCAGGTCAAAAAACTTCTTCAAAAATATCTTCAAACCGAAAAAATGTTTTCCAAAGCGCAAGATTACGCCATGATAGGTATGGACGCTTATCTTGAAAAAGGTTTTGGCTCGGCTGATGATTTCAAAAAAGACGTTAAACGGATTTTTGCTCCCGAACGGACGCTTGAACAGCAGTGTTTGCGGCAGGAGACCTATGCATAACCCCGTGTGTAGCGGCAGCCCTGACTTTTAAACTTACTAAAAGTCAGGGCTGTATTCTTCAGACCAAAGTATGCGTTAAGCAAGCTTGACTGCAATTTTTTTTGCCTGGCGGAGGATTTCTTCCTCGCCGGCAATTTTTTTGTCTTGCATCAAAATCCTGCCATTACATATGACTGTGTCAATCACCGAACTGTCTGCCGAATATACCATATTGGAAATCAGGTTATAGTTCGGTACCAGCAGCGGATTGTTCAGGTCGGCCAAAAGACAGTCGGCAACTTTTCCTTCTGCAATAATGCCGGCATCAAGCCCGAGCGCTTCGGCACCGTTTTTTGTTGCTGCTTGAAAGACCTGTTCGGCGGAACCCGCTGTCGGGGCGCCGGATTGCATCTTGGCAGACAAGGCGGCCAGTTTCATCTCGTCAAGCATACTGACATTGTTGTTCGAGGCGCTGCCGTCTGTTCCGAGCGTGATAAACGCGCCTTTGTCCCAAAGCTTTTTGAACATAAAAGCGCCGGAACAAAGTTTAAGGTTCGAGGCCGGATTGGTACAAAGCGTTACGCCGTGTTTTAAGATGATGTCAATATCCCGCTCGTCGAGGTGAACGGCATGGGCAAGAATAGTCTGGGGCGAGAGGGCGCCGAGTTTTTCCAAATACACAATCGGCGAGCAGCCGTGCGCTGCCAGACAATCGTCAACTTCCTTGCGGGTTTCGCAGGCGTGAATATGCAGTTTCATCTTGTGGCGTCCGGCTGTTTCGACGGCAAACCGGATAAGCTCTTCCGAGGTTGTATAAACGGCGTGGACGGCCAGAAATTTGCTGATGCGTTCGGGGCAGGGATTTTCCAGTGCCAAAAACTTTTCGGTGTCTTCTTTTTTGGCTTTGGTTTTGTCCGGGTCAAACAAATCCATCTCAACAAAAGAAACGGCCGCGCGCATTCCCATATCGCAAACCGCCTGCATAATGGCTTTTTGCTCAAAATACATATCGGAAAAGCCCACCGTTCCGGAACGGATCATCTCCAGGGCAGTCAGCTTGGTTCCCCAATAAATGATTTCATCGTCAAAAGTTTCTTCCCGCGGCCAAATATCCTGCGACAACCAGGAAAAAAGCTCTTTGTCGTCGCCAAGCCCGCGCAAAAGGCTCATCGCCGCATGAGTATGCAGATTGTAAAACGCCGGCAAAATGGCTTTGTTTTCTGCCTCAATAATCTTATCGGCCGATAGTTTCAAATCCGGCGCTATCCGAGAAAAACGCCCGTCATTGCCGATATAAACATCAACCTTGTTTTGTCCGAGCAAAACATTTTTAATCAGAATTGTCATAAAAAGTCCATCAGAAATAATTATCTATTTTTGAACCTGATCCTGCATCATTTTCAAAAATTTTCCCATTTGCCCCGTAGCCTGATTTACAAATTCGTTATATTCGTCTTTAGAAATCTTGCCGTCTTTGTTTGTATCAAGCTGAGAAAAAGACTGAGCCGACTTTTTGCGGGTTTCCTGAACCATATATTCAATATATTCTTCTTGCGAAATATTTCCGTCTTTATTGGTATCCAGCTTGTTAAATTCTTCATCGCTGATTTCCTGCAGTTTTGCCTGCAACTGTGCAAAATCAATCTGCTGGGACGGAGTCTTGGTTGAAACGTCGGCGCGCGCCAACGCGGGAACGACGACCAAACCGCAAAGCAGGGCATATTTAAACTTATTCATTTTCATTTCTCCCCAAAAATAAATACATTCTATCAAAAAATAAAACCAAAAGATTAATATTTGCTTACTCTTATATGAGATAATAAAATACAAAATTCAACCCGCCGTGCAGCTCATCCCCTGACTTTCTTTTCTTATGTCATCCCCGAGCCGTGTTTTTTATCGTCATCCCCGGGCCGTGTTTTTTATCGTCATCCCCGGGCTTGACCCGGGGATCCAAGTTTCAAAGCACATTCTCTATCACATCCCCGCCGGAGCATCGCGGTCTCTATGGTACAATGTCGACAACTCGCCGCGCACCTGCCGTGCAGGTCATCCCCGGGCGCCGACCCGGGGATCCAAGTTTCAAGGCACATTTTCTATCACATCCCCGCCGGAGCATCGCGATCTCTATGGTACAATGTCGACAACTCGCAGCGAGCCTAGATGCCTAAGTTGGGGAGAGTTGACCAGCCCGATTACCGAATAATTTCTTAGCTTTTAGCCCAAAGAGGTAATAGTGAAACACTAAGCCTTGGAACATAGTGTCCTTAACTTTGGGCTGAAAGCTTAGAAAATGAGGTTGGGCTTTTTATTCTTCCCTTAAAGCACTTTCTTTCTTCCGGCACTTTTAACTGCCCTTTGTGAATGGCTTAGGTTTTAGAGCAAAACCTGAAAATGAAGCACGATGGTAGAGAGCGTAGCGAGGTTAATTTTGCTCTGAAAGCTTAGAAAATGAGCGTAGGGCTGCCTTTTTGGTTACTTTTTGGCACTCAAAAAGTAACAAAGAAAAAATAATTTCAGATAAAAAACAAGAAGTAAAAAACTTTTCAGTATCCAAAAAGTAACAAAGAAAAGGAATATTTTAGGGGATATAATAAAAGGGGCAAAGCCCCTTTTATCAATAAGATCTGGCGTAAATCACATCCATTGTCGCCGGCTTGCCGGTCAACAGGCAAATACCGCTGCTGTTGCTCTGGTCAAACGGGATGCAGCGGATTGTGATTTTCATTTCTTTAAGAATGTCTTCCGTCTGCGGATCGGCGCACCACTTGCCGCGAACAAAAGCAACTTTGCCTTGCTTGTTGTCGGGAATCCATTCATTGGATTGGGCAAAATAGCGACGAAATTCTTCCGGGGAAGCAATGTCTGTACGGATATTGTCCGTTAAGCGAGCCTTGGCACGGGCGAACATCTCGGATTGAATATTTTCCAGCCGGAAAACAACCGATTGCTCAAATTCCTCGGCCGAGACGATTTGCTTGCCTTCCGGCGTGTTGAGTTTGAGACGCTCTTTAACCATAACCTTGCCGCCTTTCACGTCGCGCATACCGATTTCGCAAATAATCGGAGCGCCTTTCTTGGTCCATTCCCAGAACTTATCCACGCTCTTGCGGTCGCGTTTGTCGACTTTAACGCGGATTTTTTCGCCAAACGGAGTCAGAGACTTGAGTGCGGCTTGAATTTTGGCGATATAAGCCATAATCTTGTCTTCATCTTCCGGATTTTTGATAACCGGAATAATCACAAGCTGATAAGGCGCAATCCGGGGCGGAACGACCATCCCGTCATCATCGGCATGGGTCATAATAACGCCGCCGATAAGCCGGGTAGAAACGCCCCAGGAAGTCGTATAGGCATATTCCTGTTCATTGTTTTTGTTCACAAAAGAGATATTGGCGGATTTTGCAAAATTCTGCCCGAGGAAGTGCGACGTGCCGGCTTGCAGGGCTTTGCCGTCCTGCATCATAGCTTCCACGCAGTAAGTGTCAATTGCGCCGGGGAATTTCTCATGCTCAGGTTTGCGCCCCGTTAAGACCGGCATAGCCAGTGTTTCTTCGCAAAGTTCGCGATAAGCTTCCAACATACGCCTGGTTTCCTCTTCGGCTTCTTTGGCGGTCGAGTGGGCGGTATGGCCTTCCTGCCAGAGAAACTCGCGGGTGCGCAAAAACAGGCGCGGACGCATCTCCCAGCGAACGACGTTTGCCCATTGATTAACCAGCACCGGCAAATCGCGGTAAGATTTGACCCATTTTGAGAACGAGTCGGCAATAATGGCCTCGGAAGTCGGGCGAACGATTAACGGTTCTTCAAGTTTTGAGTCCGGAACGAGTTTGCCGTCTTTCATAGACAGGCGGGAATGTGTAACAACCGCCATCTCCTTGGCAAAACCGTCAACGTGTTCGGCTTCTTTCTGAAAGAACGAAAGCGGAATAAACATTGGAAAATAGCAGTTTTCGTGGTCGGTTGATTTGATTTTCTCGTCAAAAACGTCGCGGATGCGCTCCCAAATGCCGTATCCCCACGGCTTAATGACCATACATCCCGGAGAAGACGAGTTCTCGGCCATATCGGCTTCGTTAATAACATTTTGATACCATTCAGGATAGTTGCCTGCTCTAGTAGATTTTAATACCATAAGTTTATTCCTTTTTTTAATATGACATAATTAAAAGTCCGCAGCCCCGTTGCCGCAGACGTGGAAAGCAATTTAACAGAAATATTGCCGTTTGTGAAGACCTTATTTTTGCTCAAAATTTAATATTGTCCGATTCTGAAAATTGTGGTATAATAAAATTTCAAAATATATTAGTTTTTTTATTATTAACCAGAAACGGCTGCCTTTCGGTAACTGTTTCATAAAATTATTACATATGATGACAATCTTATGGAATATCTTCGCGTTAGTATTGATGATTTTTGCAGTTTACTGCATCTGGATCACCAATAAAGATTACGCGAACGGTAAGGAAGAAGCTCCGCTTGGCGGTTCATTCTGCCTGAGCTTTTTCTTGGGAATATTTTTTCTGTACCGGTTTATGCCCGGCGCGGAATTTTCATTCTCAGGTTTCCTTGACGTTTGCCTGGTATCGCTGACAATATCTGCAATTTTGTGGGTTTGCTGCTTTGTTTGGCATTCGTTCATCAAATAAGAAAACGGGTTGATCTCTTTTGGGATCACCCCGTTTTTGCTTTAAAAACAACGTGTTTAGTCCAAAATTTCATTCACTTCTTTAACAGCCTTACGGTTGTCCTCATGGCTCATCATTTCTGCTCCCATGGCATCTTCACGCGCTTGCCAGTTTTGGAGCATCAAATCGCCGCGTTCTTGGATTTGTTTGAGCATCAGGTCGCGGTTTTGCTGCGCCTGTAACATCAGAATATTTTTGTTTGCTTCTGAGAAGTTTGATTTGTTAATTTTTTTAACGGCTTTGTCATAATCTTCATTAATGTCATGGCTTTCTTTTGCCATCCAATGCTTGATTTTTGCGTCTTTTTTATTAACCATTTCAACAGCGGCTTTCATTTCTTTATCGGTAGAATTTTTGCGCTGAGCCTGTGCGTCGGATAAGTTAAACATCAGCACGGCCGGCAAGACTGCCGACATAACATAAAGCATTTTTTTCATCAGGTTGTTCCTTTCAAAAGATTTAATCACGCAAAGCGGATATAATCGGCAAAATCCGAAAAACAATGGTTATAAAAAATAATTTTCTTGCAATCTGAAATATAACGTTTAGAATCTTCAATATAACTAAGCTCTGTGGTCAGAGAGTGTATGCTTTTGAGAATTGTTGAGTTGATACCAAAACTATTAGCCAGACAGTTTCCCACAATAAGATAGTTATATTGTATCAACCTGTTTTTTATAAGGAAAATCACAAATGGCAACAGGAACAGTAAAATGGTTTAACAACAGAAAAGGTTTTGGTTTCATCACGCCGGACGCTGGCGGGCAAGACGTTTTTG
Organism: uncultured Pseudomonadota bacterium; assembly: GCA_949300375.1. Classification (GTDB taxonomy): domain Bacteria; phylum Pseudomonadota; class Alphaproteobacteria; order RF32; family CAG-239; genus MGBC133411. Next base: position 18,476 of record CASGEB010000024.1, read on the forward strand.
TTCATATAACGGCAGTAAAAAAAGCCGGTCTCAGAACGTTGGAAGAGGGGGTTAAAATCACCTACGAGCTTTTGGAAGAAAGGGGCAAAACTGTTGCCGGCGACTTAAAACTCGCATAAGTTTTTTTAATCTCAAGGTCAAAACCCGGATGCGCAGTCCGGGTTTTTTGCTGCCGGAATTTATAATTGACAATTTTGTCAAATTAAGCTATAAAGACCGTCAGACAAATATTAAAATTTATATAATTATGGATGGAGTAAGTATTATTTTGATGCTTTTGACAACATTGTTGGCATTTAAAGCTACAGGAAAAATAGCGGAAAATGTAAAAGCGCGTGATATCGTGAATCGCCGGTTCTTGGTTTATGCTCTTCTGGTTTTGATAATCTGGTGGGTGTTTGACAAATTTAGTCTGCCGGAAAACTATTTCTGGCGCGGCGTATCTTCCGGCATTATCCTTTGGACAATGTCGCAGGCGATGCCTTTGGCCGAAAAAATTGGAGACCTGCCCGGTATTATTCGCACGGAAACAGCCGCTATGCTGTTATCTGTTCCGGTTTGGACAGTCATTGCAATTTTGCTCTGTCTTCCGGTACGGTTTGTTTTCCTTCTTCCGAGTCTTTGGTTTTTGGGAGCTGCGGCATATTTTATTATCAGAAATAAAATACGCGCCCGCAAATATCAAAAAGAACTGGAAACAGATTACGCCGTTCTGCGGAAAGAAAACAATCTGAAACGGTTAAAAGAAGAGATATCTTCCATAACCGATATGGAAATTTTGAAAAGGGCAATCGTCAAAAGCAAACAGCGGCTGTTGCCGAGCGGCAAAAGATGCGATTGCGGAAATTGCCGCAATGCCGAAGGGCTCTGTCGGTATCAGACGAGTGTAAAGCTGCAGTCCAATAATTATATTCGGGGCTGTGAGCAGGAACAGTTTATTTTAGAGCAGCTTTTACACCGTAAAGAAGAATTAAAAGCCGCCAAACAAAACTGATTAAAAAAACACCCTCCCGTAAATTGAACGCTTCCTGAAAATCTGGACAGTTCAATTTTGATAACCGGGAGGGTGTTTTTTTTATATTATGCTATTTCGGCACTTTGTCTTTTTATTATGTCATCCCAGGTGTATTTTCTTTTTCCGTCATCTCCGGGCTTTTTTTATTCTGTCATTCTTGGACTCTTTTTTTATTATATCATCCCCGGGCTATTTTTTTCTTTTGTCATCCCCGGGCTGTGTTTTTTTATTGTCATCCTTGGACTCTTTTTTTCTTTTGTCATCCCCGGGCTTGACCCGGGGATCCAAGTTAATAAATCAGCTTTATTGTCAATCTGGATTGCCGGATCAAGTCCGGCAATGACAGGAAAAATAATACGCCAGGGAATGAGCGAGAATTACTCCTCGCATGTGAACTCTGCGGCGAAAGAGCTGTAGTAGCAAAGCTTGAAGACCGGGGTACCGCCGGAAGCTCGACAATTTGCGTGCATATCGGTACAATCCGGATAATTTTGGGATCTACAATATTCATAGCAACTCATGCCATACTCTTCCTGACAATAAGCATCACTAACATGTAACGTTCCGTTGAATCCACAGGGGCCACCACAGCACGCCCCTCTTTTGCTCATACACGTCCCGTTATAACAGTTTTCCCAGACTGGACACTGGCTGCTTCCGCAGGAGGCATAATAAGTTGTACCGTTTTTGGTGCAAGACTGAGAACCAACATTTTTGCATTGTGAAGAACAATCGCTTGCGGTAATAGTATAATTACACGTTTCTTCCTTACACTTCGTGCATTTTCCGCAGGAATTGATTGACGCACAGCCAAACTCCGGACAACTCATATCCGTAACGTCGCAATCCGGATTTGTTCCGCATCTTGTGCATTTTCCGCAGGAATTAGTCGATGCGCATCCATAAGTACAGGTTTTGTCTTCGGCGTCGCAATCGGAGTTATATTGGCATTCATAGCAGCTGGAGCCGCATTCGGTAGAAGAAACCCGAACCTTGTTTTCAGTCGAAGAACAGGAGACGGATTTGTCGCCTGAGCGGCAGGTATCGTCGCAATAATAACAGGTTCCGCATTCGGACGACCCGGCATAAGACCCGGAATAA
>CASGEB010000025.1 GCA_949300375.1 uncultured Pseudomonadota bacterium
CCGTCTCTCACATAATAGCAAAGGAGTTTTTTATGTGTAAAGCTATAAGCTCTTTGGAACCACGCGCCTAGCGCGGGGTTTTCAGAGTACAAAAAATCCCCGGAATTTTATTTCCGGGGACTTAGAGGCAGTTGTTTTTACAGATAATCCAGAATTGTCGTTGACATTGCCATCTGCATAACAGAATAAGAAGCTTGTAAATTATAAGAAGCCAAAACGGCCTGCAACGCTGCCTCGTCTTTATCAACGGATTTGAGCGATGTAATGCTGTTTTCCAGATTATTTTTAACTAAAGTCTGATTTTCAGCCGTTTGGTTCAAAATAACCATATGGGAATCTATTTTGGCCTGAATGGTGTATAAATCACCGTTAGAGGCAGAAGTCGACTTTCCGCCGTTAAACAAGGCTTCGCTAATCAGATCCAATGCCTCTTCAACTCTGTCGGCCGTATTGTCAAAATCAATTGTTCCGTCAATATCCATTGTCGCATCAAGCGAAGTCGTCAGATTGCCCTGAGCAATTTCGCCGAGCGCTCTGAAAAGTTTTTCAAAGGCCGGATCCGCCGCGGTAATATCCATCGTAATTGATTGATTTTCGGAAATCCGGTGTTCAGAACTGAGATTGCCGCCCTGATAATAAGATTCGCTGGTCATACTCCAGTTTCCGTCAGCAGCAAAAGTCTGGGCTTCTCCGTTTGCCGGAAAACGACTTGTATCAACCGTAACATATAGCTGCGTTCCGTCGTCGCTAATACCTGTTACCTGAACTTGCGGCGAGATATTGCTGCCGAAACCTTCCATATTGACGACCGTGCCGACAGGGAAAGAAGAACTGAATGTCAAGTCTCCGCCGTTGGCAATTTCCATATCTTCGGCAATGCCGCCGTTGGTGTCTTCGACCGTAATGGTCTTGCCGTCTGCCGAAACAGATTTGACAACATAAGCTTTGGCATTGTTACCGGCATCCGTTCCGCCGATGACCAATGTGTCCCCGGCGCTTAACGTATTAAAAGCACCATACTGCGTTGCCTTAATTGTATTATTGTCGGCATCAAAACTCAAATTTCCTGTAGCCTCGGCACTGGCGGTAACTTTGGTCGTCAGAAAACTTCCGCCGTTAGCCGTAATGGTTGCCCGGTCGCTCAGGGCATCGTCTCTTTCAAGCGTAATACTTCCCGTTTGGGAACCATCAGCGCTCCAAGTAGAAAGCTGAGCCGCGGAGTTGCTCGGGTAAGTAATGCTTGTGCCATTATAATAAGCCTGAAATTCCTCCAATGTCTGGAAAGGAAAGTCGACCGGCGACTGAGTTGAAACACCTCCGCCGAATAAATATTTTCCGTTGGCAAAAGTATTTAAGCAGTCAACAATAGCTGCCATAGTCGTAAAAGCCGATTGCTGCAACTGCTGCATTGTCTGATATTGTTCGCTGCTCATGGTATGTGCTTCGCCCATTTCGACACTATCCGTATTGAGCAGAGTAGACGTGCCGTTAATTGTATAAAGCGGAAATTCAAATTTATTCTTTTCCGTATCAATGGTGAAATCTGCACTCCATGTTCCGTCAGCTTCCATTTGTGTTTTCATGGCATCTAAAACGGCGGCGGCGTTTTCTTCCGCCGTGTGGTTTCCGGCATCGTCAATCACAGACTGCAGATTAATCGGATGCTCAACCCCGGCATATTGCGGATCGTTATCAACAAAAGTATATTCCGTGCCGTTAATGGTCAGCGTTTTGCCGACATAATCACTCGGATTGCCGCTGGTGAAAGTAATTTCTCCGCCGGTAATATCCGGATTGATGTTGTCCAAATCCATTCCGCTAAAGCTTAGCAGTTGCGATTTGAAATCATTAATCAGATCCTGAATAGAAGACGTTGACGTATTCATTACCTCTATTTCAACATTAAGAATATCATTCGTATTCATAAAATTTTCCGTAATGTTAAGCGAGGCTTCAAGGCTGACAATATTATAAGCCGACATTCCATATCCGGAATAAGTCGGGGACTTTAACCCTGTCGACGCCTGAAAAGAATACAAATCAAGCTTTTCACGCAAATTGGTCGCCTGATTGACCATATTCATATAAGTTGCATAAGTAGGAACCCTGGTCATGATACAAACTCCTTGTTATACAATATCCAACAACATATCCATAATTTCTTTGGATGCCGTAAAAGCTTTAGCGCAGGCAGCATAAGTCTGCTGAAAAATAATCATCTGCGAAAGCTCCTGATCAATATCAACACCGCTGACTTGAGCTTCTTTTGTGGCAATTGACGACGTCAGCGTCTGTTGATAATTCAAAGCCTCTTCGTAACTTTGTGCCTGAGAAGCAATATTTCCGACAAAAGTTGAAGCATAATTAGCCAAAGTCGTATCCGTTTTGGCTATCGAACCGGATTGGGCAAAAGTCTGGGCATCTGAGAAAACTTCGGCCATAGCATTGGCAATGTTATTTGTTGCCGCATTCTGCTCATACTTACCGGATGTTGTGTTGAATTCCGGGGTTCCGCCGGCAATATGTTCCGGGCTGACCCTCAATTCTTCGCGAACGCTGATTGAACCGGCCGCCCCGCAGTTAGAAACATCAAGCCCAATTCTTTCCAGAAAGCCGCTTTGCGGAACGGTTGTTTCGGTAATCTCAAGCTGGCTGCCGGTAACATCTTCAATCCGCAGCATATAACCGTTGCCGTTCGGAACCAGCGACGCTTTAAGATTTTCGTTAATATCCGGATTGGAATTGATTTTATTAACAATCGCCTGTAAAGAATCGTTCGGATAAATATCAATGCTGCCAAAATTCAATCCATGCGTCTGATCGGAAAAGCTGATGGAAATCGTGCTCTGAACACCAAGATTGGCATTCTTGTCCAAAACTTTTGAATCATAAATTGAATCATTACTGTTGCTGGCAAAGAAATCATTTAATCCGAAAAAGCTCGAAAATCCTTCAAAAGTCCGGTCATAAGAACCGTCGGCATTGCCGTCAAAAGCAATGGTTGCATTTTGCTGTGTGCTTCCCGGCGTGGACAGAGCCTCGTCAATAATGCTGACGGAATAGTTGCTGTCGCCGGTATCAATGACCAGCTGGCCGTCGTCATTAAAAGTTACCGTCGCCTGAGGCAGATTTCCGCCGGTTGCGCTGTTCATCCAAGCCTGAATCTGCGCGGCCATTTCATCCAGCGTACCTTCGGTAAAGTTTATTTGTCCGCGCAGGGTATCGGTAGCAACCTGATTCCCGTCCTGATCAAAAATAACAAACCGAACATCTCCTTGCTCAAGTCGGATACTTTGTTGAGCAGTATCAATAAATTCGCGGCTGCCCTGCAAATTTGACGGCGTATTCGGATAAGCAGTTCCCTGATTATGCACGTTGTTAATCTGCTCTTTCAAGACACCGGCCAGTTCATCAAGCTGTGATTGCAGGGAGGGCAGCCTTTCATCACGGATCTCAATTAATCCTTTTATCTTTCCGTCCCGGATTTTGCTTGTAATATCTACACCATCCAAATAAATTCCGTCAATCGAGCCGCCGGCATAGGTTGTTGAAGCACTGGCCTGAGCAATTGCACTATGGGAAAGATAATGCGGATCTTTATCCAGAAGCGTTTCTCCGCCGCAGGTCTGAATCACAATAGCTCCGGTATCGCGTTTGAAATAAGTAATATCCAAATATTCGCTCAACTCGCGCAAAGCCTCGTCGCGTTTGTCTTCCAAATCGGCCACGCCGTCCTGGCCGAGAACGTTGGCTTTGACGATTTGGTCATTTAAGTCATAAAGCTTATCAAGCAGATTATTGACTTCTTCTACGCAGTCTCTGATTTCCATATCGGCATCGCCGCGCAGTTTCTGAATTTCGGAAGAAATCGAATTTAAACGCGAAGTTACCGTATCCGCAGCCGTTAACAAGCTGTAACGGCCGGCGGAAGAAGTTACGTCGGTTGCAAAGGTTTCAAAATATTTTTGCAAATTTGAAACATTGGCGGCAATTGAATTATCGCTCTGAGGAGTTCCGAGCAGAACTTCTGCTTTGGAAAAATAATCAGACTGCACGCTTAATGAACCGGAAATTGTGTTGGAAGCCAAATAACTTTTCAGTAAGCCTTCATCTACAGTTCTTGTTGTTCCGGTGAAAGTAACGCCGACGCTGGAGCCTGCCAGAACCAGATTTTTCTGGTTGCCGGTTTTGGCAGTGTAGCCTGCCGTATCGGCGTTGGCAATATTGCGGCTGATGACTTCCAGCTGCGACTGCGCAACTTTCATTCCGCTCAGCGACGTTTGTAATCCTGCGATAAAACCCATGTTCTTTCTCCTATAAAGTTCTGTTTATAGACAGAGCATTGCTGTTGTTATCCAAAGGCGCATACTTGCCCTGGCTGCCGTAAGAGGTGGAGTTGGCATTGTTGTTCATCTTGACCAGATTGACCACGCTGTCCATAACCATCTTGCTGGTTTGCATCTTGGCTTTTAACAACTGTTCATTGTCTTTCAGCAAAGCGTCCAAATCTACGGCGGAGGTTTTTAATTTTGCCCGCGCATCCGGTTCAATCTCTTTGAGATGTTCCTGGTTTTTAATGAAAAATGCAGTCATATTGCGATAAGCGGTAACCAGCTGGACTTTTTGATTGTACAGCTCCGATACCTTTTTTACGTCATAAGCCTCCAATGCCGCATTCTCGGCTTTCAGCAGTTCGGAAAAACTGCCGATAATTTCGCAAAAGTCATCGACTTTGTGTTGAAGTATTTTGTTATCAGCCGTGTTTTCCATTGTTTTTATCCTTCTATATATCCCTGAGACTGCATTTCCTGCATTTCGATTATGGAACGCATAATATCCTCTTTAACACCGACGGTTCCGGTTTTGGCCATTTGCCTGCCGTATTCGTCAAGCAGCAGCGAGCGGTACATTCTTTCGGCATTGCCGCCGCCAAACGGCCCGTCGGTTGAAACGCCCGCATACATTGATTCCATCATTCTGGAGATGAAGAACGCTTCAAAATCTTCCGCCGTGTCGGCAATTTTTTCCTTGTCGAGCCGTGCCGGGTTAAAATTTGCCGGCATTGCCCCCGATATTTGGCTGATGTCCGTCATATTCATCTTAAATCACCTCAATATCGGCCTGCAGGGCACCGCTCGCTTTTATTGCCTGCAGGATGCTGATTAAATCTCGTGGGGTTACACCTAGGGCATTAAGGCCGTTAACCAGTTCTTGGAGGTTAACCCCGGTTTCTAAAACGCTGAGTTTGCTGTCCACACCCTCGTTAATGTCAATGGCAGTGTTAACCCCGACAATGGTTTCGCCATTTGTAAAAGGTTGCGGCTGGGACACAAACGGAACTTCGGTAATCCGGATTGTCAAATTGCCCTGAGCAATTGCCAACCGGTTAATTTTAACATCTTTACCAATGACAATAATCCCGGACGTTTCATCAATTACGACTTTGGCCAGCTGATCCGGCTCGACTTTGATTTGCTCGACTTTTGTCATCAAATCGACAACCTTATCCTGATATTCAAGCGGAATCTCAAGAGTTATGGTTGCCGGGTCGATGGCATTGGCAATATTGGTGCCGAGGTGGGCGTTGATAGCGTCGGCTACCCGGCGGGAAGTGGTAAAATCCGGATTGCGCAGAGCGATTTGGATGGAATCCAAGCTATTTAAAGAAAACGGAATTTCATTTTCAACAATGGCGCCATTGGCAATCCTTCCGGAAGTCGGAACACCTTTGACAACGCTTTCCGTTGCACCGCGGGCGCTGACTGCATTTACCGCAACCTGCCCCTGAGCCAGAGCATAGACCTCTCCGTTGGCACCGACCAGAGGTGTTGCGAGGAGTGTGCCGCCCTGTAAATCTTTGGCATCGCCGATGGCGCTGACCATAACGTCAATCCGGCTTCCCTGGCGGGCAAAAGCCGGCAGATTGGCCGTAACCATAACCGCAGCCACGTTTTTGGCTTTGATTTGACCGCCGCGGGCATTGATGCCAATCTGATCCAGCATGGAAATCAGGCTTTCTTTGGTAAAATCAACCGATTTGATATTGTCCCCGGTGCCGTTTAAGCCGACAACCAATCCGTAACCGACCAGCTGATTGTCGCGGACGCCTTCAAAATCGGCAATATCTTTAATCCGCGAGACGCCCTGAGCCGGTGTAACGGCGCAAAAGGCCGAAAACAGACAGCCTGTAATCAGAAGAACAGATAATTTTTTCAGCGAACCGGTGTTCATATTAACTTCCCCAAGTAAAAATTTATTCTTGTGAGTTAATATGCAAATATTGTGCCAAAATTAAAATGCGGGCTGAAGTGCCGTTGTAGGTTCTGGGGGTTAAAAACGTTCTCCCGGATTTAGATAACGAACCGGGAGAATGTTTTTTATTATGCTATTTCGGCACTTTGTTTTTTTATTCTGTAATCCCGGTGTATTTTTTTTATGTCATCCCCGGGTCGCAGCCCGGGGATTCAGGTCAAACATATAGTTTCTTTATTTATTTGGATTCTCGGGTTACACCCTCAGGGAGACGCAGAATGACAAATAATTCAAAGTACCTTATCATTTTCAATTCCACCGGAGCAGCGCGGTCTCCGGAGCATAGTGCTGTCAATCTGCCGCGCGTCTGCCAGGCAGGTCAATCCCGTCGGGGACGCTGCCTGAAAATCCCCGAACCGAAATTCGGGAAAGACAGGAGACGTAGGATATTGTTCCAAAACAACTTTAAAAAGTATAGCGGGGATTTTGGCTGGAAATTTAAGTATAAAGCAAAATCAGGAAAGATTGCCAGGGCATCATTATTTATAGGCAGCGCGGCGAATGCGGTCGTTGATGGCAAGTCCGAGGCCGTTTTCCGGTACAGGCGCCATGGCAATGTTTTTGTTTCCGGCAAGCTTATCTGCCTGGCGCAGATATGCAAAGAGATTGGCAGCGGCCTCATGCAAGTCGCCGGACGGGCTTAAGTTCAGGTCGGCTTCCATATTTCCGAATCCGATAAAAAATTCGTTTTCTTCCGGTTTTTCGGCATTTATCCGCAGGCTGTGCGCCGGAGCATAATGTTTCAGGAGTTGGCCGGGGGCGCTCGGTTTATCAGGATTGCCCTCTGAAATCAGCACTTTTTCGCCGGTATAGCTTTCAATATCTTCTTTGCTTAATCCGCCGGCGCGAAGCATAACCATATCTTTGGTTGTTAAATCGATAATGGTTGTTTCTACGCCGATTTTGCAGTTTCCGCCGTCGAGAATCATATCAACACCATCGCCCAGACTATCGCGGACGTGTTGTGCCGTGGTTGGCGAGACGGTTTTGAATTTGTTGGCTGACGGAGCTGCAATCGGCGTGCCGGCGCGGCGGATGAGTTCCAGCGTTACCGGATGGTTCGGCATCCGGACGGCAATGTTCGGCAAACCGGAACAGACCAAATCCAGGTCATGGTTTTCATCTTTGCGTTTTAAGACCAAAGTCAGCGGTCCGGGCCAGAAATGCCGTGCCAAATCCATTGCCCGGCTGTCGGTTTGGGCGTATTCCGGCAGAAAGCCGATTTCGGCAATGTGAGAAATCAACGGGTCAAAAAACGGGCGCTCTTTGACGGCAAAAATATTGCTGACAGCTTTGGGATTGTAGACATCTGCGCCCAGGCCGTAAACCGTATCGGTCGGGATGGCAACCAGTCCGCCTTTTTTGATAGTTTCAGCGGCGAGGTTTATGTTTTCTTCAGTCGGGGCATAAATGTTGTTCATTGCTTTAATCTTTTTTGTTTAACGGCTTCATTTAGCACTGAAAAGCTTAAAATGTCAATATTCATAAAATATTATCGTTTGGCATTTATACTTTATTAATGAGGAGGGCGCGGATATGGTAATGATTGTTTTTGCAGAAGAAACCAAAGGAAAGAGTATTTCTCTTCCGGATGTTGCAGACGGCGGCTGGCGCGAGACCGGAAAGAAACTTGCCGGAAAGCATTTGGCTCAAAGGACAATGGCTTTGAATACCAAAGGCCGGGGGATGAAGACCGATGAGATTTTGCAACTGGCTCTCGGGTTGGAACTCGGCACTTATCTTTTTGACAAGTATCAGCCGGAACCGGCGGAAATGCTGGAACAAATTGTTTTGGCGGCGGATAATTCCGAAAACCTGAAAGAGATGTATAAGCCTTATGCCGCGTTGGCTAATGCCGTGCGGTATGCCCGGGATATTGTTAACGAACCGGCCGATAAATATGATGACAATGAAGTTTTTTGCGAAATTAAACGTCTGGAATATCTGGGACTGCAGCATACTCTTTTGCGGCGGGATATGTGGTCGATGTCCTGGGAAAAAGACAAGCAGGGTAAACCGCGTTTTTATTATGCGGAGGGACGTTTTGCCTGTGCGGTCGGCGCCGGGGTGTTGAAGGTGCTGGCATTGCAGAAACAGCCGGAGAGAGTTAAAATTTTTATGACTTTGGCGAAAAAAAATGCCGATGTTAATGATTTGTTGGCAGAAGAGCCTATATATAAGATAGAAGACAAAGGCGGGGACGGCGATGTGGAGCATTGCATCTTCCGGCTTTATGACGAAATTTTATATGGGGCTGAACATGAAAAAAGACGACAGACTACGCCGGTTGGCGGAAAATATTATCAAAAATTCGGTGGAGCTTAAAAAAGGCGAGACGATTTATATCGAGGCTTTTGGCGAATCAACGAGGGATTTGCTGGACGAGTTTATTATTGCCGCGACCAAGGCCGGCGGTGTGCCTTTTTATATGTTTAATGACAATGCCTTTGTGCGGGATTTTATCGGCAACGCTTCGGCCAGGCAGATTGAGGAATATGGAAAAATTCATGCCGGATTGATGGAGCGCTCCCAGGCTTATATCGGTCTGCGCGGTAATGACGACCTTTTTGCTTTGGCTGATGTGGATGAAAAGCAGATGGCGCTGTATCAGAAGCATTTTATGATTCCGGTTCATCATGCTCTGCGCGTGCCGAAAACAAAATGGTGCGTTATGCGGTATCCGAACAATACGATGGCGGCAACGTCAAAGATGTCTACCCGGGCGTTTGAAGATTTTTATTTTAATGCCTGCCTGCTTGATTATAAAAAGATGAAAAAGGCGATGGAACCGTTGGTCAAACTGATGAAGAAAACCGATAAAGTTCATATTAAAGCGCCGGGAACGGATTTGACGCTGTCAATTAAAGGAATAGGCGCACAGCCTTGTTTTGGCGACAGAAACATTCCGGACGGCGAGGTTTATTCCGCTCCGGTCAAAGATTCTATCAACGGCGTGGTGCAGTTTAATACCGACACGACGTATAACGGCGAATTTTTCTCCAATATCCGGCTGGAGTTTAAAAACGGCAAAATCGTTAAAGCAAAATCTTTGGCCAATGATGCGCGTTTTCAGAAGATTTTGGATTTGGATGCCGGGTCGCGTTATATGGGCGAATTTGCGCTCGGCGTTAATCCGCATATTACGCATCCGATTTTGGACATTTTGTTTGACGAGAAGATTTCCGGTTCTTTTCATATGGCTATCGGTAATTCTTATGACGATATGGATAACGGCAACAAGTCGGCCATTCACTGGGATTTGGTACAGATTCAGACACCGGAGTACGGCGGCGGCGAAATCTGGTTTGACGATGTGCTGGTTCGCAAGGACGGGAGGTTTGTAGTTAAGGAGCTGGAAGGCCTGAATCCGGAAAATTTGAAGTAAACGGAGAAACCCGGCATTTCTACTGCCGGGTTTTTCTATCTTTTTTCAGATAAAAAGGGTTGCAATAATTTATTTTGATGTTATACTCGTCCGGTGATATTAAATTTTTTATTAACTATAATTTTTTATATATTATGGCACAAGAGCTTAATGCATTTGAGAAGGAAGAAATTTTAAAAATTGCGAAAAGCGGCATTTGCCGGCAGAATGATGTTTTAAGGTATAATTCTGTTTCCGGAAGAATGGAGACAGCAGCGACCTTTAATTTGGACAATTTTCCAAAATTTGATGCTGTATTGGTTATCGGCGGGTATCCCCGCGCGATTTATCATGCAAGTATGGTTTTGAAGGCGTACCGAAAAAAATACGGTATGTATCCTGAATTTATGACTGTCGGAAAACATAGTTTGAAAGGTCCGGTATTACCGTTAAGCGAGGCTGAAATGACCGAGCGGGCGATGATAGGGATTGGTTTTAACAAAGATTATGTTATGAGGAATCATCTTGAGCCGACAGGGTGCGAAATAAACGGGATTGTGGACGATATTCGTGCCATTGTCCGCCGGTCTTTTGTTATGAGCCAGAAAACCCAATTGCGGATAGCGGTTATTTCAGAATGCGGGCTGATGCTTAATCTGGCTCAGATGCTTTCTTTTAGAATTTCGGACTATGAATTTTGGTATTATGAAACTCCGCTGACGCCTGAATCTGAAAGAGTATTTTTGTATGAAAGATTTGACGGCTATTGGGTGGATATTATAATTGCCACAGCATTTAACTCTCAACGCCGTTGGGATAGCGAGCGCCTGTCTCCCTCAGACAGCAAAATGCAAGAGATGCCGAGTTTTGATACAATCCGGCGGTATATCGACAAGGGCTATGCTTTTTATATGACACCGGCAATGCTACGCGATTTGGGATATCGAGAGGAACAAATCAAAGGTATTCTGGATGCGCGGCGGCTTGAGGTTGTCGGAGATGGTTCTCCGGAACATCCGGGAATGCCTGACGCGGCGGTTGATGCAATGAGCAAGCAATTTGAAACATTTGTATTTAACCTGAGAGAACAAATGTAAAAGCTAAAAAAAACGATGAGATTTATCTCATCGTTTTTTTTTGGGAGATTATGATAATGTACAAATACACAGTTCTTTTTTTTCTGTATGAAGAAAAAATTTTTTTCCCGACATATCAGAAAAACTGTCTCCCAGGCAAATTTCAGACAACATTGTTTTTTCAGGATACTTTTTGGGGTTGTCCTGAAATGCATATATGGAAAAGATTTCTTTTTCTTTTTCATATAGCACCCAAAGGCAGTTTAGAACCTTGTTTTTGTCTTCGCCATACAGAGCAAACAGCTTGAGAGTCATATTCTTTTTTTTAGGAAAAAGCTGTTTCAGCATCTGTCCGCTGGTGATAATTTGAGGCCTCTTTATCCAGGCATTTGACGGTTTGCTTTTTTTGTAAAAAAAATAGAAGTAAAGTTCTCCTTTGTATAACAACGGCGTGTTATATTTTATTTCCCGGAACAGCCCTTTAGTTTCTTGTTTGCTTTTTTTTACAAATTTTCCGATTTGATATGATACCCGGTAAAAATCTTCTGCGCTTTGGAACCAAGCTAATTTTCCGTTTATATTCTGCATAAGCCGGATTGATTTTTGGTTTCCGAAAGGCGCAAAAAAATTGTAGGCCATGTTTCTTGATGTGTAAATTTCCATAAATAATATTTTAATAATTCAACATTGTGTCTGATGTTATCTGCTTTGGACTAAAATTTCAAGCTTATTTTGTTAAAATAAAAAAAATCCGGAATGTTTTCCGGATTTTTTAAGATTATTTCTCGTAAGATGAATGCATCTTATAGATTCTTTCCTTTATTTCAGCTTCAAAAGTTTCTGCGCTTCCTCTCTTATGAAAGAACTGGGAGGCCAGGCGTTCGGAGCTTTTGTCGAGCATTTTTTGAAGTTCAGTTTCCGGCAGAAGAGAAAGTTCTTCGCATTTTTTGATAAATTCCAACCGGGCCCGTTTTTCTATTTCCGGTTCAGCTTCGTGATTTTCCGCCCAATTATTATAATTTTCCTCTGAGTAAGTACTTTTTATTTTTATGGCTGTTTGGATAGAGGCTTCTTCTTCTACAGCTCGTTTGAATGCTCCGTTCAAGTTTTTGAAAGCATCATTTTCTCCTTCCGGGCTATAATAGCGAACGAAATTTTTGCTCTTGCCGGCAGGCTTGTTTTCTGAATTCTCCATTTTAATCTCCAAAATGATATTATAATTATGGTATAAAACTGCGCTTTTTGGCAAAAGATTCCAAGCAAAAAGCAATTTAATCAACAGATATTTTGGATATATGATGTTTTTTAGGGAATCCTGTAGATAATAAGGATTATATAAAATTTTTTCTGATTACGAGAAGTTGTGAAAAATAAGATAAAAGGCAATTTGGGGGTAAGAAATGACAGTTAAGGAGGCGTTTGGAGGTTTGGATTCTTTTTGAAGTATTCGGATATTTAAATATCAATGCGATAAATATAATTTGAGACGGCGTGGATTGCTTGTTGATTTTGTCTATGCGTATTTGTCTAAATTTTTTGTTTACTTCTTAAAGTAATAGTGTTATTATAACAATAGAATTTGAAAAAAATGGAGAATGGTCATGTCATATAAACATCCTTTAAATCTGGAAGTCAAGGAAGAGTCTATCTCTTTTGATTCAGGTACTTCACAGTTTTTGAGTCTTTCTTATGAAAGCGGCGGAAAGCGTGATTTTATAGCATATAATATTACGGATCAGGAGGCATTAGACCGGTATAGAAACCGGGAAAACCTTGGAAAAATAGATCTTTCTGCTGTTAAAAATGAGGAAGACGCTCAAAAATTTACTGAAAAGTTTATGGAAAAATATCCGGAACCCAAAGATGTTTATGAGCATTTGTTTGAATTAAACTCCCTTTCTTCTAAAAGTCAGCAAGATTCTGATTTGCACAGTTTTGCGTATGGTACGGTTGAGCTTTCTGCCAACAGATATGCCGGAAAAGAAAATGCGGCAGAAGGTCATGCATATGTTAAAGAACTGCTGCAGGCTATGGCTGACGGAAAAAGTATCAAAGATATTCCGATTGAGGCTTCCAGACTGGTTCGCTGGGGGCTGAAAAAAGATCCGTCTTATGAACAAAAAGTTGAAATTAAAAGCTTTTTTGAAAGCGCGCAAGAAAATTATCCGGAAAGTGAGGCGTATGCTCAGAAAATTTTGAAGAAGTTTCCGGAAAAAGTTTTTGAAAAGGATAGAGACAGCTTTGACATCGCTACTGATATGGTTTGGGGCAGCAAGGATAATCGCTATAAGCAAGATGAAGAGTTAAATGCCGCAATAAAGAAACTCGGCAGCGATTTTGTTGACATTGTATGCAAAGAGGCGGCCAGCACCGCGCTTGACCGTAAAATCAAGGCTCATCTGAAGCGGTTGAAAGTTGCGGCAAAATTGAAAGCCAGACAGGAGGAACGTAAAGCCGCCAAAGACAAGATGATTGCCGAAAATCAGGAAAGCTGGAAGGAAGAGCAGAAGAAAACGGCAGATAAAAAAGCGGCGCGGAAACGCTTGGCTGAAAAAGGACTGGTGGCAGAAACCGGTTCAAAAAGCGGAAAAGACGTTCACTGGGGGGATAGCCCCAAGCTGCGGAAAGGCAATTCCGGACGGTAGTTTGATTTGTTAACCCGGGAGAAATCCCGGGTTTTTTTGTCTTTTATCCATTTTTAATTCATAGAAAAACAGCCCTCCAAAGAGGGCTGTTTCTTTTTGTTCTGTTCAAAACGGCTTATTCGGCAGTTTTGAATTCGGCCATATGCTCTAACAGAGAACGTTTTTCGTTAGCCAGTTCCTGAGCTTTATTCAACAAGGTTTCATAACGTTCAGGATTTTGTTTGTTGACAATCTGGAAACGGGTTTCGTTAGACATATACTCGGACAAAGGTTTGCTCGGCGCTTTAGAGTCAAGCATAAGCGGCGCTTTGCCTTCGTGAATGTTTTCCGGATTGTAACGATACAATGGCCAAGATCCGGTTTCAACGGCGTTCTTCTGGTGGCTCAAACCGTCGGCCAGGTTAAAGCCCTGGGCGATACAGTGAGAGTAAGCAATAATGATGGACGGGCCGTCATAAGCCTCGGCTTCATTCATGGCTTTGATAACCTGAGCATCGTTGGCGCCAAAGGCTACCTGGGCAACATAGACATTGCCATAAGACATGGCAATCATACCCAAATCTTTCTTCGGCAGAGCCTTACCTGCTGTTGCGAATTTGGCAGAAGCACCCATCGGCGTAGCCTTGGACTGCTGACCGCCGGTATTGGAGTAAACACCGGTATCCATTACCAGAATGTTGATGTTTTTACCGGAGGCAATAGCGTGATCCAAACCGCCGAAGCCGATATCGTAAGCCCAGCCGTCGCCGCCCAGAATCCATACGGATTTCTTAATCAGGTAGTCGGCCAGTTTGTCAAGATGCTTGGCTTCCGGCGTATTGATGCCGGCCAGTTTGTCGCGCAGGGCTTTAACATTTGCACGCTGGTCGTCAATTTCTACGTCGGTTTTTTGCGGGTTGCTCATAATTTTCTCAACCAGTTCGGCACCAATCTTGTCTTTCAGCCCTTCCAGGAGCTGTTTGGCAAAACCGGTTTGCTGGTCGATAGAAAATCTCATACCCAGACCGAATTCGGCGTTGTCTTCAAACAAAGAGTTTGCCCAAGCCGGACCATGGCCTTTTTCATCCTTGGCATAAGGCGTGGTCGGCAGGTTGCCGGAGTAGATGGAAGAACAGCCGGTGGCGTTGGCAACAACCATTCTGTCGCCAAAGAGCTGAGTCAGCAGTTTGACATACGGGGTTTCGCCGCAGCCTGCGCAAGCACCGGAGAACTCAAACAACGGCTGAATCATCTGGGTTGTCTTCGGCAGGTTCTTGGCAACTTCCGTCCGTTTTACATAAGGCAGTGTTTCAAAGAACTTCCAGCAGGCCTTCTGCTCATCCAAGTGGTTCTCAATATGATCCATATTGATGGCTTTGCGTTCCGGATTGGCTTTGTTTTTAGCCGGGCATGCACTGACGCAGATGCCGCAGCCGGTGCAGTCTTCCGGAGACATTTGCCAGATGAACTGTTTGCCGGCAAATTCCTTTCCTTTATACGGAGCAGATTTGAAACCTTTCGGCGCATTTTTCAGTTCTTCTTCCGAAGCAACTTTCATACGGATAACGCCGTGCGGGCAGACCAAAGAGCATTTGCCGCATTGGATACAGGTTTCAGGATCCCAAACCGGAATTTCGGTTGCGATGCAGCGTTTTTCGTATTGGGTCGTGCCTGTTGGCCAGGTACCGTCAACAACCTTTTCAAAAGCAGAAACCGGAAGCTCATTACCGCGGTCGGCAATGATTTCGCCGGTGAGTTTTTTAACAAATTCAGGCGCATCGGCCGGAACCGGCAGATTGCGGTGGAATTTGGAAGTAACCTGTGCCGGATAGGAAACTTCGTGCAAGTGAGCCAGAGAAGCGTCAACGGCTTCAAAGTTCTTTTGAACAATGGCATCGCCTTTTTTGCTGTAAGTTTTCTTAATGGCGTTTTTAATTTGCGTAATTGCCTCATCTTTCGGCAAGATGTTGGAAATTGCAAAGAAGCAGGTCTGCATAACGGTGTTGATGCGCTGGCCCATACCGGTTTCGCGGGCAACTTCAACGGCGTTGATGGTGTAGACTTTCAGTTTTTTGCTGATGATTTCTTCCTGAACTTCAATCGGCAGATGATCCCAGACTTCTTCAGCCTTGTACGGAGCGTTCAACAGGAAAGTTGCGCCCGGTTTGGCGATTTTCAAGATGTCTACCTTGTTCATGAACGGGAACTGGTGGCAGGCAACAAAGTCTGCTTTGTTAATCAGATAAGCCGATTTAATCGGATTATCGGAGAAACGCAGGTGAGATGTGGTCATAGAACCGGATTTGCGGGAGTCATATACAAAGTAGCCCTGACCATATTTGCCGGCGTCTTCGGCAATAATTTTAATGGAGTTTTTGTTGGCTCCGACGGTTCCGTCAGCGCCCAGACCGAAGAATACGGCGCGGACAACGTCTTTGGGTTCGGTATCAATCGAATCATCGAAAGGAAGAGAGGTTTTGTTTACATCGTCTTCAATACCGACAGAGAAACCGTTAATCGGTTTGGCGGCAAAACCGTTGTCATAAACGGCTTTGACCATGCCCGGCGTGAATTCTTTGGAAGACAAGCCATAGCGGCCGCCGTAAATTCTCGGCATATTGGCAATTTCGCCATTGGCAAAGGCTTGGGTTAAGGTGGCGACAACGTCGAGGTACAAAGGTTCGCCGGTAGAGCCGGATTCTTTGGTCCTGTCAAGAACAGATACAACTTTGACTGTTTTCGGCAGAGCTTTAATGAAAGATTTTTCCGGGAACGGACGATACAAGTGAACTTTCATAACGCCCAATTTGGCACCGTTGGCGTTCAGATAGTTGATGGTTTCTTCAACCGTTTCGGCACCGGAACCCATAATAACGATAACCTGTTCGGCATCGGCGGCACCGACATAGTCGACAACATGATACTGACGGCCGGAAATCTTGGCGAACTTGTCCATTTCTTCCTGAACAATGCCTTCAACCTTTTTGTAATACGGGTTGGATGCTTCGCGGCCCTGGAAGAATACGTCAGGGTTCTGAGCCGTGCCGCGGATGACCGGCGCTTCCGGACGCAGTGCGTTTTTGGCATTGAAGGTATAGTCGACGCCTTCCAGCATGGCTCTCAAATCGTCATCAGAGAGCAATTTGATTTTTTTGATTTCGTGAGAAGTGCGGAAACCGTCAAAGAAATGCATAAACGGAACGCGGCTGCGCAGTGTGGATGTCTGGGCAATGGCGGCCATATCGTGAGCTTCCTGTACGGAGTTGGAACACAGCATGGCAAAGCCGGTCTGACGGCAGCCCATAACGTCGCTGTGGTCTCCGAAAATGGACAAAGCATGGTAAGCCAGAGAACGTGCTGCAACATGCATAACAAACGGAGAGAGTTCGCCGGCGATTTTGTACATATTCGGAATCATCAACAGCAAACCCTGAGAAGCCGTAAATGTGGTGGTTAATGCACCGGCCTGGATAGAACCGTGGCAGGCACCGGCGGCACCTGCTTCAGACTGCATTTCCTGGACTTCAGGAACAACACCCCAAAGGTTTTTTTGTTTGGCAGCAGACCACGCATCGGCCCATTCGCCCATCGGAGACGACGGAGTAATCGGGTAAATCACGCAGACTTCGTTCATGCGGTGGGCAACGGAAGCAGCGGCTTCGTTACCGTCCATCATTTTCATCTTAACTTCTGACATATTTTATCCTTAGTTAAATGTTAATAAAAAAAGCCTTCGGATCAGACGGTTTTATGCCTGATCTGCCGGCTTTGGTTTTGGTAAAAATGTTTATAGAATCTCTATATGCGCGTTTTATAGCACGATAATTTTCAAAAATCCATTAAAAAATGGCACAATTAACCGGGAAAAATGTGTTCAAAGCAAGTTGGGCGAGATGTGAAAAGACGCAAGTTTTTGTTTGAAAAAAATCTGAAACGAAGCAGAATTTAATATTCGTGCGTTTGCTTCAGGTTTTTGTATTGGGACAGATTGAGCGCTTTTTGGGGGGCGTCGGCAGTTTTTAAAACAGGCGGCGTTTGCTGACCGGAATTTGAGGCGGAGGTATTAATTTTGTCTTTTCTTTTGCGCAATGCACAAATTTTTAATTTTGCTATTTTTTCGGGGGCTATTTTTCCGGGGATTGCCTGGATATAGTCTTCAACGGAACCAAAAAAGTTTTCCTGATAAGAATATTCTATGGCTTTGAATATCCCTTCAGCATTGTAATCTATTTGCTGGTTTTCTTCATTGGTATGTTTTTTTATTTTTTGAAGGTTGATTTGTCCGTAATCAGAGCTTATTCTGTTAAAAATACAGCATGCGAGCTTTTGTTGTAATTTGGCGTCATGAGGTTGGTAAACGCCATTTTGCTTTTCAAAATCAGCAAGGGTTTGCTCCATGGTATGCCCGTTAATCAGGCGTTGATTGTATATGGTGTTTATCCAGGTTCGGGCTTCAGATGAAGGGGAAGTTTCCAAAAAAGCAACGTAAGATGAAGCCATGACGGCGGCTTCATCAATACAGTCTGTGCTATAGCCTGATTTAAGGTCTTGTTTTTCAAACCATTTTTGAAAGCCGGTTTTTCCGTTTTCATCAATTTTGAAATAGTAGTCTGTTTCTTTTTGTTGATCTTCCGGCGTCAGAGATTTGGATGTTTGGATTCCGTTATTGAGGCCGTTGTTCATCTGGTTGCCATGAGAACATTCGTGAGTAACAAGGTTGACTAAAATACCGGAAGTTGTATCTATGAATTTGTTATAAAATTCAGGGTCGTTTTGCAGAGCTTGTTCCAATTGCTTTTTTACAGAAAAATATTGTTGAGGCGCATTTTGCCAATCAAGGAGTTTTTCCGTATCTATCTGGTTGTTTTTTATCAGGCTTTTGGCTGTCGGGTTATTGTTTTGAGCAAGAAGCTTTAATGTGTCGACGACAATACTTTGGGCAGTCGGTTCGCTGATATAAACAGCATCGCGGGAAATTTCCGGCGTTTCAGGAACCTCTCCCCAGTTTCGGTAAACAAAGCTTTCTTTGGTACAATGCCCTTGTGGAGAGATTTTCGGGGTGGCGTGTCCTATATAAATTTTTTCAAGATAAAAATGTTCGGGGTCAAATCCGTCAGGACGCTCATCTTTGTAATATCCGGCGCCTTCAAGTATCTTTTTACAGTAAGGGTGTTGTTCAATTTTTTCAACCGCCGTGTTTAGGATGTTTTTAAAGATTTTATCATCAACTTCCCGTTGATTTAAAATTTTTTGCTGTTCAGAATTCCATAATCCTTTTTTCATGGCGATTTCCTCTTGCAGATGTATCCCTATTAGATAATTATAATATAAAATGTGTAAATAGTATAGGAAATTTTTGAAAATCGCAATTTTAACGATGAGCTGTTTTTTTTATGGAGCGGGCAACGAGAATCGAACTCGCATTAAAAGCTTGGGAAGCTCTCGTTCTACCATTGAACTATGCCCGCAAAAACAACATAAAAATACACCGCTTTTGCAAATAATCAAGCAAAATTTTTATTTTGTTCCGGTTTTTTGCTTGCTCCCGGAGGCAAAACTTTTTATACTGCCGACATCTGACAATGAGGTGAATAGATATGGCTGTTAACGAGCAATATAAACTTTTGGGACGCAAGGTGGAAGATCTGCGGCAGAAAGAGGATTTTTATCCGACGCCGCGTTATGTGACGCAGGCTTTGCTGGATAATTATGATTTTTCCGGAAAAATCTGGGAGCCGGCTTGTGGCGACGGCCGGATGGCTGAAGTGTTGAAAGAAAAATATCCTGATGTCGAATGTTCCGATTTGATTGACCGCGGTTACGGCGAAGCCGGGGTGGATTTTTTGCTTTCTGACAAAAAAGCTCCAAATATTATCACTAATCCGCCTTTTCAGCTGGCTTATGAGTTTATTGAACAAGGCTTGAAACTGTCTGAAAAGACTTTGGCGCTTTTACTGCCCATTCGTTATCTGACCGGAAAAAAACGGGCAAAGCTTTATGCAAAATTTCCGCCTGCAAAAGTCATTGTGATTCCCAACAAAGTCGATTTTCTTGGTTTTGGCAAGCCGGCGATGGAGTTTGCATGGTTTGTATGGGAGAAGGGAGTAGGGCGGACCGAAATTGTCTGGTCTCAGGTTAAAAGCAGCTAAAGGACTGTCATGCTTGCTATTTTTCTCTTCGTGCAGCCATATGTACACTTCGTCAAAAAACAGCGGCGCAGCACAGCCCTTTATCTGCTTTTAACGAATGTGAAAGAACTGTCATTTTTGCTATTTTTTTCCTCGTGCAGCTATATGTACACTTCGTCAAAAAACAGCGGCGCAGCACAGCCCTTTATCTGCTTTTAACGAATGTGAAAGGACTGTCATGCTTGCTATTTTTTCTTCATACAGCTATATGTATACTTTGTCAAAAAACAGCGGCGCAGCACAGCCCTTTATCGGGTTTATATTTATAAGGGCGATACAGTGCAATAATAGGTTATCCCGCAAGAAGTTGCCAATATGATAGTGTTGGGGCCTTCTGATATGGAGCCGCTTGTAGAGTTCATACTTGTACTAAACCCAGGCATTGAAGGGCAGCTTAAGCCTGCTGGTTTGCTGCAAGGACTACAAGATGTGCAAACGCGCGGGCAGCAGCTGGTGGCACTTGAGTAATTTGAGCATTGATATCCAGATCCGCAATTGACAGCTGAGGAACAGGTAATGTTGGCACAAGGGTCGGATTTACATTCAGTACATTTTCCGCAGGAGTTGGTGGAAGCACAACCATATGTACAAGACAAAGATGTTACGCTGCAGTCCGGATTATCTTTGCATTCAGTACATTTTCCGCAGGAGTTGGTGGAAGCACAACCATATGTACAAGACAAAGATGTTACGCTGCAGTCCGGATTATCTTTGCATTCAATACATTTTCCGCAAGAGTTGGTGGAAGCGCATCCGTATGCGGTATCTTCTTCGTCGTCATCTTCCGGCGGCGCAGCTTCACAGGAAATGCAGACAGAAGAGCAGCAGTTGGAAGACGAGGAATATCCGGCGCAGCCGTAAGAGCAGTTCACGGCTACCGGGCAGGATACATCAGCGCAAGGATTAGACGGTTCCGGCTCGGGTTCGGGGTCGGGACAGGAAGAACAACAGGTTCTGGTGCCGCCGCATCCGTCAGAGCAGGAATAAGTTCCGCAGGAACATCCGGTTTCGCTGGAATAAGGATAACAGCAGGCTTCATAAGGATAATAACAGGTCTTTGTTCCGCATCCGTTTCGGGTTGAGCCGCCGCATCCGCCCGGGTTAGAAGTCGACGTGCCGGACGGGCAGTCCATATCGCAGGTGTAATAACAGGTATATTCGCATCCGTCGGTGCCGTTAGTTCCGTAAGAAGAATAAGATGTAGAGGTGTAGCTCGGACATCCGGACGGAGAACAGCAGGTTCCGTAAGAAGAATCATAAGCGCATCTTCCGGAGTTCTGATAAAGTTTCTGCCCGGAAGGA
>CASGEB010000026.1 GCA_949300375.1 uncultured Pseudomonadota bacterium
GCAGGCCTCGGCGGTGTAGGTGTAATCGCAGGTTTGCGGGTCGAAACAAAAATATTTGCTGGTGTCAAACGGACATTTAACCCCGTCGTTCGGGCATTCGTCGGCGGTATATTTATAACCCATTGCCTCACAGTCCGGGGTCTGGGCGCAGGCCGCCAAAGTATAACCGGATGCAAGAACGGTGCAGCACAAGACGCTCCAAAAAATATATTGTTTCATCAAACCTCTCCCGTCAAAACAAACACATAGGGATACTATATCACAGCTCAAACGAATAGTCAATATATAATGAAAAGTGTAACGGAGATTTTGGCAAGAAAAAACCCTGCACTGTGAAGTGCAGGGGTGTTAAGTGTTAGAAGGATTGGTCAGACATTAGCTTGGGTATGCAAAGGGGATTTGATGAAAATCTCTTTTAGATATTTCTGGATATATTCTGTCCGCGGACGAGCCATATATCCCTCTATCCCTAATTCGTTGGAAGCAGAGCATCGAACGTTCAACGTATCAGAAACCTCCAAATCTTTGGTTTCCGGCGCCGAAAGAAGAATCCCTTTTTCCTCGTCATTTGCCATTGCCTTGGCCAAATCAACCGCCAGCATAATATTGTCCGAAGACAATGTAATCCTTTCAGGGAAAGGATTGTTCTCTATCACAACCTTTGCGGCATCCAGCCAATCCAAACCGTCCTTATGAGCGGTGTGGATTGCGTTTGCAACCATACACATCCGAACTTCGGTTCCTTCATGAGGTTCAAAACGCGGATCCTGTTGGAACATGCCAATCCGGATTTTTAACAACTCTGGCAGTGTAGCCAATTCTTGTTCTCGATTCAGCTTATTACTTTTCATAATAATAAAAATTTTTTGTAAAACATTATTTTTCTAAATGCTCTATCTGAGCATATTTTTCAGAATTTTTGTATGCGATTATTTCTTCGGCATAAAGTTGAGACCCCAGCGGATGGATCGGCAAAGGATCAGGAATATTCATAATCAATGAACTGTTAAAATCTGTTGCTCTGGATTGATCATAAAAATTTGCGATTGCCAAAGATAAAGCAAAAGCTTTTTCATCCTGATTCAAACAAAAGCCATCAAGCAGTTTTCCTAAGATTTTACTTGTAATCGCCTTAAAGTTACCATCAGGATAAGCATTGCATATCTTAACGGCAGCTTTGCAGCAATTCAGAATCTGAGCCCAAAAACGAATGTCAAAATCATCAATATATCGCCTCATAAAGGCAATCCGATGCTGAAAATTTTTAGGCAGCATACTTGTTTCTTTAATAAGTTGCTGCTTGTTTCTTTCAAATTTCTGTTTTTGGATTAATTTTGTTCTCGCCAAAATATGACCGTAGAAATCATCTACGTTTTCTAACTTTAATGTCTCCATATAATATATATTAATAATTAATTTGTACAATTTTGTCATATATCATAATATTTTGAGGAAAGCAAGCTTTTTTTTAATAAAAAAGAGGAATCTTTAAATTCCTCTTTTTCTTTGCGCAACATTTGCGTAATAAATGTAATCAGGCAACTTTGACCAGACCGTGCTTTTTCTTGCCTTGAGAAAGTTTGATTTTGCCGTCAACCAAATCGGCGGACGAAAAACGATAATTTTCATCATTAATGACTTTATCGTTGATTTTCAAACCGTTCTGTTTCATCAGCCGGCGGGCCTCGCCTTTGCTTTCGACAAAACCGAGCTGCAAAAAGGCATCCAAAATGCCAAGCCCTTCCACGCTGGCAACCTCAATACTGGGCAGTTCACAGCCGATGCCGCCTTGTTCAAAGGTCTTGACGGCGCTTTCCTGAGCCAGCCGGGCATTTTCTTCTCCGCGGCAGATGCGGGTGGCTTCAAAGGCCAGAATCTTTTTGGCCTCGTTGATTTCCTGATCTTTAAGATTTTCAAGACGGCGGATTTCATCCATCGGCAGATCGGTATAAATGCGCAGACATTTGCCGACTTCGGCATCGCCGATATTGCGAAAATATTGATAATAGTCATAAGCCGGCAGCTTGTCTTCATTAATCCATACGGCGTTCCCTTCCGATTTTCCCATTTTTTTGCCGGATGAATCTGTAATAATCGGGCTGGTAAAGCCAAAAAGCTCCACATCATAACGGCGGCGTCCAAGCTCGGTGCCGGAAGTAATGTTGCCCCATTGGTCGGAGCCGGCAATCTGCGCCCGGCAGCCGTATTTGTTGTATAAGACGCAAAAGTCGTATCCCTGCAGCAGCATATAGTTAAATTCCAAAAAAGACATTGGCTGTTCGCGCTCCAGACGCGATTTGACGCTTTCCATTGTTAACATCCGGTTGACGGAATAGCAGGTTCCGATATCGCGGAGAAATGCAAGATAGTTAATATCCTTAAACCAGTCCCAGTTATCTACCATCAGCGCATCGGTAGCGCCGTCGCCGAACTTGAGAAACTTGCTGAAAGATTTCTTCAGTCCCTTAATATTATGCTGCAATGTTTCTTCGTCCAAAAAGGGACGCAGTTTGTCTTTACCGGAAGGATCGCCGATTCGCGCGGTTGCCCCGCCCACCAGAGTAATCGGCTTATGCCCGCATTTCTGAAACCACCGCATCATCATCAGCGGCACGATATGCCCCACATGCAGACTGTCGCCGGTCGGATCTGAGCCCAGATAACCCACAGCCGGTTTTCCTGATTTTTCACATTCGTAAAGATAGGTGTCAAAGCCGTTTTCGTTAGTGCATTGATTGTAAAAACCGCGTTCGACCATCAGGTTAAAAAACTGTGATTTAAAATTACTCATTTCCTTTTCCTAAATAAAATATAACCAATTCTTAACGGATAGTAACATAATATTCAAACATTGCAATAAGGAAAGAATGAATTTTTGAGATGGATTTGATAAAAAAAGTAAGAGCTTTGGGATTAATGAGCGGAACCTCGCTGGACGGCGTGGATATGGCTGCCATAACGACTGATGGTTTTGATGTCTATGATTTCGGCCCGTCGCGAACCGTGCCGTATGATGAACCTCTGCGTGAAAAAATCCGCGCCATTCTCGGCAAAAGACCCGATAATGAAGCCGATGCCGCCCGGCTTCGCGCCGTGGAAGAAGAAGTAACGCGTTTTCATGCCGATGCGGTAAAAGAATTTATTGCCGACACTGATGAAAAAATAGATGTCATCGGCTTTCATGGACATACAATTCATCACGAGCCGCAAAACCGCTATACTCATCAGATCGGCGACGGGGCAATGTTGGCGCAAATGTCCGGAATCCGCGTTGTCTGTCGGTTTCGCAATGCCGATGTGGCGGCCGGCGGAGAAGGGGCGCCGCTGGTGCCGGTGTTTCACAATGCTCTCTGCGCCAATATGGAAAAACCGGTCGGCGTGTTGAATATTGGCGGCGTGTCAAACATCACCTGGATCGGCTCCAACGGAGAAATGCTGGCTTTTGATACCGGCCCCGGCAATGCGCCGATAAACGACTGGGTGTTGAAACACGCCGGGCAGCATATGGATTATAACGGCAAATTGGCGGCATTGGGCAAGGTTAACGGCAAAGTTCTGGCGGCTCTGATGCGCCATAAATATTTTGCCCAGTATCCGCCCAAATCCATCGACCGCAATATTTTTCAGGACAAACTGGAACATCTGGAAGGTTTGAGCCTGGAAGACGGTGCGGCGACGGCCACGGCTTTTACAGCAGAGGCAATAGCTTATTCCTGTGCAATGTATCTGCCGGAGATGCCAAAAATGATTGCGGTTTGCGGCGGGGGAGCCAGAAACCCGACTTTAGTGCGTTTTATCCGCCAGCGGTTGGAGAATGTCGAAGTCAGAACGGCCAATGATCTGGGGTGGAACGCCGATGAACTTGAGGCTCAGGCTTTTGCTTTTATGGCCGTGCGGCGGTTGTATAATCTGCCGATAAGCTTTCCTTCGACAACCGGTGTGCCGGAACCGATGGTCGGCGGAGAAATTTTTGAACCCTGAAAGCGGATAAGCCGGATTTTAAAAACTTTCTAAAAAATTGAAGTGTTAAAAGTTTGCAAAGAGACTTTTTGTTGGGGCAATATTTTCTTGATTCCCGAACAAAAACGTGTTATACCGTCGGCCGTTAAGCTATTATTTTGTTCTATAATTTTAGAAAGATGCTCAAATTAACCTGTTTAAGAACAAAATAAGCTTTATAATTTGTTTAATTGTTAAATTAAAATTTTTATGAACAAAAAATTAAAAAAAGTAAAGTTTGTCTTGCAAGGAATTGGGTGTGTTATTTTGTTGCTGCTTTTTGTCGGCTGTTCTTCAAAATCAAAATCCCGCCAAAGTGCCGAAGAAAAGGATTTGCCGCCTGAAACAGAAGTTGTTTCGGGAAAAACGAGTGTCATTTCGTCTTCCAAAGGCTTGTGCCGGATAGAGGAAAATGAGAAATTCGGGGTTGTTTGTGAAAAAGACGGCGTCAGGGAAATCATTATTCCGCCGGAATATGATAAAATAATCTGGCGCAATTGGAAAACCGGCTCTGATTTGTATTTTATCGGAACGAAAAACGGTTTGGTTTCTTTGTTTTCTGAAAAAGGCCAAAAGCTTTTGGATGATTATGAAGAAATTAGTTTTGAAAACAATGGCCGTAATTTCATCCGGATAAAAATTAACGGAAAATACGGTGTCCTGGCTCCGGATATGCAAATGATTCTGCCTCCGATATACGACGGGCTCAACAACTGGGTAAACGTTTTGGCGCATGGAATAGGGTTTGGTTTTGAAAACACCGGATATATGGCTGTCCGGCAGAACAAAAAAATCGGGATTGCCCGGTTGTCTGACGGCAAACTTGTCGTTCCTGTCAAATTTATTGATGTCAATTATCATAACGGCATTTTTATTGCGGAAAGCAAAGATGAAAAATTCGGGGCTTATTCCGTTTCCGGACAGGAGATTATGCCTGTGCGCTATCAGGCGCTCAGCAATTGGGACGAAAATGTTTTTGTTTTGTGCGAAGACGGCAAAAGCCGGATTGAAAATCTGAAAACGCATCAGAAAACCGAAATCGGCGGATTGCACCGGCGCCTGCAAATTTACGGGGCGTATTTGTTGACTGGAGGCAAAATCTTCGGCAAAGAAGGGCAAAAACTGTGCGATGACGTTGATGATGCCTCTGAGTTCACGGTTTATGACAATCAGGGCAAGCCGGTCGGTGTCAGTATGGATACGATTGCGATTGTAAGTAAAGGCCGGACATATCTGTTGTGCAATTCTCAAAAATGGCCGGTCAAAGACTTTTACACCGGCGTTGAAGGCGAGGAATTCTGGACGGCAGGCGGCAAACGGCTGACCGACGAAGAAGTTGCGGCTCATTGTCGGGAAAAAGGCGTTTATATGCTTGAAGAAGATGAAATGTTTAATCTCGGAAAGTTAAAAAACGCTTTTGATTATAAATGATAAAAAAGGCTTTATCCGTTGGAGGATAAAGCCTTTTTTTGATGTTAAACATCTTTTTCAGGCCGCAGCCTGCGGCTGTCGGCTTTCGGCCTCTGGGGCTCTCAAAAAAGTAACAATAAAATAAAAAAACAGGGAGAAAATCCTAAATAGAAATTGAACTTTAGAGATAAGGAAATAATTATTTAAGATGATCGCAAAACGGATTGTTTTTAATGATTTTTACGCGGGTTTGGTAGTCGCGGACAATTTTTTCTTTTTCAAAATCGGCTTCGGCGATAATAATGCATTCTGATTTTTTAAGCTGTTCCAGAATATCTTTGTGTAAATAGTCGAGCAGGATGACCTCGTCCGCCCGGCGGTAAAGGGTGGCGTGCTTTCCGCCGTCATAAATTATGCAGGGGTTTTCGGCTTCTGTGCTGCGTTCTTTAATAACAAAAACCAAAATGCCTTCTTCCGTACGGATAATTTCATAGTCTTCGGCGTGTTCCATTGCCGTTCCCCCGGCTTGCTAAAGTTCTTTAATTTTTTTACTGACGGATTTTGTAGTTTTGTTCAAACCGTCTAAAAGATTGTTTGTTGCTTTCAGTACAACATCTTTAAGCGGCGTCTTTCCCGCTCCCCCGGCAAAGGCGCCGGTCATTTCGTTAACATAACCGCCCAAAATCGAATCGTTCGCGTGCAGGCCGTGTTTTGCCAAAACGGCGCTCATACCGGCAAATCCGAGAACGGCACGGCTGGCGGCTTTGACAGTCTCTTTGCAAATAGTTCCTGCTGGCATAAATTTTCTCCCCGTAAAAAGCTAATCTGTTGTTAATATATCATAAAATTTTTCGCAATTCAATAAATTTTTGTCAATTTTTAAGTTGGGAAAGCTTTCCCGCTATTCTCGGTTATTGAAATTTAAAGAAAAAAATACTTGACTAAAAATTTTTATGCCGTTATAAAATCCGACGGTTTTTTTATCTTTCTGAAAATTATTTTGGTTTCGAACCAGTTATTAAACTTTTATGCAAAGCTGCCGTGTCTTTTTAACGCTCTTTCCATAATATAGTTAATAATTCATCAAAAGATGAGTACGATTTTGCCGGATTATCGTCCCGCAAATTTTCGTAAAGGCGGTGCCGCATAAAAGGAATTTTGCTCCATTGCATTGCCGATAGGTTGTTGTGTGGTTCAAAAGCGTCGGTCTCGACGGGTCTTGCAGCAGAGAAATGCTCTATCTGCTTTTCTTCATTAACTCTGTTATGCAGGCCGAAAAGCCTCTTTCCTTAAAAATTAGGAAAGAGGCTTTTCTTTATTTTCCGGTTGACTTGCCCGGGTTATTGTATTAGATTATTCTCAGTTTTTTTAAGAGAGAACAAAGAAGATGAACGTTTTTTACATATCACGCATTCCTGCCATAATTATCCCCTGAGGGGATTCATCTTTTTGCATACACATATTTCTTCAAAATCAATAAGTTTTTTAACCATTAACGGATATCGAAAAATGAAACATTACGCTGAGGTCAAAGCCAAAGCCGACTTTGTCGGGCTTGAAAAAGAAGTCTTAAAATTCTGGGAAGAGGATAAAACTTTTGAAAAATCGGTACACAACCGTGATGGTGCCGCCGAGTTTGTCTTTTATGACGGCCCGCCGTTTGCCAACGGAACACCGCACTACGGGCATATTATGGTATCTTATGTCAAAGACGTTGTGGCGCGTTTTCAGACCATGAACGGCAAAAAAGTCGAGCGCCGTCTGGGTTGGGATTGCCACGGCCTGCCTGCCGAAATGTCTGCCGAGAAGCAATTGGGCGTTTCCGGCCGCAAGCAGATTGAAGAATACGGCGTTGAAAAGTTTAACAATTTCTGCCGCCAGGATGTGCTCAAATATTCCGGCATCTGGGTCGATATGTTCAAACGCATCGGACGTTGGGTTGACTTTACCCATGATTATAAGACCATGAACCTGTCTTTTATGGAAAGCGTAATCCACAATTTCAAACAGCTTTATGACAAAGGGCTGGTTTATGAAGATTATCGCGTTCTGCCTTATTCCTGGGCGGCGGAAACTCCGCTCTCAAACTTTGAGGTCAACCAGGGCTATCAGGATAAGACCGACAATGCCATCACCGTCATGTTCAAGCTGGAAAACGGTATGAATATGCTGGTATGGACAACCACGCCGTGGACCTTGCCGTCAAACTTAATGCTGGCAGTCGGGCTGGATATTGACTATGCCGTTATGGAAGAAGCGGGGCAGAAATATATTTTAGCTCAGGCCTTGCTCGGGCGCTATAAAAAACAGCTTGAAAATGCTGTACAGGTTGGAACGATAAAGGGTAAAGACCTTGTCGGTATGAGCTATGAACCGATGTTTCCTTATTTCAAACATCTGAAAGATAAAGGTGCGTTTAAGGTTTTGAGCGGCGAGTTTGTTTCCACTGAGGATGGTACCGGCATTGTCCATATTGCGCCGGGCTTTGGTCAGGATGACTTTGAGGCCTGCCGTGCCTATGACGAGAATTTTCCGGTTGTCTGCCCGGTTGACGAAGCCGGCAAGTTCACCGCCGAAGTGCCGGATTATCAAGGCAAACAGGTTTTTGAGACCAACGAACCGATTATGCAGCTGCTGAAAGAAAAAGGCATTCTGGTCAAAAAAGAACAATATACCCACTCTTATCCTTTCTGTTGGCGTACAGATACGCCGCTGATTTATAAGGCAATGTCAAGCTGGTTTGTCAAAGTAACTGATTTTCGTGATGAAATGGTCAAAAACAATCAGCAGATTAACTGGGTGCCGGAACATATCAAAGACGGCCGCTTTGGCAAATGGCTGGAAGGCGCCCGCGATTGGTCAATTTCGCGCAACCGTTTCTGGGGAACGCCGATTCCGGTGTGGAAATCCGACAATCCGAAATTCCCGCGGGTAGATGTTTTCGGTTCTTTGGAAGAAATCAAACAAAAGACCGGTTTTGAGGTTAAGGATTTGCACAAGCCTTATATTGACGAAGTTGTTTATCCCAATCCCGATGACCCGTCCGGACAAACGATGATGCGCCGCGTCGGCGACGTTTTTGACTGCTGGTTTGAATCCGGCTCAATGCCTTATGCCCAGATTCATTATCCTTTTGAAAACAAAGATTGGTTTGAAAATCATTTCCCGGCAGATTTTATTGTCGAAGCTATGGATCAAACCCGCGGCTGGTTTTATACGCTGACCGTGCTGGCCACGGCTTTACACAACCGCCCGGCATTCAAAAACTGTATTTGCACCGGCTTGCTGATGGCAGAAGGCGGGCAGAAACTTTCCAAACGCCTGAAGAATTATCCTGACCCGAACGAGGTTTTGGATACTATCGGTTCCGATACTTTGCGCTGGTTTTTGGTTTCCTCGCCGGTGTTGAAAGGCGGAAATCTGGCGGTTGACAAAGAGGGCAAAGAGATTGCCAAAGCCGCCCGCGTTGCGCTCATTCCGCTCTGGAACGCATTTTATTTCTTCACGCTTTATGCCAATGCCGAAGAATACAAAGCCAAAGAAATTTCTTCTTCTCCGGAGGCCATTGACAATTATATCCTGTCCAAGCTCAAACGCCTGCGCGATATTGTCAAACAGGGGATTGAAAATTATGACGTTGCTGTAGCAACCAATGAAGTTGCATCTTTTATGGAAGTGTTGAACAACTGGTATATCCGCCGCACCCGCGACCGTTTCTGGGAAGGAGACGCCAATGCTTTTGACACCTTGTACACGGTTTTGGTCAACGTTTGCAAAATCATTGCGCCGTTAATGCCTTTTGTAACGGAATATGTTTATAAAAATCTGACCGGTGAAGAGTCGGTGCATCTGGCGGATTATCCAGCTTTGGCCGATATCAAATATGATGCCGGACTGGTTGAGGATATGGATTTTGTGCAGGATTTGTGTTCGACCGGCAAGTTCATCCGTGAAGAAAAGAACCTGCGCAACCGCCTGCCTTTGTCCAGCCTGACGGTTATCGGCGCCGAACTCGGAAAAGAATATCAGGAGATTGTCAAAGATGAATTGAACGTCAAAGAAGTCAAATTTGACAATAAGCTGGAAAATTATGCTTCCAAAACAATTTATCTTTATACGCCGCTGCTCGGCAAAGCCCTCGGCAAAGATATGGGGCCGGTAATGGGCGCCTATAAGCAGGGAAAATGGGAGCTTAATTCTGACGGAACATTGAGTATAGCCGGCAAAACCTTGACGCCGGATCTGTTTGAGGTTCGTTTGGAAATGAAAGACGGTGTTGCCGGAAAAGCCTTTGCCGATAACAAAGCCGTTGTAACGCTTGATACCAATGTAACGGACGAGCTTCGCCGTGAGGGTATGGCGCGCGACTTTATCCGGCTGGTTCAGACTTTGCGCAAAGACAAGGCGTTTAACGTTTCTGACCGCATTGAGCTTTGCTACTCAACGACAGATGCCGAACTGGCCAAAGCCCTGGAAGAAAACAAGGCCTATATTGCCGAGCAGGTATTGGCCGTTAAACTCAACAGCGGCTGCAGCGGAGGAACACAGGCCGATATTGAAGGCAGCGCCATCAATTTTGACGCCAAAGTTGCCTAAAATATAAAAGTTGCCAAAAAGCCCAAAATATAGTACCCTGTAATAAAGACAGGGTACTTTTTTAGGTGAAAAAATGTCAGAAGTGGAAAGCATCAAGCAAAAAATAAAAGATATACAACACGAAATCAATTTCGTAAAAACATCTTTGGAAAATACCAAACGTCTCTATGAGCGGGACAAAGACTTGATCTGGGAGAGCTATCGGAGAAAAGCGGACGAGCTGGAAAATAAAACGGCCGAAGCTCGTGAAAAAATGAATTTCTTTGAAAATGAAATTCAACAAAGAAAAGACAAAATCCGTGAATTGGAGAATCAAAAAAGCGAAGAAGAACGTTTATATACTCATTCAGAATCCGAAATTGATCAGCTGCGGGATGACGACGTTCCCGATAATGAACAAATTTATGATTTTATGCAGCGCCGCCGCGATGCCGAATTGTCCAGCCGGAGGCAGGATCTGATAGATAATGAAATCCGCCGTTATGAGGATGAAATTACCGATTTTTCCAACCGCTATTATTCTAAGGAGTCGGATATCGGCGATTATGACGGCCAGCAGGAAGTTTTGCGGCAGGACAAGCGGGATAAACTTTACCAGGCAAAAATATATTATAAAGATTTATCCGAGGCTGACCGGGAAAAATTGCGCGACCTGCTTCACAGATTGGAACTTCTGGAGAATGATTTAAAAGCTGCGTATGAAAAAGAACACCTCACCGGTTCAAAAGAAAAATATGAACGTTCGTCCGAAGATTATCAATCTTACCTTGATGATAAATTCTTTTCTGATGAAGAGGATGATAAAGAAAAAAATAAGCTGGAAGATGAAGAGCCGGGAAAAGGCTACAGCCTTTATGACTTTGACGACCGGCCTCAGGAAGAGTTTGATGAAGATGCTTTTTTTGAAAAGGGCGAAACTGGCCGCCAAGAATCAAAAATATCAGATTATCACAAGCCTTCCCGGAAAGCGCTGAAAAATTATGCCGAGGATAACAATCTGCCTTTTCAGGAAATTGGCGGAAGCCAGGAGTATAAAGCATCCGTCGGGCAGACAGACTATCATTACGTCAATAAAAACCGGATGAAAATTATCCGCCGGGAAGATAAAAACGAAAAAGCCGTTCCGTCGGTGGAAGATTTTATGGCTGCTTTGACGGCGGAAAAAAACAAAGGCAAAAGCGTAATCAATGTCAGCAAAGCAGACAGCGACGAGTATCGCGCACGCCTGATGATTGCCTGCCAGCGGGTTGGTTTGCGAACACGGGGATATACAAAAATTGAAGACGTTAACAGCTTGGATGAAAATACTTGCGAGATGTTAAAAAAAATGCCTAACGCCGAAAAAAACAAAGAACTGCTGGAGCGTTTGCGCAGCCGGAAAAAACAAACGCAACATCCGGATATAAATAATCTGCGCCAGATAAAAAAGAACGGTTACGGACGTTAATTGTCAATAATATAATCAAAATAAAACCCCGGATTTTCCGGGGCTTGCCTTACATTGTCTGTACTTTGTTTCTCAAGTTTTTTATCAAGGTGTCAACCCCGCCGGGATTGTTTTTTATAAAGCCGGCATATTCATTGCGGGCGGCAATGGCCAGACTAACGTTTTCAATAACAATATCGACGATTTTAAATGTATCGCCGGTTTGTTTAACCCGCCAGACGACTTTCGCCGGCTCGCCCTGATCCATCGCGACGGTCGAGTTTACAAAAATCTGATTAGCCGAATTAGACGGGGTTGTTCCTTTAAAAGTAAAATTTTTGCCTTTAAATTCATCAAAACGCTTTGACCAGGTTTTGGTGTTCAATTCACGATAAACGGCAATAAAGTCCTTGCGTTGTTGCGGCGTAGCAGTTCTCCAGGAACGTCCCAGAACAAATTTGCCGATAAAATCCAAATCCAGAGCCTGATTAAACAATTTTTCAAAACGGGCGTCTTTTTCTTGTTGAGAAATATTGGCGTTGATAATGTTTTCAATGCCGTCATTGGTAACGTCTTTTACAAAAGCTTCCGCATCGGCGGCGTTAACTTCGGCGCGGACATTCCCCGTAACGGCCAAGACAGCGGCAAAAACAACGGCAAAAAGATTTTTTTTCATTTATGTTTCTCCAAATCAAAGAATTAAATTATTCGGCTTCCATTTCGTCAAAGGCTTCGTCTTCATCTTCAATGCCGAAGTCAAAGTCATAAGTCTGAACATCATCATCCTTATTGCGGCAGCCCATATTTTTACGATTTTGAAGATAAGCCGAACGCATGGTGGAATAAAAGTCAACAGATCCTCTCTCCAGTTCATCAAGCAAATCGAGTGCCTGTTCCCTTGTGGCAATGACCTTAACGCCCCAATAAGTATAAGTGATTTTATCCCGGACATTTGCATCATTATAAGTAGCCCAATAAACCGGATCAAAAACCGTATCCGCTACTAAACCTGTTGCAGCGCGGGGTGTGCTGGGACCGATAAACGGCAGCATAAAATACGGACCGTCGGGAACGCACCAGCTGGCCAGAGTTTCATCCACATTGGTTTTCTTTTTTGAAAGTCCCCAGCCTTCGGCCACGTCAAACAAACCTGCCAAACCGAGAGTACTGTTAATGGCGAAACGGGAAACCTCTATTCCGGCCTGCTTAAAGTTGCCTTGAAGCAAATGGTTTCCGGCATACAACGGTTCCTTGATATTGTCCAAAAAGCTGTTTATCCGGTTTCTGACCGCCTCGGACGTAACATCGCGGTATCCTTCGGCAAGCGGCCTGAGAACATATTTATCAACTTGGTAGTTAAATTTAAAGACAGCGCGGTTATAACTTTCCAGGCTGTCGTTTTCTTCATGCGGATTAATGTTTCCGGTTGTGGCGCAGGAGGTTGTCGTTAAAAGCAAAGCTGCTGTTGCCGGAAACAAAATCGACTTCTTAATCACTTCTTGGACCTTTCATTTAACTGATTCTGCCAAAAAATATAACATCGTTGTTTAATAAAGGCAACAGTTATTTATAACTTATGAATAAAATGGTACGAAAAAAATATGTGCTGATTCAACGGGTTGTGAAGTAAAAACTGTTTTGAAAAAGATAGGGGAATATAAAATATTTCTTTTGTTACAAAGAAGAAACCTTTTGTGTTTTGCCTCCCGGCGTTTTTTGCGTTAATATCGCCCGCAGTTAAACAATTTATGTAAGGACGAACTAAAATGACAGAAAAACCTTCAAAACCAATAAATCTTTTTGACTGCCTGACGTCTCAAAAAGTTATCGGACAAGAAAAATTTTTGGATGCTTTCAAAAACATTTTAAATCACGGCGCTTTTTGCCAGGGGCCGGAAACGCACGAGCTGGAAAACAAGCTGGCGGAATATTCCGGGGTCAAACATTGTGTAACCTGTGCTTCCGGCACCGATGCCCTGATTCTGCCGTTGATGGCAATGGGCGTTAAACCGGGCGATGCCGTATTTGTTTCTTCTTTCACGTTCGTTGCTTCGGCCGAAGCTCCTGTTATTTTGGGTGCAACGCCGATTTTCGTAGATTCCGATCCCAAAACTTTCAATATGGATCCGGCAGATTTGGAAAAAGCGATTGCCGAAGTCAAAAAAGAAGGAAAATTGAACTTAAAAGCTGTTATTGCCGTTGATATTTTCGGCAGCCCGGCAGATTATGACAAGATTCTTGAAATTGCCCATAAAAACGGAATGAAGGTATTGTCCGATTCTGCCCAAAGCTATGGTTCGGTTTATAAAGGCAAAAAAGCCGGCAGCATTGCCGATTTGACCGCCACGTCTTTCTACCCGACCAAACCGCTGGCCGGCTATGGCGACGGCGGTGCGGCTTTTGCCAATACCGACGAGGAATATGACCTGATGGTTTCCTGCCGCGTTCATGGTATGAGCAAAACCGATCGTTATGACAACATCCGCATGGGCTTAAATTCCCGTATGGATTCTTTCCAGGGCGCCGTCTTGCTGCAAAAACTCACAGTATTTGATCAGGAACTGAAAGACCGTTATGCCATTGCCAAACGTTATGATGACAATTTGAGCGGCTACTACGGCAAACAGCAGATTTTGGAAGACTGTAAGTCCGCTTATGCGTTGTACACTGTTACTTGTGAAGACCGCGACGAGGCTTTGGCTTTCTTGAAAGAAAAAGGCATTCCTTGCGGCGCTTACTATCCGCGTCCGGTCAATACCCAAACGGCTTATGCTCAGTGGAACACCCGTTCTTTGCCGGTTTGCGAGAAATTGTCAAAAACCGTTTTGAGTATTCCGATGCATCCGTATCTGGATAAAGAAACGCAGGATTATATTATCAGTTGTATGAATGAATTTGCTGCTCAGAAAAAATCTAAAGCTGCATAATTGATAATATTTTGAAAACAGCCTGATGTTAGTCAGGCTGTTTTTTTATTGATAAAGAGATGCAAACGTAATAAAAATATACAATTATAAAAGACTCTTTTTCCGGGAAAAAGAAATGATGTATTCTTCTTATTACGATTCTCCGGTTGGCCGGCTTTTGCTTGCATCTGACGGAATATCTCTGACGGGCCTTTGGATCGCCGGGCAAAAATATTATGCCGATACGATATCCGGCGCAATTTGTGAAAAAAATGATTTGCCTGTTTTGGTTAGAACCAGAGAATGGCTTGATAGATATTTCGCCGGACAGAAACCCGAAACAACGGAATTACCGCTGGCTCCTGCGGGCAGCAGTTTCAGACAGATGGTTTGGCAGATTTTATGCGAAATCCCGTCTGGACAGGTATGGACATATGGCGACATTGCCAAAATGGCTGCCCATAAACTCGGAAAAAAGACAATGTCGGCTCAGGCTGTCGGCGGAGCGGTGGGGCATAATCCCATATCAATCATCATTCCCTGCCATCGGGTTGTCGGAACAAACGGCAGTCTGACAGGTTATGCCGGAGGATTGGATGTCAAAATCCGTTTATTGGAATTGGAAGGGGCGGATGTGTCCAAGCTGTTTCTCCCGAAAGAAGGAAAGGCATTATAGTTAAGAAAAGGTGTGGGATGTCAAAGATATTAACGGAAAACCTGATTTATGAAATCTTGTCCGCGGTAGAAGAAATTCCGGAGGGCAGAGTAGCCTCTTATGGCCAGATAGCAAGACTGGTCGGTCGGAACAAAAATGCCCGGCTGATTGGAAAAGTTCTGAGTATGTCGCATTATTACGGCGATTACCCCTGCCACCGGGTGGTCAACCATGCCGGCCGTCTCGCGCCGTGTTTCTTCAACCAGAAAAAACTGTTGGAGGAAGAAGGCGTTGCTTTTGGCAACGACGATTGCGTAGATATGAAAAAGTATCAGTGGGATTATTAAAGCGGGAAAGAACGGAACGGACAGGGGATTACGCGGCAAAAAAGATTGCAGAATGCCGCGGACTTGTGTAAGGTGCAATAAGAATTATATAGATAAGGTGCAGGAATGATTGCAAAATTAAAAGGCATAATCGATACGATCGGCGAAGACTGGTGCATTATAGATGTCAACGGCGTCGGCTATCTGGTTTCTGCCTCGTCAAAAACGCTGGGAAAACTGGTCAGGGGCGGAACGGCCTCTTTGCTGATTGAAACGGTCGTCCGTGAAGACAGTATCTCGTTGTTTGGTTTTTTTGACGCTTGGGAAAAAGAATGGTTCAACACGCTGACAAAAGTTCAGGGTGTTGGCAGCAAAGTCTGCCTCAGCATCTTGTCTGTTTTGAGTCCGGCTCAGCTTTCGCAGGCGGTTTCTGCACAGGATAAAAACTCTTTCACCCGAGCCAGCGGCGTCGGTCCCAAACTGGCGGCGCGCATTGTAACCGAGCTGAAAGACAAGATTGTAACTGTCCCGATAACCGAATTTTCTAAGGAGATTGAGATGAATCCGACCGAAGAAACTGCAAGCTACGAGGATAACGTTGCGATAATGAACGCCGCCGAGAATCCTGATACAATGGAAGATGCCATTTCAGCATTGGTCAATTTGGGGTATCAGCGCCTGGAGGCATACAAGGCCGTCAACAAAGCGGCAAAAAACAAACCGGACGCCGGCGTTTCGGACTTGATTAAACTGGCATTAAAAGAATTTGCCCAAAAGGATTGATAGATAAATGGACGATGAAAGACTGGTCAGCGCCAAAAGAACGGCCGAAGACGAAGAGCAGGGGGCAAACGCCCCGGTAAACCTGCGCCCGACGTCTTTGGCGGATTTTGTTGGGCAGAAGCAGGTATGCGAAAATTTAAAAATTTTTATTGAGGCGGCCAAAAAGCGCGGTGAGGCTTTGGATCACGTCTTGCTGTTCGGCCCGCCGGGTCTGGGAAAAACGACCCTTGCCTCGATTATAGCCAAAGAACTCGGCGTTGGCTTTCGCGCAACTTCCGCGCCGATGATTTCAAAATCGGGCGATCTGGCGGCAATCCTGACCAACCTGGAACCGAACGACGTTTTGTTTATTGATGAAATCCACCGCCTGAACCCGGCGATTGAAGAAGTCCTTTATTCTGCAATGGAAGATTTTCAATTGGATTTAATCATTGGAGAAGGGCCGTCGGCAAGGTCTGTCCGCATAGATCTGCAGCCGTTCACGTTGGTCGGCGCCACCACGCGTTCCGGTATGCTGTCCACCCCGCTGCGTGAAAGATTCGGCATCCCGCTCCGGCTGGATTTTTATTCTCCGGAAGATTTGAAGAAAATTGTTACCCGCGGCGCTCACCTGCTGGGTATGCCGCTGTCGGACAAAGGCGCGATGGAAATAGCCAAACGTTCCCGGGGCACGCCGCGCGTCGCCGGCCGTCTGCTGCGCCGCGTACGCGATTTTGGCATTGTCAGCAACGCCGAGGAGATTGACAATCAGATTGCCGATACGGCTTTGCGCCGCCTGGATGTTGACAATTACGGGCTTGACGCGTTTGATCGCCGTTATCTGCAATGCATTGTCCAGAATTACGGCGGCGGACCGGTCGGAGCCGACACATTGGCGGCGGCTTTGTCTGAAGAACGCGACACGATAGAAGAAGTGATAGAGCCGTTTTTGCTCAAACTTGGTTTTTTGCAGCGCACGCCGCGCGGCCGCGTCATCTCGGATTTGGGCTGCGAATATTTGGGCGTCGCCAAACTGCGCAAAAATACCAAACAATTTGATTTGCTAGAAGGAATAGAGGACTGAAAAATGCAAGACAATCTGCCCCGTGATATTTCCGCTGACGGAACTTTTGTAATGCCGGTGCGTGTTTATTATGAAGACACCGATGCCGGCGGCATTGTGTATTACGCCAATTATCTGAAATTTGCCGAACGCGCCCGCAGCGAATATATCCGGACGCTCGGGTTTGACCAGCAGGCGGAACTGTCTTCGGAAGACCGGATTGGTTTTGCCGTCCGCCATTGCGAGATTGATTATCTGAAACCGGCGGTGCTGGATGATTTGCTGACGGTTTCCTGCAAAATTGTTGAATATGGCGGCGCCTCTGCCTTGATGCGCCAGGAAATCCGGCGCGGTGAAGAAACCTTGGTTGTTTTGGATGTTAAGGTTGCCTGTCTGAATCTCATCAAAAAGCGCCCGGTGCGGATGCCGGCCTCTCTGGTGCAAAAGATTGAAAAATATATTTAAATTAATTGAATTTTTAATATTTTATGCTACAGTCCGGTCAGATTTTCAAGTTCTCGGATAATCCGTTTTTTTAATTAAGGTGGAAAAACACAATGAATACAGAAACAATGACAGAAGTTGCCAATGCCGCTCAGACTATGTCCATGTGGGATCTGGTCTGGGCTTCCGACACTGTAACCAAAGTTGTGATGATCGGCTTGATTGCCGCATCGGTTTGGTCTTGGGCGATTATCATTGAAAAACTCGGCACGCTGCGCCAGGTCAAGCAGCGTTCCCGCAAATTTGAAGAGCGCTTTTGGTCGGGCGGTTCTCTGGACCGTTTGTACGATGCCATCGGCACCCACCCGTCCGATCCGATGTCTGCCATGTTTGTTGCGGCCATGAAGGAATGGAAACGGACGAATATTATGAAGTCCAAAACCGATCGCGGGTTGCGCGGCGTTTCGCTGCAGCAGCGTATTGAAAAAGCCATGACTGTTTCAATGGATAAGGAAGTCGAGGCGCTGGATACGCGGATGGGCTTTTTGGCGTCGACGGGTTCCGTTGCGCCGCTGGTCGGCTTGTTTGGCACGGTATGGGGAATTATCAACAGCTTTAACGCCATTGCTGCCACGCAGAGCAATTCTTTGTCCGCTATGGCGCCCGGTATTGCCGAGGCTTTGTTCACAACGGCATTCGGGCTGATTGCGGCCATTCCGGCTGTTGTGGCTTATAACAAAATCACGTCGGATATTGACCGCTATGCCAAACGTCTGGAGAATTTTATGGTCGAATTTTCCAGCATCTTGTCGCGCGAAATTGATGACACGGCCATCAAAGCGG
Source organism: uncultured Pseudomonadota bacterium (assembly GCA_949300375.1). GTDB lineage: Bacteria > Pseudomonadota > Alphaproteobacteria > RF32 > CAG-239 > MGBC133411. Next base: position 18,431 of record CASGEB010000026.1, read on the forward strand.
AAATGGCGGGAGAATAAGAATGACATATTACTATCAGCAAAACCAAACGCGCCGCGAAGCCCGCTGCAGCCGCCGCAATGCCGATATCAATATGACCAATCTGATGGATGTGATGATGGTTTTGCTGGTTGTTTTTATGGTCGCAGCGCCGCTGATGACCTCGGGCATTGCGCTGGATTTGCCGAAAGTCGGCGGCAAAGCGCTGGAGGGCGAAGAAACCTCGGTAAACATCAGCGTTGACAAAGAGGGCTATTATTACATCGGCCAGACCGAAATCCCGGCGGATAAGATTGTGGAAAAACTCAAAGCCATCCGTGGAGAGAATGCGCAGTTGAGCGTAACCATATCGGGAGATACCGGTGCGGAATACGGCCGGGTTATCGGCCTGATGGCAATTTTGAAAGAGGCCGGATTTGAAAAAGTCGGGCTGAAAACCGAACCCAAACCCCGGATAGTAAAGAAAAAATAGCACCGATGAAGCAGGCTCTTAAAAAATCAATCGCATTGCACCTGCTGGTCTTTTTCCTTTTCTGGATAGACCTGCCGCTGTTTTGGTCAAACAAAATGACCTTAAACCAGGTGCCGATTATTGTTGATTTGCAAGATGTCAAAATCTCGGAAATGACCAATCTGCCGCCCAAGGCAAAATTTGGCAAAGAAGACAAGGCTGCCTCGCAGAAACAACGCAAGATAGAAAACAGTTATGCCAAAGATGAGCCTGAAGAAAAAGCGCCGCAGGAAAAAACAAAAGAACAAGCGCAAGCAACCCCGGAGGTAAAAGAAGAAACACCGACAGAAATCAAAAAAGATTTTCTGGTCGCGCCGCAGCCTCGCAAGCCAAAAGCGCCAAAGGCAAAGCCCCAGCCTAAAAAAGAGGCTCCCAAACCAAAAGCTGAGCCTAAAAAACAGCCGCAAAAGCCGGAAGACAAATCAAAACCCAAACTGGCCAATCCGTTGAAGAGTCTGCTGGCCTCAGTTGATGAAATGGAAAGAAACCTCGGGGCAGAAGATTCCGAGGCCGTTGTTAAGGAAGGCACACCGGTGCAGAATATGGGCATTGAGGGCGGAACCGGCGGAAACTACTTCAGTGAATTGAGCATTTCGGAAATGGATGCGCTGGCCGGACGTTTGCGGGCTTGTTGGAATTTGGATCCGGGCGCTATGGGGATTGAAGATATGATTATTGAAATCCGTGCCACGTTGAATCAGGACGGCAGCGTGCGAAACGTTGAAATATTGGATATGGCGCGTTACAATTCGGATAACTTCTTCCGTTCGGTTGCCGACAGCGCCAGACGCGCGGTTTATATTTGCCAGCCGTATAATATTTTGGCCGAAAAGTATCCTGACAAATATGACAAATGGCAAACAATGCTGTTAAAGTTCAATCCGTTGAATAAACAAATCAATTAGGCCGTTTCCAGCGGCCTTTTTTATCTTTTCCCCTGGGTACTTTATTTTTTTACTGTCATCCCCAGTACTTTTTTTTATTATGTCATCCCCGGGCATCGACCCGGGGATCCACATCAAACAAATTTTCTTCTTAGTCATTGCCGGGCTTGACCCGGCAATCCAAGTCAACTATATGGCTTCTTTATTTATCTGGATT
>CASGEB010000027.1 GCA_949300375.1 uncultured Pseudomonadota bacterium
CCGTCTCTCACATAATAGCAAAGGAGTTTTTTATGTGTAAAGCTATAAGCTCTTTGGAACCACGCGCCTAGCGCGGGGTTTTCAGAGTACAAAAAATCCGGTGGCAACAAGCCAACCGGATTGTAAAATAAATCAAAATGACATCATCGGGCGAACGCAAGCGTAGCTATTTTTTCTGTCACAATAATCATCACTAAAACTCTGTTGCCAAGCAGTGTATTCATCAAACTCAGAAGATGCCCAATAAATATCTTTCGTCAGTTGAGCACCTTTAACTTTTGCCAAAGAAAAATTAATCGTTTCAACATTGTTTTTCATACTTGCTCTAACCTTTTCCAATTCTATTTTGCTAGGGAAAAAGGCTTCTCCTGCTTTGATGCCATCATAAGCGTAATTAGCGCAATATTCAGCCGCTTCTGCTTTTTTACCGTGTGCGCGAGATGCTTTCATAATTAAGCAGGTGTTTTCTTTACCATTTAAACTATTTGGCATCTCAACAAACAATGTGCCACTTGACCAAGGCAATCGTTTTTCACGTAATGTAACAATCAATCCTGGCTCTTTGAATCCTCGCTTATGGATTTCATCAACATAAGCAACCACGCCGGAAACTTGCTTGCTGGCAATTAATTCTTTTGAAAAAGTCTTGTCTTCATTATAATAGAACATTCCAACCTTGATTTTTCCACTATTGGCTGTAAGTAATTCAAATTGTTTTTCTGATTCCTTTGCAGAAACTTGCTTTTTTTGTTCTACGTTTGACATAGTCGAAACTGCCGTTTGCATACCTGTTGCTAATTTCGCTTTCTGTAATTGCACTAGTTCCTGCAAAAATTCGATTGAAACATCTGATGCAAAAGCTTGGAAGACTTCCTCAATAGACATTTCTGATAAAATTATTGCTCCTTTTATTAAATTAAGCTTTTCCATAATAATAAAAAATTTTTTAATTTGACATAAAAATAATTAACTACTCTTATACTAATTCTTTTTTCAAAAATATCAATAAAAAAATCTTCTTTTTTCAAAAATTTCAATAAAAAAATCCCAGCGCAAATAAAAATTGCGTAAAATATTCAATGCCTAATATATTGAATTTTAACAATAATTTCTGGATTGTGGTAGCTCGGTGGTAGCTTGAGCCATAAAAAGGGGATAAAAACGCTATTTTTGAGTTGAATTTAATAGGCTAAATAAAAGAAAAAACCCTTGAATTTCAAGGGCTTGGAAACTGGTGCCGACACACGGACTCGAACCGCGGACCCACTGATTACAAATCAGTAGCTCTACCAACTGAGCTATGTCTTTAAATACAGCTCTATACATTATTCTACAATAATAATCTTGCCGAGCTACCACCGAGCTACCACGCTTATTACTGTTAGCTCCATTTAGCGATTCCTACATACAGCTCAATTTTAGTACAATTTGTTGTTTATAAAAGAAAAACACCTAAAATCAATCTCTTACAAACACCGCTTGGAACGGTTACAAATCAGTAGCTCTACCAACTGAGCTATGTCGGCACAAAACTTGAGAGAATTTATATACTGGGCTCACAAGAAAGTCAACACAAAATTGTATTAATCTTCGGTCAAAACAATTTTCATTACTTTAAATGTTCAATCTTTTTGCTTCGCCTGAAAATAATTACAATCAACAACATTCTTACATCTTGCTCAACATTAAAAGGAAATATATTCAAAAAATAAAAAAAATGCTTGACTTCGAGTACACTCTAGAAATTAAACTGCAGATAAACAAGTTGTTATCAACAGAGCATAGGAGTTTCAAACAATGAACAGACGGGAATTTTTAATGAGTACTCTGGCTGTCTTTGCCTTATCGGCGCTGCCAAAACTGACGCTGGCCGAACCTATCGCCGTGTCTGATGTTGTCAAAACACAGATTAATCCAAAAAACAAACTCGGTTTCGGTTTTATGCGTCTGCCGTTAAAAAATCCGGAAGACCAAACTTCTATTGACTATGATGTCCTGAACAAAATGGTTGATACTTTTCTTAAACGCGGTTTCAGCTATTTTGACACAGCCTGGATGTATATGGGCTATGAAAGCGAAATTGCCCTGAGAAAATCTTTGGTGGAACGCCATCCGCGCAACAAGTTCACCGTTGCCAGCAAACTGCCGGCCGGCTATCTGAAAAGCAAAGAAGAGCAGGAAGAAATATTCAACAAACAGCTTAAAAAAACCGGTCTGGACTATTTTGACTATTATATGGTTCACAACATCAACGCCAATACCATTGACAATGTACGCAAATATGACAGTTTCAAATTTATTGCCGATAAAAAGAAAGAAGGCAAAGTCAAAAAAATGGGATTTTCTTTCCATGACAAACCGGAGTTGCTGGAAGAGGTTTTGAAAGAGCATCCTGAAGTCGATTTCGTCCAGCTGCAAATCAACTACATCGACTGGGACAATGCCAGCATTCAGGCGCGCAAATGCTATGAAATCGCTCAGAAATATAACAAGCCGGTCATCGTCATGGAACCGGTCAAAGGCGGAAGTCTGGCCGTTGTGCCGGATTCGGTAGAAAAAATCTTCAAAGACGCTGAGCCGAATATGTCGGTTGCTTCCTGGGCAATCCGTTATGCCGCCAGCCTTGACGGCGTGATGATGGTATTGAGTGGTATGTCCAATATGGAACAATTGGAAGACAATACGTCTTATATGCAAAACTTCAAACCTCTGAACAAGAAAGAGCTGCAAGTGGTTGAGAATGCGGTCAAAACGCTGCACGCCGCGGTTTCCATCCCTTGCACGGCCTGCAAATATTGTGTAGAATTCTGCCCGATGAAAATCGCCATTCCGGAATATTTCGCTCTTTACAATGCTGAAAAGCAGGAGCGCTCGGACAAACCGTTTAACGCCCAAAGGGTCTACTATAACAACCTGATTAAAAGCCACGGCAAGGCCTCGTCCTGCATCGGCTGCAAACTGTGCGAAAAACATTGCCCGCAACATATTGAGATAAGCAAATGGATGAAAGAAGTTGCCAAAACTTTTGAAGCATAGAAAATTTTAAGGAACAGAAATGTCTGATATTTTTGCCGATATCGGCTTTGCCAAACTTGACTTGAGCCGGAAGGAGCGGACAGGCCTCCCGGAAACGGTTTTTTGCGCGGGCAAAACCAAAGAACAGCTTCTGCTGATTTTGCAAAAATTTAAAGAAGAGCAGATTTCCGTCCTCGGAACAAGATGCTCGCAGGAACAGTTTGAATTTGTACAAAACGCCGGTCTGAAAACCAGCTATGATCCCATATCGCGGATTATTGCACTGCCCGGTGGCAAAATGACGGAACTTTCCGGTTCAATAGCCGTCTGTGCGGCCGGAACGGCCGATTTGCCGGTAGCGGAAGAAGCAGCCCGAACAGCTGAATTTTTCGGTGCAGAAGTTGAACGTTTTTATGACGTTGGGATTGCCGGACTGCACCGCCTGCTGGCAAAGATAGAAAACATTCGCAAATCTCAGGTCGTCATTACGGTTGCCGGTATGGAAGGCGCCTTACCCGGCGTTGTGGCCGGATTGGTAAAAGCTCCGGTCATTGCCGTACCAACCTCCGTCGGATACGGCGCTTCATTCAATGGTCTGGCGCCTCTTCTGGCAATGTTAAACTCTTGCGCCGAAGGAATCTCGGTCGTAAATATAGACAACGGTTTTGGTGCAGCGGTTCAAGCCTGCCGGATTTTAAGGATTACAGGAGAAAAACAGTGACGAAATATCTTTATTTGGAAGGCGCCTGCGGCATCAGCGGCGATATGACGGTTGCCGCGCTGCTTGATTTGGGAGCGGACAGGAAAAAACTTGATAAAGTTCTGAAGAGTCTGCATTTGGATGGTTTTGACTATCATATTGCGCAAAAATCATCCTACAGCATTTGCGGTTGTGATTTTGACGTTCATCTTCATCACCCGGAACATCATCACGAAGAACATTATCATGAACAAGGTCATCATCACCATCATGAACATCGTCATCTTTCCGACGTCTATGCAATAATTGACCGCGGACAAATGACGGAAAACGCCCGGACGCTGGCTAAGAAAATTTTTCGGATTGTTGCGGAAGCAGAAGCCAAAGCGCACGGCTGCCCGATAGAAGAAGTCCATTTTCACGAAGTCGGCGCAATTGATTCGATTATTGACATCGTTGCCGCCGCCGTCCTGCTGGATGACCTGCAAATCACAAACTGTATTGTCTGCGGGCTGAACGAAGGACAAGGATTTATAACCTGCCAACACGGTCAGCTGCCCGTTCCTGTGCCTGCCGTTCTGAACATTGCCGAAAAGCACGGAATAACACTGCGCCCGACGGCTGCAAACGGAGAAATGGTAACGCCGACCGGCATAGCCATCGCCGCTGCAATTCGGACGACCGATAAACTTCCGGTTTCATACAAAATCTTAAAATCCGGCATCGGATTAGGAAAGCGCGACTTCGGGCATGCCAATTTTCTGCGGGCAATGATTATTGAAGATTGTACCGATGGCGGACAAATTTACGTCGTAGAAAGCAACATTGACGATTCCACGCCGGAAGAACTTGGCTATGCCATGGAAAAACTGCTGGCCGCCGGCGCCGCGGATGTCCATTTTGAAGCCTGTTTTATGAAGAAAAACCGTCCGGCCTGGATTCTGCGTGTAATCACCGCCGCCCGGTTGCTGCCGCAGATTGAAGAGATTATATTCCGCCACACTTCCACAATCGGACTCAGAAAATATCCGGTGGAAAGAAGCTGTATGGACAGAGAAGTGGTTAAAGTCAGTTTGCCGTACGGAGAAGTCGACGTAAAAAAATGCCAAACAGCGGACATCGTCCGTTTTAATCCGGAATATGAAAGCGTCAAAGCCGTTGCAGAAAAAAACGGGCTGCATCTGCGCAAAGTTTTTGAAGATGCCCGCCAAAACGCCGAGGAAACATATGGCTCTCAAAAAGCTTAAAGAATACCTGCAAAATTTATCACACGAAGGAATTGCCCTGGCTTTTTCCGGCGGAGTTGACAGTACGCTGCTGCTGGCGGTTCTCGGGGAAATAAATAAAGAAAAGCCGTTTCCTCTGGCCGCTCTGACAATGCATACGGTTTTACAAAACGATTCGGAAATTACCGCCGCCCGGAATATGTGCAAAAAGTTCGGTGTCAGACAGGAGATTTTTTCTTTTAATCCTTTTTTGCTGCCGGAAGTAAAAAACAACCGGACAGACCGCTGCTACCACTGCAAAAAAGCAATATTCACCCGTTTCTGCGAATTTAGCGCAAAAGAAAAATTAAAATACCTGCTTGACGGCACAAACGCAGACGATCTAAGCACATACCGCCCGGGCAGAAAAGCCTTGCAGGAATTAGGCATTCTCTCGCCGTTGGCAGAACTGCATATCGGCAAACGGCAGATTCGGGAAATGTCAGCCACGCTCAGCCTGCCGACGGCCTCCAAACCGGCCGTTCCCTGCTTGGCAACCAGATTCGAATACAACACGCTGTTGAATGATGACAAGATAAAAAACGTCGCCGCTGCCGAGACCTGGTTTCATCAGGCTTTTCCGCAAGTTGAAAACATCCGTCTGCGGGTACACGGCAGCCTGGCCCGGCTGGAAATCTCCCGGCAGGACATTCCGGAAATTGCAGCACAGGCAGAACGAATTACCGAGGAATTAAAACGCTTTGGATTCCAATATATCACGCTTGACCTGGAAGGCTTTCGCTCCGGAAGTTTTGATGCGGGATTAAGATAAAGTTCAAAAAATTATTATGTAAAATTTAAAAATTATTGTATGAAAAAAGAAAGTATTATTGCGTTTTTTGACCATATGGCCAAAGATTGGGATGACAAACAACCCGGGAATGAAAAAAAGCTGAGTTTCATTCTGGAGTACAGGAAAGTGGTTGAAAACGCCGCTATTCTGAATGTTGCATACGGTACGAAAATCTTGGTTCCGTATTACCCGCGGCATAATGTAAAAAAAACTGCCTTCGTTGATATTTCTTCGGAAATGATAAAAAATCGCCCGAAGCAAATATCCGGATGCCAAAGTAAAATTCCGCAATACCGACATTAAAGAAATGCCGGTGCTGCAAAAAAAAATATAATGTTAAACTCTTAAAAAGATAAAACGATGAAAAAACTTATGATTTTTACATTTGCAATGTGTCTGGCTTTGCCTGTTTGGGCCTCAGAAAGTATTAACGGCAACACAGCGGCAACGCTGTCTGCATTATGGGCGGCGGCTTTTTTAACAGCCGTTATCCACACGATTGCCGGACCGGATCACTACCTGCCGTTCATTGCCATCGCCAAAAGCCGGGGCTATAGTTTGAAAAAGACTCTGCTCTGGACGTTTATCTGCGGTATTGGACATATCGGCAGCGCTCTGCTGATTGCTTTGGCGTTTATCTACTTTTCTCATTGGCTGAGCAAAGAAAACTTTGCCTGGATTGAGGATAACAGAGGAGACATTGCCGCTTATGCCCTGATAGGACTCGGCGCCGCATATCTGCTTTGGGCTTTACGCCGGAGACTGGCACACAAACACGGACACACGCACAATCTGATGCCGGAAACGACCGGACGGAAAAACATTACGGTCTGGGTGCTTTTTATCATTTTCGTCCTTGGCCCTTGCGAAGCGCTGCTGCCGATTCTGACAGCTTCCAGCGTTTTAGGAACCACGGCGGTCATCACCAGTACGGTAATTTTTTCTCTGGCCACCATTGCGACGATGATGTTGGCGGTAACGCTCGGATTGCTCGGAATCAACGCACTGCGTTTCAATACATTGGAGCGCTACGCGCATGAGCTTGCCGGCGCCACAATTATGGCTTGCGGCGTTGCAATCATCTGCGGTCTGTAAAAACAAGCCCTTCGTATTTTACGAAGGGCTTGTTTATATCGTCTTGTCAACCGGTTGACCAGATAAACCTCCTGGTTATTCAACCTTCTTAACAGCATCTATAATCTTTGTGATTCCGTTCTCACTGCCGCTTTTTTCCTCAGCCTCAATCTGAGTATGCAAATGATCGGCAATATGTTTGACTTTATGCCAAAACCCGTTTTCCCAAGCCACAACTGTTCCCCAGATAGCCATCACCGATACAATAATCGTACAAATAGCCTCCATAATTTCCATCTTGTCTTTAAAACTGAACTTATCCATTTCTGCCTCCTCTGCAGATATACGCCGCCCATTTTGAAGTTCAATCAGATTTATACCAATTGTCTAAAAACATTATAGATTTTTTCACCTTTTCAAACTATCTTAAGAGCAGATAACAAAGGATGCCAGATGACTGATAAAAAACAAATATCAATTAGCGGACTGCATTGCCACCAATGCGGAAAAGTTGAAGAAATCCTGCCTGATATGCCGGATCCCCTGACGTTTGAAAAAGCTTCCGAAACTTTTCAACTCATCAGCGACCCTGCCCGTCTGCGCATTCTCTGGCTGCTTTGCCACCGCGAAGTCTGCGTCAATAACATTGCCCTCTGCGTCAATATGAGCGCGCCTGCCGTCTCCCATCACCTGCGTCTGCTCAAACAGGCCGGATTGCTGACCAGCCGGCGCGAAGGCAAAGAAATGTATTACAAACTGGCGCAAACCCCGGAAGCTTCTCTTGTCCACAAAGCCGTAGATGACATCCTCGACATTAAATGTCCCGCTTAAATAAAAAATCATCTTGACATTTGTTAAAATCGGCTATACAATTAAACATATATTTAATTGTTTAAGCGAGGATGCAATGAAAAAAACTTACAAACTGGAGAACTTGGACTGCGCCAACTGCGCTGCCAAAATTGAAAATGCCATTAAAGAAACAGAGGGCGTTGTCAATGCCTCCGTCAGTTTTATGACCCAAAAACTGACAATCGAAACCGAAGCTGATATTGATGAAATTATGGCAAAAATAAAAAAAATCATTCACGCGGTTGAACCGGATTGCGAAATCATTTTTTAAGAAGAGGCAAAAATGAACAAAAGCTTGAAAAAATTGCTCAAAAAAATCATCTTTGCAGCCATGCTGTTCCTTGCCGGCTTTTTGCCATTGCCGCAAATATGGCAGCTGCTTTTATTCATCGCCTCTTACCTGCTGGTGGGCAGCGGTATTATCCTCAAAGCTTTGCGCAATTTTTTCAAAGGGCAGATTTTTGATGAAAACTTCCTGATGACGCTGGCCACTTTCGGCGCCTTTGCCCTCGGGGAATATTCCGAAGCGGTTGCCGTTATGCTGTTTTTCCAAATCGGAGAATTTTTCCAAAGTTATGCCGTCAACCAATCGCGCAAATCCATCGCAGCTCTGATGGACATCCGTCCTGACTATGCCAATGTCCGCCGCGGGAAAAAAGTTGTTACGGTCAGCCCGGAAGAAGTCAAAATCGGAGAAGCCATCGTCATCCGCCCGGGAGAACGGATTCCGCTGGACGGCACCGTCATCAAAGGCGCCTCAACGCTCGACACCGCGGCATTAACCGGAGAATCCCTGCCCCGTGATGTTGCCGCCGGCGACGAGGTTTTGAGCGGCTGCATCAACTTAACCGGCGTTTTGGAAGTAAAAACCGCCAAAGAATTTGCCGCCTCAACCGTTTCACAAATCCTTGACCTGGTCGAAAACGCCTCGTCGCAAAAAGCCGGTATAGAAAATTTCATCACTCGTTTTGCCCGTTTTTACACACCGGCCGTCGTAATCATAGCGGCATTGCTGGCTTTTGTTCCGCCGCTTGCTCTCGGAACTTTTGACTTTCGCGACTGGGGCTACCGCGCCATTACTTTTCTTGTCATCTCCTGCCCCTGCGCTTTGGTTATATCGATTCCGCTCAGCTTTTTCGGCGGACTGGGAGCAGCCTCGCGCTGCGGAATCCTGATAAAAGGAAGCAACTATCTTGAAGCACTCGCCAAGGCGCACACCGTCGTGTTTGACAAAACAGGAACTTTAACTAAAGGACTGTTCAAGGTTTCAAAGATCTGTCCGGAAAACATTTCAAAAGCAGAACTTTTGCGCCTGGCCGCCCATATTGAAGCCCTTTCCAAACACCCGATTGCCCTGTCCATCCGCGAAGCTTACGGACAAGAACCGGATATGACCGTCATATCATCGGTTAAAGAACTTCCGGGCAAAGGCATAAGCGCTGTCATCGGCGCTGACAACGTCGCAGCCGGCAACCTGAAATTCATACAAAGCCTGGGCATTGCCGCCAAAGAAAATCACACTGCCGGCACCGCCGTTTATTTTGCCGTCAACCAAAAATATGCCGGTTGCATCATAATCGAAGATGAGATTCGCGAAGATGCCGCCGCCGCCGTTTCCGCCTTGAAAACCGAAGGCGTCTCCCAAACTGTCATGTTGACCGGAGACCGTAACGACATTGGCAAAAAAATTGCTTCTGCCGCCGGCATTGATAAATATTTTGCCAATCTCCTTCCGGCAGGAAAAGTCCAAAAGATTGAAGAACTGCTAAAACAAAGTGCTGATTTCGGAAAGGTTATTTTTGTCGGCGACGGCATAAATGACGCACCGGTTCTAGCCCGTTCCGACATCGGTATCGCCATGGGCGGCATTGGCTCGGACGCCGCCATTGAAGCCGCAGACATTGTTATTATGACCGACGAACCGTCTAAAATTCCTTCAGCCATCCGCATTGCCCGCAAAACCTTGAGAATAGCTAAAGAAAATATTATATTTGCCTTGGGCGTCAAATTTTTGGTTCTGGGACTGGGCGCTGCCGGCTATGCCTCAATCTGGGCCGCGGTTTTTGCCGATGTCGGCGTCTCTGTTATCGCCATCCTAAACGCCGCCCGGGCACTTCGCCTGAACAAAAGCTGCTGAAAAACCATTCCAAAATATCCACTTTTGCAACAGCCGGCTTGTATTTCCCCAAAAAATACATAAAATAAACCCGACTGTTGCAAAAGGAAATCTATGAAAACAAACTACCGTTCAATCTTACTCAAACTGGGATTAGGGCTTATCGCCGTTTCCCTGGTGTCTTCAACTATCCGCTACTATGCCCTTGAAACTTTCCGCGCAGGAAGCAGCCGCAGCCTAATTGCACCGGCCGGACAAATGCTGCAACCCGGCGAACACAAATTTACATTTTCAGCCGTCAGCGACACCGGAGCCCGCAATGCGCCGATTGAACGGATACTACGGCAAATCCGCCATTCAAAATCAAAATTTGTATTATATCTGGGCGATTTGGTTCGTTACCGCAACGAGAGCCATTTTCGCTGGATAACGTCAGAACTTTCCGAAAAATTAAAGCGGCTGCATTTTTACGCCGTTCCGGGCAATCACGAAATCACCCGCCGGGACGGGAAAGTGGACTACTCGCTCTACAACGCCATCTTCGGACCGGCCTATTATTGGTTCAGCTACGGCAACACGCTTTTCATCGGTCTGGATTCGTCTAAAAGCAAAATCGACGGCAAACAATTTGAATGGCTGTCCGACACGTTAAAACACATCCGCCCGCTTTACAAACATTGTATTGTTTTTACCCATGTTCCGCCAATCAATCCGGGACGCCCGGGATACAAAGTTTTGGATGATTATTCCCGCAATCGTCTGGCAGAGCTTCTGCCGCAGGGAAACGTCAATCTCCTGCTGGCCGGACATGTCCATAATTTTCAGGAAAGCACTTTTGCCGGTATTCCTTTCTACACTTTACCTTCTTCCGGGCAAAAAGTCCGATCCGACATTCCTGAGTTCGGTTATGTCGATGTCAAAATAAATGATAAAGAAATTGAAAAAGTAAAACCCCGCTATGTTCACGGAGATAACGAAGTTGAATTTTTTGAAAACTTTGCCAGCAGCGTTTTAGTCAAAGAAAGCATCCATATTTTTGCCGTTTGGACGCTTGGCGCCGGACTGCTGTTCCTGCTCATCGCCGCCGTATTGAAACCGAAGAAAAAGAGCTAAAGCGGCAAAAGCGCAGCTGCGGCGCTATCCCAGTCGGCATAAGTTGCACCATTTTCCATATCGTCCTTATCACATATTTGATAAGCTTGGGTTTCTGCATCATAAATAAGATAGTCAAAATCATTATAACCGAGAACAAGCCCGCCGGCACCGGCCATACTCTGCCGCAGATTCTCCTGGATAATATCAGAAAAAGGCCCTTCCGGATTAATGGCAAAAATTTCACATCCGCTGCCGCGCACCCCGTTGCATTCTTTGAGAAAATCAGCAAAATCATCCGGCAGTTCGGCAAGCCCGCAACGTTTCATCTCGATTTTATAAATCAAAATTTTTCGTGCATCCGCCCCTTCGCCGCACCAAAGTTCATCGCTGTCCGCAATTATTTCTGCCAGTTCCGACATATTTAATCCCTCTGTTTTTCTCGTTTAACAAAATTATTCTGCTCTTTCATCAGCCCGATTTTATTTTCATAATCCAGAGCATCTTTCTCATTCAGGCTAAAACTCATCCCCTTGCTCAGACCGGCAACGCAGCAAACGTCTTTTTTAAAGCGCAAACGTCTGATTTTTTCCTCGCGCATAACGGTTTCTCTGATTTTACGAGGTTTCCATTCTTCCGACGCATTGCGTTTTTCCGCATCTTTTCGGCGGCAAAATGCCTTTCCGAGCGGCTCGTCCATTCGATGCAGCAAATCATGAATGCGGGGAACTCTCCGGGGCGGCAGCACATCCTCATTCTCATATGTTTCCTTCGTCCATAAAGCAATTTTCTGCCGGGACTTTTTATCATCGACGCGGTCAAAAATCGTTACAAAATTGTCAATGGCATTGACCGCGGCATAATCACTGGCATCTTTAATATTTTCTTTATGATGAATACTTGCCTCAATCCAACTTCCGTCGGCAGTTTTAATCAATGGCGGAAACTGGCTTTTTTCCCGCATAAATTTTGCCACATTTTCAAATTCGGCATCATCAACGCCCATCTTGCCGAGCAACTCTTTCAAATCTTTTTCATGGTTATTGATAAGGATTTCGCAAAACACATTTTTTGCCCCGTTAAAAACATAGACTTTGTGCTTAAACTGATTGCCGCGGCTAAAATCGTCAAACACAATCTGCTCAATATCTGATACCGGCATTTTAACCGCCAATTCCGGCGGAACATTCATTTTCACAAAGGCCTTTTTCATTGCCTTGTCAAAATTCTTAAACGCCGGCTGTTTTTTCATAAGCTGCCACGCCTCAGATTTCTCCAGATTATAATCTTCCAGACGATAACGCTTGTTAACATCGCGCGTATTCAAATATTCGGCATAAACCTCAGAGATTCGGCTGCCGTTCTGCCGTTCGACAAAACCATTAAAAGCCATCCGCATCGTCCTCCGTGCTTCCTGGGTCGGAGGGACGACCGTTTTTTCTTCTCGTTCAATAATGCCGGACATAGCCTTGTCCAAAGCTTTTTGGGCATCTGCCGGACTTTTGATGCGGAAGATTATCTGCCTCAAATCTGCTGTCAAATTGTCATGCAGACAAAAACCGCCAAGCTCCTCTTTCAGGGCATTATAAAAGTTTTTCTGCTCCCAGCCGGGTTTATAATCACCATTTAACAATGCAAAAATATCCTGCGGCGTCTTAACATCTTCAGGCACCTCTTCCATCGCCTGAACCACCGTAACCAGAATATCAAGTTCATTATAAATCTTTGCTTCATCGCGCAGCAGCTTTTCATAAGGAGAAACATCGGGGACGGCCTGTCTTTGGCCAAAAGGCGCTTTACCGGTACGCGGAATGGTTTTACCGGGCAGAGGATTCATATTTTGCCTGAGCAGTTTCATTTTTGTTCCTCTTTGGCATTTTTGTCTATATTAACATAAAAAAAGCGCTTACACAACAGGATATGGAAAAATAATTAAGAAAAGCTTGCCAAAATAAAAATAAGAAACAAAAAAGCCCATAATGCTATGGGCTTTCCTCAATGGCTCCCCCTCATGGATTCGAACCACGATACCAACAACCAGAATGTCGTGTCCTACCATTAGACGAAGGGGGAATAAATCTTTTATCGCTATATCTTCTACGCCGCTTTCTTTTCAGAGTCAACATTTTTTCGCATTTATTAAAAAATTTTTTTCTTCCCCTCTTGTCAAAATGGCTAAAAAATGTAAAAATAAAAGAAGAGGCAGACAGAATCTGTCCTCGCTAATTATAGGAACAGGAAATTTATCATGAATAATCGAACTTCCAAAGCTATTTTAACTAGCGGCGAAGCTCATTCGGCTCACAATGAGCCTCCGCTTTTTAAGACCATTAACCTTTTTTCTTCAATTCACCCGAAGGCATGGGTTGGAAAATTATGCAATGATGAGGGCTGTACGGTTCTGAAAGGAGTGTAACGATGCTTACTTTCAGAGATTACATTACCTCCGGCGATATTGAAGCCGTCCGCAGAATTTCTGCCTCCACCGGCATTTTTGACAGCGACGATACGGAAATCACCGTTGAACTGGCGCGGGATGCTTTGGCGCAACAGCAAAAAGGCGATGATGAAATCGCCCACGATATCCGTTTTTTATTTGCTGAACAAGACGGACAGACTTGTGCCTATGCCTGCTACGGACATATTGCCGATTCCGATTCGACTTATGAATTATACTGGCTGTCAACCCATAACGATTACCGCGGACAAGGCATCGGCAAAAAGCTGATAACCCGGTTAATTGAAAAAATTCAGGAACTCGGCGGCTCAAAACTTTATATAAAAACAGACGGCAAAGATCTATACAAGCCAACCCGCTGTTTTTATGATTCCTGCGGTTTTACGGTTGAGGCGCGTCTCAAACAATATTACGATAAAAACGACGATTGTTATATCTATTCAATGTGTCTGTAACAAAAAGCCGGGAATTTCCCGGCTTTTTGTTTATTTCTTATCCTCTGTAGGAAGCACTTTAATATGCAGTTCGTCAAGCTGCTGCTGCGTAACATAATTCGGCGCCTGCATCATCAAATCCTGCGCCTTGCCGTTCAGCGGGAACAAAATCACATCGCGGATAATCGGCTCGTCCAAAAGCAGCATAACCGTACGGTCAATTCCCGGAGCGCAGCCGGCGTGAGGCGGAGCGCCATACTTAAAAGCATTAATCATCCCGCCGAACTTGTTATCCACAACACTGTGGTCATAACCGGCAATTTCAAAAGCCTTATACATAATCTCCGGCTTATGGTTTCGAACCGCGCCGGAAGCAAGTTCCACGCCGTTGCATACCATATCATACTGATAAGCATAAATATCCAGCGGATTTTTTGTCATCAGAGCTTCCATTCCGCCCTGTGGCATTGAAAACGGATTATGCGAGAACTCAACGGCGCCGGTTTCTTCATTTTCCTCATAAAACGGAAAATCAACCACCCAGCAGATACGAAAGACATTTTCTTCGTTAATGCCGAGTTCTTCACCAAGTTTCAGGCGGACTCTGCCGGCAAACTTGGCAAATTTCATTCCTTTTCCAACCATAAAGATAACAGCATCTCCGTCTTTAACATCCAGTGCTGTTTTAATTTCCTCCAGTTTTTCCGCACTCAGCAATTTGGCAATTCCTTTGGCTCCGGCCGGTGCAAATGCAATATAGGCAATGCCGCCCATTCCCTCTTCTTTGGCATAAGCATCCAGCTTATCAAAGAAAGAACGCGGTTTTTCGGCCTGTCCCGGCAGCACAATCGCCCGCACGCTGTTACCCTCGGCAACCCGGCTGTCATAAACCCCGAAACCGGAATTTCCAAACAAAGCCGTTGCATCCTGAATAATCAGCGGATTACGCAAATCAGGCTTATCGGAACCGTATTTCAGCATTGCTTCCCGGAAAGGAATACGCATAAACGGTGCCTGGTCAACCTTCTTGCCATTGGCAAACTTATTAAACACGCCGCCCATAACATACTCGATTGCCTTAAAAACATCTTCCTGCGTTACAAAAGACATTTCCATATCAAGTTGATAAAACTCCCCCGGAGAACGGTCTGCCCGGGGATCTTCATCGCGAAAACACGGAGCAATCTGAAAGTAGCGGTCAAACCCCGATACCATCAACAGCTGTTTAAACTGCTGAGGCGCCTGCGGCAACGCATAAAACTTTCCCGGATTAATGCGGGAAGGCACCAAAAAGTCGCGTGCGCCTTCCGGAGAAGAAGCCGTCAAAATCGGGGTTTGATATTCTGTAAACCCCTGCTCCGTCATCAAACGGCGCATTTCCGCAATCACTTGGGAACGCAGAATAATATTCTTATGAATTCTGTCCTTGCGCAAATCCAAAAAACGATATTTCAGCCGCAGTTCCTCCGGCGCATCATCTTCCACGGCCACCTGTATAGGCAAAACCTCGGCCTCGGAATAAACTTCCATCTCCGAAACCTTGACTTCAATATCGCCGGTCGGCATATTTTTATTGATATTTTCCCGAATAACGACTTCACCAGTTATTCCGATAACCGATTCGGGACGCAAAGCCTGGATCTTCGCAAACAAATCTGAATCGCTGTCGAAAACACACTGGGTTATTCCGTAATGATCCCGCAAATCAGCAAAGCAAAGGCCGCCCAAATTTCTCTTCCGGTGAAGCCACCCGGCAAGTTTCACCTGTTTACCGGCATCTTCTTTGCGAAGCTGGCCGCAGGTATGTGTACGATAGCTGTTCATAAAAACCTCTTTAAATTTTTTTTAGTTATTGTCTGTTTTTTTATTAGTAGAACCGATTTCAGACAAAATCAAGCTCATTCTATACCAATATTCAGAAAATAAGCACAAAAAAGGGGGAAACCTTCCGGCTCCCCTTTAATTTTAATAAACACAAATACGGTTACAGATGCATGGCAATCGGCTTACAATACCCGGACAATAGGCAAACGCCGCATTTTCCCACGCTTCTGCGCCTGCCCCGTCCGGTTCGGCGGCGCCGCAAATCCGGCGTCAATAATCCGTTCGGCCGTTCCTTCCGCAATATCTTTCGGTGTCCGGACATCATCTCCCCTGACAAAAATCAAAACATCTGTCATCCCGCCAGGTACTAAAAATTATTTTTTAGCAAAGCAACCCGGAAAAACATCGGCATTCCGACTGACAACTCCTGTCTGAGCTTCACATAAAGATCATGACAAACGTCAAACCAATCGGCATATTCGGGAAAAGCATCCTTATTCCAAATCGACCAGAGCATCAGGCTGTTTTTTCTTTTAAGCAGAAAAGCCCGCATATCAATATTGCGTTCTTTATAAAAATTATAAAGCAGATTATTGCATAAACTGACTGCCTTGGCCTCGGCATCCGGCTGCAAAAGCAGCGGAAGTCCTACCGTACAGCAGGAACGCCTCCATCCGCAGTTTGTCGTTATCCAAAGCTCGCTCTCCGGAAAGCGTTTTTTAATTTTAGCCGCCAGCCCCTCAACTTGTTTCAGACATTCTTCCGACAAAACCGCCATAACTCCGTATGTAGGCAATTCAGAACCGTTAAGACAGGCACCGTAAAAAATATCCTGCAGCCAATTTGGATTTTCTTTCTCAATAATCTTATAAAGAAGATTCTTTTTGCCTTTTGGCAATTCTTCCTGGCACGAAAAAGTCCCCAAAGAAAAACTCTTGTACCCTAAAAATAACTTTACTGTATTCATAGCTATTTGCATTTAAGAATTAATAATTGTAAAAATAATCTCTGATTAAAGAATATAATTAACACAAGATAAAACAAAAAGCAAGTTTCTGAGGTTAAAAAAATATTAAACATATACGGCTACAATAAAAGAAAATTAGAATAATAAGGCTAAAAAATGATAAAATTAATTGAAGACACTGCCTCGTTGGAGGCTTTTTGCGCCCAATTACAAAACCAAAAATTCATAACCATTGATTTGGAATTCATCCGCGAAAAGACCTACTACGCCGAACTGGCGCTGATTCAGATTGGCTCGGAAACAGAATGCGCCATCATCGATCCGCTGGCTCCCGACCTGAATATGCATAGTTTTTTTATGCTGCTGGAAAATCCCGCAATAGAAAAAGTCTTTCACGCCGGACATCAGGATATAGAAATCTTGTATATGCTGACTCATAAAATCCCCTATCCGGTTTTTGACACCCAGATTGTCGCCCAGGTTTGCGGTTTTGGGGAAAATGTCAGTTATGAAAATCTGGTCAAATCAATCTGCGGCATAGAACTCGACAAATCATACCGAGTCAGCAACTGGCTGCAGCGCCCGCTCTCGGAACGCCAGTTGGAATATGCTCTTGCCGACGTAACCCACCTGATAAAAATTTATCGGCACCTGAAATCCGAAGCGGAAAGAAACAACCGGATGGAATGGCTGAAAGAAGAAATGGAAAACGTCTATAATCCGAATACTTACATCATCAAGCCGGAAGATGCCTGGATGCGGCTGCGCGTCCGTTCTCATCATCCTTTTTTTCTGACTGTTTTAAGAGAACTTTGTGCCTGGCGGGAAAAACGTGCCCAATCCCGCAACATCACACGGCAGGTCATTATCAAAGACGACTGTCTGGCCAATATTGCCTCTCTCTGTCCGCACAATCACGATGAACTCGCCCAAATCCGGGGAATGAGAAAAGACATTGCCGACGGCAAACTGGCTGCCGAAATCATCGACATCATCTGCAAATGCGATAAAATTCCACCCGAAAACTATGTGGTTCCGCCCAAAGAAAAGAAAATCTCAAGCTACTCCTCGGCATTATATGAACTTTTAAAACTACTGCTGAAACTTAAAGCGCAGGAACACCAGGTCGTTGCCCGGCTCATCGCCCACGATGACGACTTAAAAGAGTTTGCATCTGCAAAAAATGATGCCCGCAACCCTATTTTAAAAGGCTGGCGGAAAGAAATTTTCGGAGACGCCGCCCTGGCGCTTCGCAACGGAAAAATAAGCATCAGTTACAATCCGAAATCACACAAAATAGAAATCAAATAGTCCCTGTCAAAAACCCCGCCTTAATCCGTCCCCCGAAAATTGGACAAGCAAAAAGTCCCGGAGGAGGAAATCACTCCGGGGTTTTTGAAACTCATAACCGCGTCGAAAAAAAATTCACTTATCGCGCTCGACGATATATTGCGCCAAATCTTTCAGCACTTGAGCCTTATCGCCGAAAACCTCCAATGCGGATTTTGCGTCTTCCGCCAGCTTGGCGGCAATACCGCGTGCCTCGTCCAAACCGCATAGGCTGACAAAAGTAAGCTTATCCTGCTCCGCGTCCTTATGCAGTGTTTTGCCGACCAGTTCCTGATTTCCGACCACATCAAGAATATCATCGGCAATCTGAAAAGCCATACCGATATTCCGGGCATAAATCATCAAGGCATTATGTTCTTCAGTAGAGGCTCTTCCCAAAACAGACCCTGCTTCGCAGGCAAACCGCAGCAGCCGGCCGGTTTTCATTGCCTCAATATTTTTAATCAAATCATATTGGTCGTTTTGCGGTTTCTCACGTTCGGCATACAAATCCAGCATCTGCCCGGCGACCATACCGTTAAAAGCGCCGGCCGCCTGAGCCAAAAGCTGAATCAGCTGGCAGCGGATTCGGGCATCTTCTGATGTTTTCTTATGGCTGAGAATCTCAAAAGCATAAGTCAGCAGCCCGTCGCCGGCCAAAATCGCCGTTGCTTCGTCAAATTGCTTATGACAGGTCGGCTTGCCGCGCCGCAAATCATCATTGTCCATTGCCGGCAAATCGTCATGAATCAAAGAATATGAATGCAAACATTCCAAAGCCGCGCCAACCCGCATATATTGCTCCGGTTTGACGTCAAAAAGTTTGGAAGTCTCAGCAACCAGAAACGGACGCAGCCTTTTTCCGCCGTTCATCACCGAATAAGCCATTGCCTCCGCCGCTCTTTTTTCCGGCCCCTCCGGCAAAACAAAATAATCGGCAATATACGTGTTAAACTCTTCGGCAAATTTTTTGATTCTCTGTGCAATGCCTGACATCTATTCCTCCCCTGCCGGATCCAGCGGAGCAGTTTTAAGTTCTCCGTCCGGCCCGAGCTCAATTTTTTCAATTTTAAGCTGAGCGGCTTTAAGTTTGTTTTCGCACAGCTGTTTCAACGCAACAGCCTTTTCATAAGCGCCAATCGCATCGTCAAGCTTAATCCGTCCGCTTTCCAACTCCCGGACAATATTTTCCAACTGAGCCAAAGCCTCTTCAAAACTCAAATTTTGCAATTCTTCATTATTCATCCAATTCACTCCTGAAATTTTTAAGCCATAATATTACAATATATTTTTAATATCAAGACAGCGGATGCAGATTACCCCATACTTTCGGGCGAAGGCGATAAGCTATATAGCAATTGGCTTTATTAGACCTGTTTTGCCGCCGTAAAATATGATATGTTAGTAATGTATTATAGGAGAAAGAACATGGATAATTTGGCAATTAGTTTCGGTGCAAAGCTGTTAAAAGCCATGGGAAACGCCAAACGCTTGGAAATATTATACCACCTGCTCGGCAAAGAACTGAAAGTCGGAGAACTGGAACAACTGGTCGGCTTGTCGCAATCTGCTCTTTCCCAGCATTTGGCCGTTTTACGAACCGAAAATCTGGTAAAAACCCGCCGTAAGGCACAAACCATTTTTTATTCGATAAAAAGCGAAAACGTCATAAAAATCTTAAAATTGCTTGATACATTATACAACAAACCATACAAAACGACAAACGTTGAAAAATAAAAACACATCAAACTGTCTCCTCTGAAAATTGCAATATTTCCAAGGGAGACAGCATTTTTTATGAATTTAATCATATGTACAACATGAAGGCTGAAAACCACCAAATGACGGACAACATGTACACGTAAAAGTAGGACACGTATTTTCTGCACAATCCTGACCATCATAACTAACACAGTCGCGACAGCTTCCGTTACTACAAATTTGCCAACTAGAACATTTCGATGATCCGCAAGAAGAATAATAGGTAGTACCATTTCTTGTACAGGATTGTGAACCAACATTTTTGCACTGTGAAGAACAACTTGAAGCCGTTACTGTATAATTACAAACTGGCGCAGATTTACACGCTGTGCACACGCGTGAGCAGCAGCTTGTGGCAGTTGAGTAGCTTGCGCAGCCGTTGGAGCAATTTTTGGCAGTCGGACAAGTAATGCCGGCACAGGGATTTTTAACTTCGTCTTTTGCACAAGCCGTACATTCGCCGCAGGAACCGTAAGAAGAACAATGGTATCCAGAAGCACAAGTCTTTCCGGTAACACCATCACAAGGATCATCCGGTATATCTTCTACGCAGGTATAACAGATATTGCCGCATTGCGTTGAACCGACGGCTTTGGCAGTATATCCGGAAGAACAGTAAGAGGAGGTGGAACCTCTTGAGCAGGAATTAGAACAGGAATCGCAAGAGGTACACTTACCGCAGGAGTTGTAAAACGCACAACCGTAAGAACAAGATTTTGAACTTACGGAACAATCCGTATTATATTGGCATTCATAACAACTGGAGCCGCATTCGGTAGAAGAAACCCGAACCTTGTCTTCGGTCGAAGAACAAGAGACGGATTTAGAACCCGTTCGGCAGGTGTCGGAACAGGCGTAACAAGACCCGCATTCGGAAGACCCGACGTAAGAGCCGGAATAAGAAGTACTTCCGGAAGTACAGTCTTTACATCTGTAACAAGGCGTACCGCATTCGGTATATCCGGCCAGGGAGCCGGAATAGTTTTTAGAACCGGAAGAACAGGTATCGGAACAACAACGGTAACAAGTGTAACCGCAGGCATCGGTACCGGAGGCAGAACCTGTACAGTCAACACCGTAGTTAGACGGACAACCGGAAGAGGGGGATGCGGTGCAGCATTTACCGTAAGAAGAATCATAAGGACACCGGTTTGAAGTAGCGTAAAGCCGTCCGGGCGAACAGGAGTTGACA
>CASGEB010000028.1 GCA_949300375.1 uncultured Pseudomonadota bacterium
CAGATATGCACGCCAGTTGTCGAGCCTCCGGCGGTACCCCGGTCTTTCAGGCTTGCTCCAACTTCACCGCCCACTTCAGTTGCGAGTAGTCGTTTTTGATTGTCATCCCCGGGCGGCTTGTTTTAACAGTCATCCCCGGGCTTGACCCGGGGATCCAGAATGGCAATAAAGCCGATTTATTTAACTTGGATTGCCGGATCAAGTCCGGCAATGACAAAAAGAAAAAAACGCCGGGGATGACAAATAAAAAAAGAGTCCGGCAATGACAAAAAGAAAAAAACGCCGGGGATGACAAATAAAAAAAGAGTCCGGCAATGACAAGAAAAGAAAAAACACCGGGGATACAAATAAGAAAAAAAGAGTCCGGGACGGCAAATAAAAAAAGTGCTTGGGACAACAGAATAAAAAACGGCATTTAAAAAGGAGAAAAGTTATGAAAAAAGGAATGTTGATAACCGTGGCGGGGATGGCGTTGCTGGCCGGAGCCGCCGATGTCCGGGCCGCCTGTATTCCGACAGAAGACTGCGCCAGTCTCGGCTATAAATATACTGCCGCCCAATGCCCGGACGGCGGAATCGCCTGCCCCTTCGATACATCTAAGTTCTTCTGTATGGAACCCCAAACCTGCAATTATACTTACACCGCCGAGGCCTGCGCCGCCAACTGCCTGAACCCCGGCTCCGCCTCCTGCTCAAAAAACGGAATAACCTATTACCAATCCTGCGGCTCCTCTAAATGCTCAAGCGGACAATCCTGCAATAACGGGACGTGCAAGAGCAGTATGAAAGGACAATATTACTACTGTTGTGATAGCAGTTATTGTGGTGATTACATCCGTTGTCTGGAGTTTCACTCCGATTGTTCTTCGTATGATACTAAATGCCGAAACGATGGTGGTACCCCGGTCTTCCTGTATTGCGACTACGGTGGCATCGAGGTCAGCCTCGGCGGCGAGATCTTCGCCTACGTCGAATGCCAATAATAACTAAACTTTGATAAGAAAAAAACTTTAAGGCGACAGAAATGCTAAGTAAAAACAACCGCTGCTCCGGTTGTTTTTATCTGCAAGCTCTTTGGAACATCTTGACAAGCAAGGAAAGCGTTACAACCGCAGCGCGCTTGGATGCCTAAGGTACATAGACGTACGTAACTTAGCCTTAAAATTTTTTCTGTATTAATAGACCATTATACGACGCATTTTTATTAAAAAGTTTGATAAGAGCTTGTGCTACGCCGTTCTTTTTCGACGACGTGTACAAAAAATTTGAAACACAAACCAGACTGATAAAAACGCAAAAAAACTCCTTTCAAGCCGCTGTAAAAACGCGATATGTGAGTCAGATAATAAGAAAAAAGAATTTTAGCGACAGGAGTGTATAAAGACATACATGACTTAGCTAAAATTCTTTTTTCTGTATTAGGTGACCACAGAGCGCGTTTTTACCTGATGTAGCGGCGGGCTTCCGCCAAATCCTCTTCAGTATCTATATCCGCAGGCGCTTCTTGAATCAGCTTCAGGTTATTAATAACTTTCGCCCGAATGGTCATACCATTTTCAAGCGCCCGCAATTGTTCCAAAGATTCGCGCGCCTCCAAAACGCCAACCGGCAAATCCACCATTTTGGCCAGTGAAGAAGCCTTGTAAACATAAATACCGATATGATGATACAAATCCTGATTTTTGCATTTTTCCGGATTACGGGTAAAAGGCGCAACCGCCCGGGTAAAATACAAACATCTGCCTTCGGTCTCCCCGTCGCGCAGCCCCATAACAATTTTTACATTAGCCGGTTTAGCCGCTTCCTCGGCAGATTCAAACACCATTCCGCAAGTAGCAATATCACAGTCCGTCCGCTCAATCATCTCAATCAGCTGATTGTTAATATCCGGATCCACATTCAGAGCATCGCCCTGAAAATTAACCACGATGTCATATTTGCTGCCGTCCGGATCAATCGTCTTCAAAGCCGCGGCAATCCGATCGGTTCCGGAAGGCAGGCTCGGATCGGTCAAAATAGCCTTGGCGCCAAACTTCGCGCACTCATCCAAAATCACCTGATCACCAGCCGCCACATAAACATCGCCTTTAATTGCTTTGCACACATTTTCATAAACGCGGTTAATCAGCGTCTTGCCGTTAATATCGCACAAAGGTTTGTTCGGCAGGCGGGTTGAGGCCATTCTGACCGGAATCATCGTAACAATTCTGCTCATCTTAAAAAAATCTCCGTAAAAGGTTGTTGCTAATACGGCATTTATATATTATAACAAGCAAAAAATAAAGGATTAGATAGATGAAAGTGGATATTTTTGATTTTGAGCTCGACCGCAACCTGATTGCCAAAGAGCCTGTTTCCCCGCGTGATGCTTCCCGCCTGCTTGATTTGTCGGAAGAAGGCAAGATTACCGACCGCCATTTTTATGACCTGCCGCAACTGCTGCACGAAGGCGATGTCTTGGTTTTTAACGACACCAAGGTTATTCCGGCGCGGCTCTACGGCAAACATGGCGAGGCTTTGGTCGAAGTCACGCTTTACCGCCCGGTTGACGGTATCAACTGGTGGAGTTTTATCAAAAATTCCAAACGCTTAAAACCCGGCGACATCGTCCGTTTCTACACTTCGGAAATCAGCGCCGAAAACTCCGGTTTCACAGCCGAAGTTATCGAAAAGCAGGGAGAAGACGGAACTTTGCTAAAATTCGACTGTGATCCGGCGCAGCTTGGACATTTGTTGGAAAAATACGGCTCTATGCCGCTGCCGCCGTATATCAAAAGAGAAAAACCGGCCGCCGACGGCATTTGGGACAAATACAACGACAAAGAAAATTACCAGACCGTCTATGCCAGACACGAAGGCGCCGTCGCCGCCCCGACCGCCGGCCTGCACTTTACCGACCGAACATTAAAAGCCTTGGATGACAAAGGAGTCAAAAAAGTTTTTCTCACGCTCCATGTCGGCGCCGGAACATTTTTGCCGGTCAAAACAGACGACACCAAAGACCATAAAATGCACGCCGAATACGGTATCATCACACCGGAAGCTGCCGACACCATAAACACAGCCAAAGCCTCCGGGAAAAACATCATTGCCGTCGGCACAACCTCGCTCCGTCTGCTCGAAAGCGCCGCAGATGACAAAGGCATTCTTCACCCCTTTGCCGGAGATACCGACATTTTTATCACGCCGGGCTACAAATTCAAAATGATTGATTACCTGATAACCAATTTCCACCTCCCCAAATCAACCTTGTTTATGCTGGTTTGCGCCGTGGCCGGAATTGACCGGATGAAAGAAGGATATGCCCATGCAATGGCAGAAAAATACCGTTTTTATTCTTATGGCGACAGTTCTATTTTGAAATGCGTAAATAAAATTTAAACTTTCCGCCGTTATACTTCTTTTCCAAACAAAAGGGAGTCAAACGTGCAAAAATTTGCTTTATTACTGGATAAGATTATTCCGCTGATTCGCAATATGCTGATTCCGGCTTTGCTGTTTGGCGGCGGTTTGGTTTATTTTTTTGCCGCAGAAGAAATACCTCATCCCTCCCAACTGACGCTGCATCATCTTTTTTATGCCTCGTCCTGCCTCAGTTTTTTGATTCTGCTTTATTTCCGCAAAGGTGTTGCCGTCTTCTTCATTTTAACCGGCGCCATTAGTTATGTATTAATCAACTATATCAAAATAGCTTCTCCTGCCGCATTCCGTGAAAGCGCCGACTTTATCAACTTAAGCATTTTTATTCCGCTCAACCTGATTATCTTTTACTTCTGGCCGCAAAAACAACTGCTTAAGAAAAAAAACATCTATCTTTTGCTGCTGGTTTTTGCCCAATTTTCCGTCGGAGAATATCTGCACAAATACAACATTGCCCTGAATTACAGCCCGTTTGCCGAAAACGGCCATTTGTGTTTTCTCAGTTATCTGGCCTTTTTCGGAGCCTTAATTTCTTTTTTCTGGAAAGCCGTTAATACCGGAAAGATTTATGACTACGCTTTGTTTTTTGCCACGGCCGATATTTTTCTCGGTTTTTATTACGCCGACAGCGCAACCGCTCTGACATTGTTTTACAGTCTCTCCGGCATTACGATTTTAATTGCCACTATTTTATATATTTATACCGATACCTACAAAGACGAGCTGACCGGTTTTTCCAGCCGCAACGCTTTTATGCTGCAATACAAAAATTTTCCGCTGAAATACAGTCTGGCCGTTGCCAAGATAGACAATTTCATATCCCTTAAAAACGCTTTCCGCCGCCGCGGCCTGAACAAGCTGATGAAGATGATTGCCATGCGCATAAACGGCTGTGAAACAGAGGCCGTAATTTACCGCTATGGTGAAGACGAACTGGTCATCATTTTCAAAAACGAAGATAAAAACGCCGCTTATAACAAAATGGAACAAATCCGCCGTTCCATTGCCTCGGCGTCATTTATGCTTTCAAACTTCAGAAAGCCGGTAAAATTAACGCTGACAGCCAGCGTTACCGAAAAGAAACGCAGCGATGCCACCGCCATGGAAACCCTTGCGCGAACCTATAAAGCTCTGCAGGAAACCGTAAAATTCAGCCAAAACGTTACCTCTAAGCTTTAGCCGGCCGTTTCCAGACAAGCCACAAAACAACGATTCCCAGCACAATCAGCGGAAAAGACAAAATCTGCCCCATAGTCAGATGAAAAAAGAAAAATCCCATATGCGCATCAGGCTCGCGGTACTGCTCCAGTAAAACCCTAAAACACCCGTAAAGCAAAACAAACATTGCCGAAACCGTTCCTTTATGCTCACGCACGGGCTTATACTGCCAAAGCCAGTTCAAAACAATAAACATGACAATGCCTTCAAAAAAGGCCTCATAAAGCTGCGACGGATGACGCGGCAGCCCACCGCCGTTCGGAAAGCGCACTGCCCACGGCACATCGGTTACCCTGCCCCACAATTCATCATTCACAAAATTGGCCAGGCGTCCTAAAAAAATGCCGATTGGAGCATAAAGCACAACCAAATCGGTTATGCCTAAAAACGGATACTTTACTTTTCGGACAAACAGATAAGACGCAACGGCAACGCCCAGCACCCCGCCATGAAAAGACATTCCGCCCTTCCATATCTCAAATATCTGCAGAGGATGATGCCAAAAGGACGCTGTTCCGTAAAACAACACATATCCCAGCCGGCCGCCGAGAATTATTCCGAGTGTGATATAAAAAACCAAATCCTCAATATTGCCCTTGGTCAGGCCGAGATCATACTTCTTAATATTACGGTTGGCCAGCAGCCAGGCAATCAATATCCCGGCCAGATAAGCCATCGAATACCAACGGACGGCCAACGGCCCGATAGAAAAAATAACCGGAGAAATTGCGGGATATTCCAAACCTGTCATCAAAAACGTCCTTCTCAAAAATAAATTCGTTAATACTATATTAAAATAAAATAAAATATCCACACTAAAAAAAATTAAATTTTTTGTTTTCGGTTAACTTTTTGATTTTTAACTCAAAACCAATTAAAAACTTTTTACCCGACTCGATGAAAGTGGAAAACTTCGCCATCAATATTGTAAGAAACGACTCGCAAAGGCAATATGGTTTTATTAAAAAATTTCGGAGAACTTATACATGCAGCTGGCGAAGAATCTGCCTTTATCATACAATCCTATCGACGTGGTCGAACATATTTTTTCGGCAAGGTCTTTTGAACTCGACCGGCGCGGCCTCAACGAAGTAGTCATTGAGGTTCAGGGAAAATGGAACAATATGCTCCTCTTTTTTGCGTGGGAAGCCAATATGCGCTGCCTGCACCTGTCCTGCCTGATGGACATTGAGAGCGCAATCGAAGACCGCAGCAAAATCTTTGAGCTTCTGGCTCTGGCAAATGAAGAACTCTGGGTCGGACATTTTTCTTATTGGGCGGAGCAAAATATGCCTGTTTTTAAACATTCCGTCATCTTGGACAATGCGGAAGAAAATCTCGAAGGCAAAATCCAGCAGATTATCGACATTGCCGTTAAAGAATGTGAGCGCTTATACCCGGTATTCAAGGTTGTCCTGACCAAAGGTATGGATCCCAAACGCGCCCTCTATCCGATGTTAATGGAAACAATGGGCGAAGCATAAAAAAAGCACGCCGGAATTTCTTCCGACGCACTTTTTTTCAATCACTTTCCTCTCACACCGCGCCGCGGCGCATCTTGAGATTTTCTAAATCCTTCTTCGGTAGAAATTTTAGACTTATCTGCCGCATCGATTTTTGTAACCAATCTCGGAGGTTCCAAGATTCTCATCGGCTTAGCCAGAAGCCCATATTTTCTGGCAAGCTTTCTCAATTTTTTAAACATAAAAAAACAATTTAAGAATTAACAATCAGCAAACAAATATCTCATTAATGCTTATGATACCGCCGTTTTGCGTGCAGCTGCATATCACATTGTCTCCGACTTTCAAATTCTGAAGATACTTGGGAATAGCCCCATACGGCGGCAAATAACGCCCGACCGTATCTTCATTGCCGTCCAGCATAACTAAAATGGCATTTGTACCGCAAACCAAAATTTTTCCATAGCGTTCGTCGCCGAATTTTTCATCAGGAAATCGGGATTTTAAATATCGAAAACTCAAAGAAAAACTTTTGTCCGGTTCCCAGCGGGTCGCTGTCTGAGGCATATACACAACCTCAACAACATCTCCTTTTTTCCAAATGGTCCGGTAATAGGTCATATCGACCCGGCAACTGCCGCCGCGTATTAAATCGATCAGCAGTTCTCCGTGTTGTTCATCCACGGCATACACAGTTCCGTCAAAAATCTCCCCCGCTTTATAAAGCGGTGCATAACAAGCCAGATACTTATTTTCCAGCTTTCTCAATTTTTCACTTTTTTCCATATTTAAAACAAGATTAATGTTTATAAAATTTCCGGATTTCCATCCAGCAGCAAATTACTATCAAAACCGTTGCAATAGTCTTCAACCATATATTCTGATACAAATGGCAGACCCAAACGGCAAGAAAAGAAACACCCCACAAGCACATAAAAAACAACCTGCGGTGTCTGAAAGCAACAATCGTTTCAAACAACGCCAACCCGGCAAATAAAGCCAAAACAACAATATTTCCGGCTGACTTTCCATTAAAAAAACTCCACAGAGACAACGCCAGAAAACTGTACATTGCCGCGCCGCAAAGCATTTCCAATCTTTTAATTTTCGGCAAAAGATATGCCCGCCTTCGCCGGGTGCAAATTCTTCTGAATTCCCCGGCTTTCCGGTTAAAAAACAAACCGGACGCAGTCAAAAGCATCAAAATCGTCCATAAAACAGTATCCGCCATAAACCCAATAAATTTTTAATTATGCAACTTTCAAAATATCACATATCGTCCGGTAAGAATCCGAAACCTGCACCCATTTTTCAATTTTCGCATCATCCAGCTTCGGCAGAGAAAAAGCCATTTCAATATCCATAGCCAATTCTATCCGATCAAGAGAATCCATCCCCAAATCGTCGCGCAAACGGCTTTCTAATGTTACTTTTTCAACAAGTTTTCGGTTATCAGATACATTAACGTCCCGTTTATATAGTTTGCCGACACGTTTTATCACAATTTTTAACAATCTGTTTTTAATTTCTTCGCTATCCATAATCTTAAATAAATTTATGTAAAACAATAATAAAGACTTCATAATTCTTTTGAGGTTGGGAGTATATAACGTATTTATATATTTCTCAAGTATTTTCGTCAAAAAAAACAAAAAACGTGATAAGAATCACGAAAATACTCATACAAGCCAAATTCATCAGAAACTTTTAAGACTATGTCTCAACAAGAAAATTATTTATTTTTCTTTCGCCATGTTTTCACATTCCGATTATGCTCGCTCAAAGAAATGGCAAAATTATGCCCGCCGTCGCCATTTGCCACAAAATACAAAAAATCCGTATCTGCCGGTTGGGCTGCGGCTTTAATCGCCTCTGTTCCCGGATTACAAATTGGCGCCGGAGGCAAACCATAATATTTATATGTATTATACGGGCTGTCAATCTTCAAATCTTTTCGCAGCAGCGGACGCCCGAGTTCTTGCTTTCCTTCTGTCAGGGCATAAATAACCGTCGGATCCGTTTGCAGTTTCATCCCTTTCTTAAGACGGTTTACAAAAACCGATGCCACCTGCGGACGTTCATGCGCAATCCCTGTTTCCTTCTCAACCACCGAAGCCAATATCAACAGCTCCTGGGGCGATTTAAGAGGCAAATCGGCGGCACGGTTCTCCCATTGCTCCGATAAAACCTCGGCCATTGCCTGCTTGGCTCTGACAACAATCGAATTCTTGCTGTCTCCGTATGTAAAACTGTAAGTTTCCGGCAACAACTCTCCCTCTTTTGCAGGTTCACTGAGTTCTCCCGCCAACACGGGATTTTCATCGACCAATGCCAAAAACTGCGCTGTCGTCATTCCCTCCGCAAAAGTAATTTTACGATAATAGACTTTTCCTGACGTAACCTTTCGCAAAGCCCCGGTCAAAGATACCCCCGGCTCAAATTCATATTCGCCGGCCCGGATTTTTTTATCCAAACCGTTCAGCCGCCCGATTACCCGGAACAACCAGGGTTTATCAATCACCCCGGATTCATCCAGCACCCGTGCTACGCTTCCCGAATTGGCTCCGCGCGGAACAACAACCGTAACAGAATCAGAAAGCGGGCCGCTTTCAACCGCCCACTTTCTGATTTGCAAAACAGCAATCACAACAAATAATACAGCTGCCAGAAAAACTTTTTTCATTAGGCTTCAAATTTCTTGAAAATCAAAGAAGAATTTGTTCCGCCAAAACCAAAGGAATTGGACATAGCTGCTCGGATTTCGCGCTTTTTGGCTTTCAGCGGAACCAAGTCAAAACCTTCCAGCTCATCGGCCGGATTTTCCAAATTCAGCGTCGGCGGACAGGTCTGCTCCTTAATGGCCATAATGCTGTACACTGCCTCAACAGCGCCGGCAGCGCCCAGAAGATGCCCGACGGCTGATTTGGTTGAAGACATTGAAACTTTGCCGATAAGCTCGTCGCCAAACAAACGTTTAACGGCCAGCGCCTCGCCCACGTCTCCCGCCGGGGTTGAAGTTCCGTGGGCATTAATATAATTAATGTCTTTCAGTTCAACGCCATGTTCTTTGGCATGATCAACGGCCATCTTCATCGCGCGGTATGCCCCGTCGCCGGAAGGTGCCGTAATATGATAAGCATCACCGCTCATCCCGTAGCCGACAATCTCGGCATAAATCTTGGCGCCGCGTTTTTTGGCATGCTCATATTCTTCCAAAACCAAAGCGCCGGATCCTTCGCCCATCACAAAACCGCTGCGGTTTTTATCCCATGGGCGGGAGGCTTTTTCAGGAGCATCATTAAAATCGGATGTAACGGCCTTCATTCTGGCAAAACCGGAAAGCCCGAGAACGTTAACAGCCGATTCGGCGCCGCCGGCCAACATCATGTCGGCGTCGCCCATTGCAATAATCCGGGCGGCGTCGCCAATGGCATGCGTTCCGGTCGAACAAGCCGTAACACAGGCATGGTTTGGCCCCTTAAGACCGTATTTTATGGAAAGGTTTCCTGATACAAGGTTAATCAGACAGGAAGGGATAAAGAAAGGAGAGATTTTTTTAATGCCGTTTTCATGAAAAGAAATGGAATTATCATAAATAACCTGTAAACCTCCGATACCGGATCCCATCATAACGCCTGCGCGGCATTTTTCCTCCTCGCTGGCTGTTTCGGCATTCCATCCGGCATCTTCCAAAGCATCGGCTCCGGCGGCCAGACCATATAAAATAAACTTGTCAACTTTCTTTTGATCTTTGGGAGGCATTACCGTATCGGGATTAAATTCATTCTCGCCATCTCCCCAGGGAACTTGTCCGGCAATCTGCACCGGAATATCTTTCAAATCGATATTATCAATTTTTTTGATTCCGGATTTACCGGCCAGAAGGCTTTTCCAGTTATGCTCAACGCCTCTTCCCAACGGAGAAACGATACCAAGCCCGGTAACAACAACTCTTTTCATATATTAACCTCATAAAAAAATTATCAACTGTCAAAAGACTCGACTATTTTATATGAAAAAACTCGCTATAAGTCAAGCGAGTTTCATCAATTCTTCAAGTCTAAACAGACTAGGCATTCTTAGAAAGATAGTCGATAGCATCTTTAACGGTAAGAATTTTTTCAGCAGCTTCGTCAGGAATTTCGCAACCGAATTCTTCTTCAAAAGCCATAACCAATTCTACCGTATCCAAACTGTCTGCGCCCAAATCGTCAATGAAGCTTGCATTGTCGGTAACTTTTGCTTCTTCAACACCAAGGTGTTCTGCAACGATTTTCTTAACGCGATTAGCTGTATCAGTCATATGATAAACCTCAAAAAAATATTAAAACAAATTAATCAAACCGTTAAGCGGCCTGTGATGATTTGTTAGCACAGAAAATCCTAATTTGGCAAGTATTATTTTTTGCTTTCCGCCCGAACGGGGCATAACTTGCCGTACGACCCGCAGAAAATATAAAAAAAACAAGCACTTTTAAAGGGGATAAATTTTTGCTGTCTTTTAGTTTTATATCTGGTTCAAAGATGTTTTGAAAACATCTGCGCGGCAGCAAGACCTTCTAAGATTCGAAAAAACATTCCCGGCAAAAAAAAGGCGCTTAACAACGGCGCCTTTTTTAAAAATCTGTCTGTTCGTTCAACAAGCAATTAACCCTGACGAGCCTTGAGCTTCGGGTTCTTTTTGTTAATAACGTATACGCGGCCTTTGCGGCGAACAATTTTGCAGTCCTTATCGCGTACTTTTTTCGATTTCAATGAGCTGTAAATTTTCATTTTTCTTTCCTTACACGAAATGTTTGCCCGCAACTTATGCCAAAACTTCTGCTTTGTCAACCAAAATTTATGCGATTTCTGAAAAAAGATTTTGCAAAAGCAAATATTTTCACTATAATCGGCATAAATCTGCAATCAGGAAAAGAAAAATGAAAAAATTTTTGTTGCTTTGTTCTGTTTTTGCCTCATTCGCCTCCGCGGTTTCTGCCCAAATGCCCTATATGGAAGAAGTCAAGGCTTTGGGCGCCGTCAGCGGCCAGGGCATGGCCTGCGGTTCTTCCCGCTATACAACTTTTGAAATGCTGGCTCGGGCGATTATGCTGACAAAAGCGCCGGATTTGGAAACAATGAATGAAGCGATGTATGCCTACAATCAGGCCAAGGCCAACGCATATATGTCCAAGCAAATGGACGGTTTTTACGAATGTCCGCTGATTGTCCGCCGTTTTGACAATCAGGATATTTTTAACATTACGCTTTACGCCGACGGTTCATTAAAAATGCCGGACGGAAAAATCATCAAACCCGTCCGCCCTTATGATGCCTCGCTGATTTACGATTCTTCCGCGCCGGAAATCCGCTCTGCTCAGAACATATACAACAACCGGAAAAAAGCGGCTCTTTCCCCGGGACAAACCCCGCTGCAGATAACGTCGTTAAAACCGGAACCGCTCCCCCGGTATGAAAACGCCGCGGCCGGCAAAACGGCTTCAGTTCCGGCAGCATCTTCCGCTGCCCGCAGCCCGTCAAGCGTCAAACACATCAGCCGGCGGTAACAAATAACTTTCTTGCAAAATCAAAACTTTTCGCTATACTTGGCGCAACAAACATTTAACCCTGATAATGGAGAAAAAATATGGCTTCATACCAGTATATTTTTGTCATGCAGAACCTGACAAAAGTTTTCCCCGGCGGCAAAGAGCTTTTCAAAGGCATTACGCTGTCTTTTCTGCCCGGTGCCAAAATCGGCGTACTGGGCGTTAACGGCGCCGGAAAATCAACTTTGTTAAAGATTATGGCCGGAGTCGACAAGGATTTCAACGGAGAGGCCTGGGCTGCCGAAGGCGTCCGCGTCGGCTATCTTGAACAGGAACCCAAACTTGATCCGTCTAAAAACGTTATAGAAAATATTATGGACGGTTTGGGAGAAACCCGCGATTTGTTAAAACGCTTTGAAGAAGTTTCTGCCAAATTCGCCGAGCCGATGAGCGATGAAGAAATGAATACGCTGATTGAAGAACAGGCTGCTCTGCAGGAAAAAATCGACGCCTGCGGCGGTTGGGATTTTGAACGCACGATAGAAATCGCCATGGACGCCCTGCGCTGCCCGCCGGCCGATGCCGACGTAACCAAACTCTCCGGCGGAGAAAAACGCCGCGTCGCCCTCTGCCGCCTGTTGCTGCAAAAACCGGATATGCTGCTTTTGGACGAGCCGACCAACCACTTGGACGCCGAGTCCGTTGCCTGGTTGGAAAAACATTTGCAAAACTATAACGGAACCGTTGTTATGGTAACGCACGACCGTTACTTTCTTGACAATGTTACCGGCTGGATACTGGAACTTGACCGCGGACAGGGCATTCCGTACGAGGGCAACTATTCTTCCTGGCTGGAGCAAAAACAAAAACGCCTTGAACAGGAATCCCGTGAAGAAACCGCCCGCCAGAAAACATTGGCTAACGAACTGGAATGGATTCAGAAGAACCCTAAAGCGCGTCAGGCAAAATCCAAAGCGCGTATTAACGCTTACGAAGAACTTCTGGCTCAGGCCGGCAAAGACAAAATCTCTTTTGCCAGCATCAATATTCCGATGACCGACCGGCTTGGCGATTTGGTAATTGAGGCTAACGAAATCTCCAAAGGCTACGGCGACAAGCTCTTGATAGACAATCTGTCTTTCAAGATTCCGAAAGGAGCAATCGTCGGTATTATCGGCCCGAACGGCGCCGGCAAAACAACCCTTTTCCGTATGATAACCGGACAGGAACAACCCGATGCTGGAACGATTCGCATTGGAGAAACCGTTGATCTCGGTTACGTTGACCAGTCGCGGGATGAACTCGACCCGAACAAAACCGTCTGGGAAGAAATCTCCGATGGGCTGGATATGATTCAGCTCGGCAAAAAAGAAATGCCGTCCCGTGCCTATGTCGGGCAATTCAACTTTAAAGGCGCCGACCAGCAAAAGAAAGTCGGACAGCTTTCCGGCGGGGAAAGAAACCGCGTCCATCTTGCTAAAATGCTCAAAAAAGGCGCCAATGTCATCTTGCTCGACGAACCGACGAACGACTTGGACGTTGACACATTGCGCGCTCTGGAAGAAGGCATCATGGAATACCCCGGCTGCGTATTGGTAACATCGCACGACCGCTGGTTTTTAGACCGACTGGCCACTCATATTCTGGCTTACGAAGGCGACAGCCGCGTTGTTTGGTTTGAAGGCAACTTTGAAGAATATGAAAAAGACAAAAAACGCCGCCTCGGTGAAGATGCCGTCAATCCGCACCGGATTAAATATAAACCGTTGATTCGTTAATATTCTGCAAGCGGATATAGTTTTTTTTATCCCTGTTTAAAAGTCTAAAAAATAAAATTGTCTATATCCCGCTTCTAAAATAAATAACAAAACAATCATCCTACCCTTCAAAACGCCGAAAAATCCGGCGTTTTTTTCTGCTCTGCCGCAGACTTGACCAAACGGCAAATTTATGCTATAATAAATTTTGGTTTGGACAGTAAAGGACTAAACATATGAGCATGAACATTTCATCCAATTACGGTTCTTATCCGCCAATAATAAACTCGTCTCAACTAAGTGATATGAAAACCGCGCTTCAGGTTCAGGAGAAAATTGCTGAAACTGAAAAAAATACCCAACTTCAAACCGCCATTGCGGCAAGTGGCGCCAAAGGACAAATTGTCGACATCAGTATTTAGAGTTTCAGGTCAGAATACCTAAAAAAACCTCCGCTAAACGGAGGTTTTTCTTTGCCCGCAAAAAAAACGCCCGGACTTCATCCGGACGTTTTTTCTATTTTGCTTCAAACGAACTCAATTAAGCGCATTTGCGGCAGGTCTTCTCAATCTTTTCGCCTTTATGACGAACGGCAGCCTGAGCTGCAGCCAGACGAGCTACCGGTACACGGTACGGAGAGCAGGAAACATAGTTCATGCCGCAAGTCTGGAAGAAATCGATAGATGCCGGATCACCGCCGTGTTCGCCGCAAACACCCAGCCAGATGTGCGGATTAGAACTGCGGGCTTTTTCACAAGCCATCTTAACCAGAACGCCAACGCCTTCAACGTCAATAGAAGCAAACGGATCTGCAACATAAACGCCGCGGGCGCGGTATTCATCCAAAATAGCGCCGGTATCATCACGGCTCATACCCAAAGTCGTCTGAGTCAGGTCGTTGGTACCGAAACCGAAGAATTCGGCAGACTGAGCCAGTTCGTCAGCTTTCAGGGCTGCACGCGGCAACTCAATCATAGAACCGACTTCATATTTAATCTTCTTGCCTTTTTCGGCAAAGATCTTCTCGGCAGTGCTGTCAATAATCGCTTTAACGATATCAAGCTCTTTCTTGGAGCCTGTCAACGGAACTTCAATTTCCGGCAGAACTTTAATGCCGGCCTCTTCACATTCCATAGCAGCTTCCAAAATAGCGCGGGTCTGCATCTCACAGATTTCCGGATAGGTAATCGGCAGACGGCAGCCGCGGTGTCCCAACATCGGGTTGGCTTCGTGCAAAGCATTGGCGCGTTGTTTAACTTTTTCCAAAGTCATACCCATTTTATCAGCCAATTCCTGCATTTCGGCATCGGTATGCGGCAAGAACTCGTGCAAAGGCGGATCCAACAAACGGATAACAACCGGCATTCCTTCCATAATCTTGAACAGGTCTTTGAAGTCCTGTTTCTGATACGGCAGCAAACGAGCCAAAGCGGCACGGCGGCCTTCTTCGTTCTCGGCCAAAATCATGGCACGCATGTCAGGAATACGGTCAGCGTCAAAGAACATATGTTCGGTACGGGCCAGACCAATACCCTGAGCGCCAAAGTCGCGGGCAGTCTGAGCGTCTTTCGGCGTTTCGGCGTTAGCACGGACTTCCATTGTGCGGATTTCATCAACCCAGCTCATCAGCTTACCGAAATTACCGGTATTGGTATCAGCTTTAACAGTCGGAACCTGGCCTTCGATAATCTGGCCTTTACCACCGTCCAGAGATACCCAGTCGCCTTCTTTGATAACAACGCCTTTATCGGTCGTCATTGTCTTTTTGGCATAATCAATGTGGATCTCATGAGAACCGGAAACGCACGGCGTACCCATACCGCGGGCAACAACGGCCGCGTGAGAAGTCATACCGCCGCGGGCAGTAATAACGCCTTGGGAAGCATGCATACCGCCGATATCTTCCGGAGAAGTTTCGTTACGGATAAGAATAACTTTCTCGCCTTTGGCAGCCCAGGCTTCGGCATCTTCGGCATTAAATACGGCACGACCGACGGCAGCGCCCGGAGAAGCCGGAAGACCTGTAGCGATAACGTTTTTCTTGGCTTTCGGATCCAACATCGGGTGCAACAGCTGGTCAAGCTGATCAGCACCGACGCGCATAATAGCTTCTTCTTTGTTGAGCAGGCCTTCTTCAACCATTTCTACAGCCATACGAACGGCAGCCTGAGCGGTACGTTTACCGTTGCGGCATTGCAGCATCCAGAGTTTGCCGTGTTCAATGGTAAATTCCATATCCTGCATATCTTTATAATGTTGTTCAAGCTTATTGCGAACATCAACCAGCTCTTTGTACAGGTGCGGCCATTTTTCTTCCAGAGAAGTACCGTCGCCTTTGGAGCCCATCGGTTGCGGTGTACGAATACCGGCAACAACGTCTTCGCCTTGGGCATTAACCAGATATTCGCCGTAGTAAACATTTTCACCGGTAGCCGGATCGCGGGAGAAGCAAACGCCGGTAGCGCAGTCATCGCCGGCATTACCAAACACCATGGTCTGAACGTTAACGGCTGTACCCCAGTCGCCCGGAATATTGTTCAGTTTACGATAAGTAATGGCGCGGTCAACCATCCAGGAACCGAATACGGCGCCGATACCTGCCCACAACTGATCCCATGGATCCTGCGGAACAACTTTGCCAATCTTCTGGCCGATGGCTTTGTATTGGTTAACCAGTTCTTTCAAATCTTCAGCCGTCAGATCGGTATCAGATTTATAACCTTTGGATTTCTTCATATTTTCCAAAGCTTCTTCATACAAATCGAGATCGGCTCCCAAAACAACGTCGGAGAACATCTGCAGGAAACGACGATAAGAGTCGTAAGCAAATCTCTCGGAACCGGAAGCTTTAGCCAGAGCTTTAACCGTTTCATCGTTCAAACCGAGGTTCAAAACGGTGTCCATCATACCCGGCATGGAAACGCGGGCGCCGGAACGAACGGAGAAGAGCAACGGATTGTTGGCATCGGCAAATTTTTTGCCCATAACTTTTTCAACACCGGCAACAGCCTCACGAACCTGATCTTTCAAATCAGCCGGATAAGTTTTGTTATTGTTGTAATAATATGTACAAACTTCTGTTGTTACGGTAAATCCGGGAGGTACAGGCAAGCCGACCTTATTCATCTCTGCAAGGTTGGCACCTTTACCGCCAAGGAGGTTACGCATGCTGGCATCGCCTTCGGCTTTGCCGTCACCAAATGTATATACCCATTTACTCATGGTCGATTTAGCTCCTTAAGCTTAAAAGTTAAAATATAGTTGTATCAGAAATACAACCCGTTAAAGTTAAAAACTGCGTTGAATTTAGAACATTTCAAACGATTCTACAAGCAAAATTTTTGATTCGGAAAATTATGCACAGATTCCGCCGATTCGGAGATATAATAACCATCCGGAAAAAATCAATGAAAAGAAAAAAACAGCCCTTCTCAGCCCCGGCTCTGCTGGGCGGCTTTTTGCTGGAGCTGATAATTGTTGTTTTGCTGCGTTTGATGAACTTGTTGCGTTTGCTGAACTTGCGCCCGTGCTTCCGGCAAAAGCTGTCCGCGTTTCTGCAGGATGATTTCTTTTGCTTTTTTCTTGTCTTCTTCCGTCTTGCTGCCGGACGGAGCGCCCGCTGCCTCTATCTCTTTCGGCTGCTCGGCCTCTGCTGTTCCTTTGCTTTCGTCAACCGCCGATTTTATGTCTTTGGCTGCCAAGCCCACGTCTATGGCTGCACTTGCCGCCGTGCCCAATCCAGGAAAACATCCTGCCACGCCCGAGGCAACCTCTCCGCACGCGCCTTTCCAATCTCCGTCCTTTATTCTGTCCCAGGCAAAATAACATCCCGCCGCCGCACTAACCAGCGGAATTTTTTTAATAACCGATTTGCCGACCGCGCTGCCCGCCGTCTTGGCCGCCGCTTTCACAACTGCTTTGCCGACCGTTGTATTCGCCGCTTTTTCCGCAACCTTGGCCGTTGTTTTCTCAACCGCTTTCACAACCTTGGTATCGGCTACTTTCTCCGCCGCCTTTTCATATGCCCGGCCGACGGCATTGTTATTCAAAAGCTCGCTGCCTTTGTCTATTGTCTTGTCTATGGCCTGATTAACCGCATTGTCGGCTTTGGCTATCGCGGAAACTATCCCCCCGGAAGACTTAACCGCCTCTGCTCCTGCCCGGACGGCCATCTTCTCCGTAACCTTTTCTCCGGCCTCGGCAACCGCCTGCGCTCCGGAATTCTCCACTCCGCGCAGCTGCTGTATCTTTTCCGCCGCCGGATTCTCCATTTTAATAGGCGTTTTTTCTGTTTTAATCTCTTGTTGAAACTGCTTTTCTATCGGCGGCGGCGTCGTTCCGGCCCTAACTTCCTGCTCTACCGAAACTTTTTCTTTGACAACCGTTTGTTCCAGCGTTTCCGTAATCTCTCCCTGCGATATTTTAACCGCACGAGCTACCGCGGGATTTCTTTCCATAATTCCTTCCGGAAGTTTGGAAACATCAAAGTTTTTCGGAAGTTTCAACTCTTCTATCTTGTCCAGGTTCCAATCCCGCAAATCCGCATTTTTACACAAACTGACATCCAGCTCTTTCAAATTTTTCAGTTTGCAATCTGGTGAAATCAGCGCGAAAGACACTTCTTCAAATTTACTGTCATCTCCGCCACATAAAGCCATCAGTTCTTCTCCAGCCTGTTCCATATTTCCTTTGAGAAGATACTCCGGTAATTTAAGTTTTTGAATACTCCCCAAATCTGTATTTTGAACAGTAGTCTGTTTTCCCGTCAAATCCAAAGAATGCATAGATTGTGGCAATTTTACATTCTCAAGTTCAAGAAATTTCTGAGAAAATTTTAGTTCGCCCTTAAAAGCAGACAAATCCATATTGGAACAACATCCAATCATGAGCTCATCAAAACGAGCCAAATCAGCCTCAGTCACTTCTAACGAACGACAATAGCTTATATCCAGCTTTTTCGGCAGTTTTATCCCTTCCAAACTTTTAATGTCACTCGGCAGCTTCAAATCTTCAATTTGAGATAAATCAGTTCTGGAAAGATCAAGATTATAACAACTACTCAAATCAAGCTGTTTTAATGTTTCCGGAAATTTAGCCCCTTTTAATCCCTTAATATCCTTAGGAAGCTTCAAATCTTCAATTTGAGATAAATCCGCTCCAGAAAGATCAAGATTATAACAACTACTCAAATCAAGCTTTTTCGGCAGTTTTATCCTTTCCAAACTTTCAATGTTTCTCGGCAGCTTCAAATCTTCAATT
>CASGEB010000029.1 GCA_949300375.1 uncultured Pseudomonadota bacterium
ATATCCTGATTGTACAGATATGCACGCCAGTTGTCGAGCCTCCGGCGGTACCCCGGTCTTTCAGGCTTGCTCCAACTTCACCGCCCACTTCAGTTGCGAATAACCCATATCGGAATATAAGGAAAAAGGAGAAAAGTTATGAAAAAAGAAATGTTAATCACCGTGGCGGGGATGGCTTTGTTGGCCGGAACTGCCGATGTCCGGGCCGCTTGTATTCCGACGCAGGACTGCGCCAGCCTCGGCTATAAATACACTGCCGCCCAATGCCCCGACGGCGCTATCGCCTGCCCCTTCGACACCACGAAGTTCTTCTGTATGAATCCCACCGATGACAGCGGTTCTACCACTACTCCTGATCCAACCCCAGCCCCCTCCGTTCCGACAGACGGATATTGCTGTGGGTATAGTGGTTGTGGATACAATGGTACATCACATCCTGAAGACGAGATTTGCCAAGAACAGTATGGAATGAGTTGTTATAATTATTGTATGCAACGATTTGGAGGAGTATCCTGCGATGATATGCAAGCAAAGTGCCTTTCCTCCGGCGGCACCCCACGTATTAATGCTTGCGCTCCAGCAATCGGCCCAGATATGTATGCCAACGCTGCCAATATTTCGTGTAGATTTTATTATTAATACAAAATACCAACAGATTCTCTGGCAGAGATTGAACAAATTCAAAAGTTAATATTCGCTTAGCAGCCCAAAAGATGCGCACATCCATTGCTCAACTGAAACATAATCCGCAACCAGCTCACACTGGTTGCCCTTACTTCTCATGCGGTAGTCTTTAAAAACTTATTTAAAAACGCATCCCCGGCAAATTTATTATAAACGTACCACCCCGTTTACCCCAGCAATGAGGCAATCTTGCCAACATAAGACTTGATTGTCTCAACGCGGGTTACATAGCTTTCCAGATTTTTCTCCACAAAAAGCTTCTGATCCGGACGAATTTTTACCGCGCCGAACTGCCGGTTGATAAAATCAATCAAAGCCTCAGGCTTGGCAAAAACATTATTCCGGAAAGTAATCAGAAACCCTTTTGAACCGGCATCAATTTTTTCAATATTCGCTTCCCGGCATAAAATCTTAATCTCCACGGTCTTAAGCAGATTATCCACTTCATCGGGCATTTTGCCAAAACGGTCGGTCAATTCCTCACGCATATCAATAATGCCGTTTTTGTCTTTAATCTCTCCAATGCGCTTATACAACCCGAGCCGAACGCCCAAATCGCGCACATAGTTTTCCGGAATCATAATCGGAATACCGATGGTAATCTGCGGCGCCCAATCGCTGATACCCTGAGCCTTTTCTTCTTCCTTCCCGGCTTTCAGGCGGCGGATTTCCTCTTCCAGCATATGCTCGTACAAAGCAATACCGACTTCCTTGATATGTCCGGACTGCTCCTCGCCCAAAATATTTCCGGAACCCCTGATATCCATATCATGGCTGGCCAGAGAAAAGCCCGCGCCCAGCGTATCCAGCGCCTGTAAAATATTCAGCCGCCGTTCGGCAATCGGATTCAGTTTCTTTTGTTTGGGAACGGTAAAATAGCAATAGCCGCGCAGTTTTGCCCGTCCGACCCGGCCTTTCAACTGATAAAGCTGTGCCAGCCCGAACATATCTGCCCGGTGGACAATCATCGTATTCACCGTCGGCATATCAATCCCCGATTCGATAATCGTCGTCGAAAGCAGCATATCCGCTTTGCCATCAGCAAAATCCGTCATCACGCTTTCCAGCTGTTTGACCGGCATCTGTCCGTGCGCGACCAAAATTTTCACATCCGGCCCCAGCTCGCGCAGCTCTTTCTCCACACCGAAAATATCCGAAACCCTCGGACAAACAAAAAAGGTCTGCCCGCCGCGAAACTTCTCACGATAAATTGCCTCTTTAATCATTACCTTGTCAAACGGCATTACAAAAGTTCTGGCAGCCAAGCGGTCAACCGGCGGGGTTGAAATAATGCTGAGTTGTTTGACGCCGGTCAATGACAACTGCAGCGTCCGCGGGATCGGCGTTGCCGTCAGGGTCAGAACATGCACATCGGATTTAATCTGCTTGAGCTTTTCTTTATGCGCCACGCCGAAATGCTGTTCTTCGTCAATAATCAACAGCCCGAGGTTGCAAAATTCCAAATCCTTGGCCAGCAGAGCGTGCGTCCCGATAACAATTTCGATTGAACCGTTTTTCAACCCTTCTTTAACTTCTTTAGCTTCTTTCGGCGTCACCAACCGCGACAGCATCCGTACTTTTATCGGAAAACCTTCCATCCGTTTTTTAAAATTATAATAATGCTGGCGGGCCAAAAGCGTCGTCGGCACAATCAAAGCCACCTGCGCGCCGGAAACCGCCACTGCAAAAGCCGCCCGCAAAGCCACCTCGGTTTTGCCGAATCCCACATCGCCGCACACCAGCCTGTCCATCGGAATTCCGCAGTTCAAATCCTGCAGCACGTCAGAAATCGCATTCAGTTGATCATCTGTCTCATTATACGGAAATCTGGCGCAGAACTCATCATACATTCCCTGCGGCGGAATAAAGTTTTCCGCTTTTTTCAAATGCCGCTCCGCCGCAATTTTAATCAGCTTTTCGGCAATATCGCGAATACGCTGTTTAACGCGGGCTTTTTTGGCCTGCCATGCCAATCCGCCAATGGTATCCAGCTGGATATTGTCGTCTTCAATGCCGTAGCGCGAAATCACGTCAATATTCTCAACCGGCACAAAAAGCTTGGCGTCATTGGCATAAAGAATTTTCAGACAGTCATGCGGCGCTCCGCCGGCCACAATATTTTCCAGCCCCAGAAATTTGCCGATACCGTGTTCAATATGCACCACCAGCTCGCCGACCGACAAAGACGACACGTCGGCAATAAAATCTTTGGCTGTAACCTTTCTGGCCGTCCGGCGGTTCTGGCGCTCGCCGAGAATATCCTGCTCCGAAATCAGACAAAACCCGTCGCCGCGAAAACCGTGCGCCAGATTCATCACCATCAGCGCAACATGGCTTTTGGCTTTTTTGACGGCGCTATCCCAATCATCGGCAAAAACCAGATCTTCCAACCCGTATTCGCTCATTAAAGAAAACACGCGTTCGCGCGACCCTTCGGAATAGCAACAGACAATCCGCCGGAGCTTTTTGTTTTCTGCCAGATAAGCTTTCAATTCATCATAAACCTGCCGGGCATTGATGTTCTTGCTATGGGCAAAATCCCGCGCCGGCAAAACTCCGGCATTGATAACATTGTCATCTTCCGGCAGATACAGCGGGCTAAACACAATTCCTTCCCGCTGTTTGAAAATATCTTTGATTTCTTCCGGTTTCAGATAGAGCAAATCCGGCCGCACGGGACGGTAAACGTCTTCCTCAGCCGATGATTTGATATTCAGCGCCTCCAGCCGCGCCTGATAATAATCGACAATGCTTTCGGCTTTGGCATGCAGCGCATCTTCCAAATTCTTGCCGCTGATAACATAAGCCGCCGGCATATAATCAAACAGGCTTGGCAAAGG
The DNA here is from genome assembly GCA_949300375.1 of uncultured Pseudomonadota bacterium. Classification (GTDB taxonomy): domain Bacteria; phylum Pseudomonadota; class Alphaproteobacteria; order RF32; family CAG-239; genus MGBC133411. The sequence goes on from CASGEB010000029.1 coordinate 3,525, forward strand.
CTCGTCATAAAAAAACGGCAGCCAGTTTTCCATACCCAGATATTTTTTGCCGTTGGAAACCGCCTCATAAATTTCATCGTCTTTAAAAGCCGCGCCAAAAGCCTCGCGGTACTTGCTGCGGAAAGATTTTACCGTATTGGCGTCAAGCACGACTTCGCTCATGGCTTTAAAGCTGTAAGATTTCAGTTCGCCGGTCGTCCGCTGGCTCATTGCGTCAAAAGTACGGATACGCTCAACCTCGTCGCCGAACAAATCGATGCGCAGCGGCTCGTCCGTCCCAACCGGAAAAATGTCGATAATATCGCCGCGCACGGCATATTCCCCGGGCTCAATCACCTGTTCCACCCGGTTATAGCCGTTAATATTGGCATAATGCAAAAAAGCGTTAAAATCCAGCGTCTTCCCGACAGACACATCCTTGCGTGAATTTAAAAAGATTTTTTCCGGCGGCAGTTTCTGCATCAGCGCACCGGCACTGGTAATCACAATCCGCGGCTTTTTTGGTGCCGGATTAACCGCTAATTCCGCCAAAGTTTCAATCCGCTGCGCCACAATGTTTACATTCGGCGAAACCCGGTCATAAGGCACGGTATCCCACGCAGGAAAACGCAAAACTTTTACCTCTGGAGCAATTATCTCCAACACGTCGGCTGCTTTGGCCAGCTCCACACCGTCGCTGAGAACATATAAAATGTCTTTTTTTGATGATTTTACAAGTTCGGCAAGCAAAAGGGCGTCATACCCTTCTGCCACGGCCGAAACCGTTTTTCCTTTTAAAGCCTCAATATCTTTCTGCATGACATTATTCTTTGTTTACAATTTATCATAAACTATATACAATACAGCCATTATATCAACCCATTTTTTTAGTTAAGGCATCAAAATGCGCCCGGAAATCCTGTATCCGCTATTTGCCGACATCACAACCATAAACGGCCTTGGCGAAAAAGGCGCCAAACTTGTGGAACGCCTGCTGGACGGCAGAAGAATCCTTGACCTGGTTTTTCACCTGCCGTCTGGTATTGTCGACCGCCGCTATTCCCCGCTTTTAATGCAGGCCAGGCTCGGCGTTGTCTGCACCATCAGAGCCAAAATCGTCCAACATATTCCCCCGGTACGCAAAACCCAGCCTTATCGCGTGGTAGTCGATGACGGCACGGATCAGCTGATACTCAATTTTTTCCGCGCTTATCCCGACAGCATCAAAAAAAATCTCCCCGTCGGCAGCGAACGCGTTATCAGCGGCAAGCTGGAAAGATTCAACAATTCGCTGCAAATGAGCCACCCCGATTACATTGTCAAACCGGAAGATATTGACCAGGTCTTAAAGGTTGAAAGTGTTTATCCGCTGACGGCCGGCCTGACCAACAAAATGCTCTCAAAGTGGATAAACCAGGCTTTGTTCCGCGTTCCCCGGCTTCCGGAATGGCAAAACCCCGAATATCTGAAACAACAGCATTTTCCGAGTTTCAACGAGGCTTTGACACTTGCCCACAATCCGCAAAAACTGCCGGATTTGGAACCCGACACACTCGCCCGCACCCGGCTTGCTTATGACGAACTGCTTGCCAACCAGCTGGCTTTGGCCATTGTCCGACAAAAGGTCAAAAAACAACACGGACGAACAATCAAGGGCAACGGCATGCTGCGCAAAAAAATTTTGGAAAAGCTGCCGTTTGAACTGACAAATGCCCAAAAACGGGTTTTGGAAGAAATTTATGCCGATCAGGCCTCGCCTTACCGAATGTTGCGTCTGCTGCAGGGCGACGTTGGTTCCGGAAAAACGATTGTAGCGCTGCTGACCATGCTCAACGCCGTGGAAACCGGAACCCAGGCAGCCATTATGGCACCGACCGAAATTTTGGCCTCCCAACATCTGGAAACAATCAAGCCGCTTTGCGAAGAAATCGGCATCCGCGCCGAACTGCTGACCGGGCGCATTAAAGGAAAACCTCGCACCAAAATTTTGCAAGATTTGGAAAACGGCAAAATCCAAATCCTCATCGGCACCCATGCCCTGTTTCAGGAAGAGGTCAAATTCCAAGACCTTGCCTGCGTTATCGTCGATGAACAGCACCGATTCGGTGTTCACCAGCGGTTAAGTCTGTCAAACAAGGGCAACCGCGCCGACATTTTGGTTATGACCGCCACCCCGATACCGCGGACATTGGTTCTGACAGCTTACGGCGACATGGAATATTCCAAGATTGACGAGGTCCCGGCCGGCCGCAAACCGGTTGATACCCGAGCCATTCCTCTGGCCAAAATCAACGAGGTCGTGGCCGCCGTCAAACGCAAAATCGACAGCGGTGTCCGCGGTTATTGGGTCTGTCCGCTGGTTGAAGAAAGCGAAAAACTAGACCTCGCCGCCGCACAGGAACGTTACGAAAGTCTGCAAAAAGTGTTTGGCGGCAAAGTCGGCCTCGTACACGGCAAAATGAAAGAGAAAGAAAAAGACGAGGTTATGCAAAAGTTCAAAAAAGGCGAAATCTCCCTGCTGATTGCCACCACCGTGATTGAAGTCGGCGTCAATGTGCCGGAAGCAACGATTATGGTGATTGAACACGCCGAGCGCTTCGGACTGGCTCAGCTGCACCAGCTGCGCGGAAGAATCAAACGCGGTTTTGAGGCCTCAACCTGCCTGTTGTTATACAACTACCCGCTGAGCGCAACCTCCCGCGCCCGTTTGGATATTATGCGCAAAACCGAAGACGGATTTTTAATTGCCGAAGAAGACTTAAACCTGCGCGGCGGCGGCGAAATTCTCGGCACCAGACAAAGCGGTTTCAACCAGTTTCGCATTGCCGATATGACAATCCATAAAGATCTGCTCCACACCGCCAATCAAGACGCCAAAATGATTTTGGAGCAAGACCCAAATCTGCAAACACCGCGTGGCCAGGCACTGCGCATCCTGCTCTACTTATTTGAACGCGACGATGCCGTTAAGACCTATTTGGCAGGATAGATTTATAAGCAATCACTACCAGCAAAAATATATTTATTATTATCAAGATATGTATCAGTGTTGCAGACCGCTGACATTCATCAACGATTTTCATAACATTGAGCAATTCTCAAAACGGCAGGCCGCTCGGACGTTACAACAGCTTATTTCCCGGTCGAACCAAAACCACCCTCCCCGCGTTGTGTTTCATAATGCAAAAATTCTTCCTCGGAAATTTCCTCAAACCTCGCCCGATAAGGAAAAGGAAGCTCAACCTGGGCAATTCTCTCTCCCGGATTAATAATATAATCCGCACCGTCCGCATTGTTTGTATTAAGCAAAATCACCTTAATCTCCCCGCGGTAATCCGTATCAATAATCCCGCCTATGGCAATCACGCCGGCTTTCAACGCTAACCCGCTGCGAGAATTAATCCGGCACCAAATCGGATATTCCGGAATAAACTTCACACCGGTCGGCACGGCAAATCGCTCCCCGGCTTTTAATATGACCGGCTCTGAAATCGCAGCGCAAATATCAAAACAAATCGCATCCGGCGTTGAATATTTCAAATTAGCCTCATTTTCAACATAATGCGGAAGTTTCAAGACCTTAATTACTGTTTCTTGCATATTTAACTTCATATTTCACCCCTCAATCTCTGACAACAATTTTTTCAGAACCGCTTGGTCAATAAACTCGCCCCGCCGGACATAAATCACCGTCGTAACGTTGTCCTTTTCATATTCAGGCGTTACGCTGACATATTTCTTTTTCATTACGTCAATACAAGCGGTTATGTCTGCGACTTCACCTGTGCATTGAGGATTTAATTCCCCGTGATAAACGCAATCCACCACAATCTCCGGCAAAAGTTTCGGCTGCGTCGTAAAAAACTGTTCATAAACTTTTGCCCCGCCGGCAATGTATAAATCTTCTTCAAAATCTTTGAACATTTTAAGGCTGGCGATAACCCGATGTTTTTGGGCATCAGACACTTCATAATCGGGATTTGAGGTCAGAACAAATATTCTGGCTTCCGGCAAAGTGCGCCCCGGCAGGGTTTCATAAGTTTTACGGCCGACAACAACATTTTGTCCGGTTGCCATGCGAACAAACTTTTTTGCATCCGACGGCACATTCCACGGAATTTCCTCACCGATTCCGATAATATTGTCATTTTGATGGCGGCACCAAATCGCAACTTTAGTCATTTTTTCTCCTTTCAAAGCAAAATATCACGGCTGACGGATAAAACAAAAACTCTTGCCCGCTTACCCACAGAATTATTAAAGATTCTTCACTCTCAGGCTTGAAAAACTAATTATTTCTATCTATAATATATTTCGTCAGGCAACTGACTATGACACTAGAGGCGGTATGAAATAGGCTTTTTGGACCTGGGGGCAGTACCCAGCACCTCCACCAATTTTTTACACGCAGCTCACTCCGACCAATGCTCTGGCAGTCCATAGAGCGGCATTAAAAGGCGATATATGAAGCCGACACACTAGCAGTCCATAGAGCGTTTTACGGAGGAAAGTTTGTTATATGAGGAGATTTTTAGGAGTTATTTTAATTTTCGACAGGAGTGTACAAAAACGTACATGACTTAGAAAATTAAAATAAGGACGACAAAATCACCCATAACCCCTGTTCCGGATATAATCGGAAAAGGCGATATATGAGACTGATAGTAGAAGGCAAAAATTTTTGCGAAGCGGAGTGTACATAGAGGTACATGACCGAGCAAAAATTTGAAGCCGACACACTAGCAGTCCATAGAGCGGCTTTTACGGGGGTGAAACAGGGTAGACAGGAAGTAATAAAGATACTTTTTTTGCCGTGTCCGGTGAGATACCACCGTTATCGGTTCAAAACAAATGAATGCAAACGATAACTTTGCACCTGTTGCTGCAGCTGCTTAATAGCAAGGCAACGAACATAAATCCTCGTAGCTTTGGTTAGTTATGAGTGGGGTCTGGGCCACCTAGCAACAGAACGGTCCGCTTTTATAAAAACAGGATGCAGGAACAAGAGGATATGCAAACATATTTAACAGAAATCAACTATGACAAGCTGATTGAGAAATCTTTAAAAAACGTGGTTATTGAAGCGCTGAAAATTGCCGAAGATCAGGGCCTTCCGGGAGAAAATCATTTTTATATCACCTTCAAAACCAACCATCCGCAAACCAAGATTTCGGCTCAGCTGAAAAGCCAATATCCGGAAGAAATGACCATTGTCCTGCAGCATCAGTTTTCCAATCTTTTGGTCGATAAAACGTCTTTTTGCGTAGACCTGAGTTTTGGCGGCGTTCCGCAAACCCTGACCATTCCGTATGATGCCATTATCTATTTTGCCGATCCTTCGGCTAAATTCGGCCTGAGTTTCAACGAAGATATCAGTAAAAACGAAAACGATTCCGACCTGGCATCCAATGGCGAAAGCTCTCGTTCTTCAAGTGCCGAAAACAAAGAATCATCTGCACCGGCAAGAGTAATTTCCATTGACGCTTTCCGCAAAAAATAGCCATGAAAAAAATTTCAGTCATTATTGCCGGCCGCCATTCGACCAGCATATCCTTAGAACCGGAGTTCATTGAAGAACTTCGGAGCATTGCTCAACAAAATAATCAGACAATCAATGAATTAGTTACCCAAATTGATTCTGAACGGCAACAAGAAAACCTGTCTTCTGCCATCAGGGTATATATTTTAACACAATTAAAGAAACAAATTCTCTAAAATTCTTCATCATAAAACAATTTATTTTTCTTCCCTAGCCAAAATTCCCCGCATACTTTTCAAATATGCTTGACTATACTGTTTTGTTGTGGTATAGTGGTCTTTGATGATAATTCTTCTGCTTTGTCATTCTCGGACAGCTTATTTGCTTTGTCATCCCCGGGCTGCGACCCGGAGATCCAGATAAACAAAGAAGCTATATGACTGACTTGGATTGCCGGATCGAAGTCCGGCAATGACCTGCTCGGCAGGCGCGCGGCGAGCTGAAAGCACTGTACTCCAGAGACCGCGATGCTCCGGCGGAGTTTGGAATGACAAGTGAAAAAAGAATTTTTATTAACTATTCCGGGCACAATGTTGTTCGGAAAAAAGAAAAGAGCAACGCGTAAGCTTTGGCACGATGTTGACATTCGAACGCTGCCGGCGTCCGGCCAACGCGAAAGCTTTGGTTTGATGTCGACATTTGAACGCTGCCGGCGTCCGGCCAACGCGAAAGCTTTGGCACGATGATGACAAATGATCGGGTCAAGCACGTTTGCTTGGGGAGGAGACCGATGAGAAACGATAACACTATGCTACACATGAAACTAAACGCTGCGGTGTCGATATTTTCTATCGCTGCCGCTTTCTCGGTTCTTCTCCCGCCTTCCAACGCCTATGGAGGAATTTGTTTTCTGCCCGACTGTATGGATGACGATGTGATGTTTGGCGATATCAATATGGACATCAACGAAGATACCGAATATTGTGAAAAAGAAGGATATACCTATTACTCTTCCGGCGAATGTCCACAGTATTATGCCAAAGTTGGACAATGTAACCGTGATGACCATTACCTTAAATGCGATGCCGAGGCCTGGTGCAAAAATAACGGATATAATACCCAGTCCTGTTCTATCCCTCAATATGTTGACGAACAATGCCCGAACGGAAAACCTTATTACAAACAATGTAAAACCGATAATGACAGAGCTTGCCAGGAACTCGGATATACAAAAACCTGCCCATCCGGTCAGAAACTTTATCAAAATTCCGGACGTTGCTCTTATGATTCTTCTTACGGGACTTGTTGCACGCCGTCCGGATGCCCCAGTTATACCTCTACATCTTATTCTTCTTACGGTACTAACGGTACGGACGGATGCGAATATGTCTGCTATTATACCTGTGATATGGACTGCCCGTCTTCCTATCCTTATTCTTCCGACCCGACCGGTTGTTCTTCTTCCTCAAAAAACGGATGCGGGAACAAAACCTGTTACAATTCCGTATCTTGCTGCAACTCGTCTTCTTCCGACTGGTGCTCCGTTCATGACACTTGCCACGGAGATTGCTGCTCCGACGGAACTATCCAATCCTGCGATTCCAGATGCGGCGGTTCTGGATGTTCTTCCTCCGGTTCCGATAATAATTCCAATAACAATTCTGGTTCTGAAACTTGCGGAAGATTAATTGCCTATTGGTACTATTCAGGATCATGCTCGTATGAACTATCACCCGACGGATTTGCCTATTATTATTGGCTTGACAATATATACGCCCGATATTGCACCACTGACAGCTCATACAACTATACCTCTCAACCTAATAGCGGAAGAACCGGTTTTCGAACTTTAGACGCTTGTCAAGCCAACATCGGAGCAACCTCTGACGGACCTTGGGATCTGGGAGAATGTGGCTGCTAATAACATATTTTTTTTCAAACGAGCAAAAAAAGCGGCTCTTTTCAGAACCGCTTTTTAATTTTCACAAAATTTATTCCGCACTTTCAGCCGGTTTTTCATCCGCCGGGATAATGTCCGGAAGCTCGCCGATAGCCTTTTTGCGTTTAAGCTTATTCACAAACTTGATTGACCTCTGGGCATCCCATTTCTTTTTGCCCTCTTCGCGTTGAAAAATCTGCTTATAAATCTCAATTGCCTGATCAAATTCCGAAAGCTTCGTCAAACAGCTGGCCAAACCATCATAAAGTTTATGATGATACCGGTTATTAATCATCAGCTGAGCTTTTTTATAACATTTCAAAGCATCGTTAAACTTCATCATCTTCTGATAAACAAAACCGATACTGATCCATGCCTGAATCTCATGAGAATCGATATTCAAAATTTTGGTAAAACATTTAATAGCGGAGTTATTGTCGCCCATAAGCTGATAAGTTACGCCGACTCCGTTCCAAGCTTTGATGTTGGATTTGTCATTAGCCAGAACTTTTTTGAAGAACGAAATTGCTCTGTCATATTGCTTGAGTTTTTGCAGAGTAACGGCCACACTGAGCAACGTCTGAATATGCTTTGGATCAATCTTCATGGCCTGTTCCAAAACATCCAAAGCTTCTTTATAAGAAAACATGTGCTGCAGGGCAATTGCTTTTCCGTTCAAAGCTTCCAACGAAGTCTTATCTATTGCCACAGCTTGGTTAAAACAGTCGATTGCATCTTTGTACAATCCGCGCATACTGAGCGTTACGCCTTTGTTGTTCAACACTTCCACAGAAGACGGATTGAGTGCCAAAGCTTTGTCAAAGCACTCTACGGCCTCGGTATAACGGCTCATTTTCTGAAAAGCAAAGCCTTTGCTGTTCAATGCCTTCCAAGATTGCGGCTGTTCCTCAATAACAATGTTAAACTGATCTATAGCTTCCCGATACATTCCTTGATCAAGCAGCTCCTGGCCTCTCTTATAAGCCCCATTTTCATTTGATTTAACCATAACACATCTCTTCTCAAATTATAGTTCAGAATAATTCCCATCATTAACATAGCACAAAACGCTTTAATGTCAAGAACAAGCTTAAACAATCTGCAATTGTCTATATAAAGGCAAATCCGTCCTGACCTCAATACATCTGCAAGAAAATTTGTGGCAAAAAGCGCGGAATTCATTGCGCTTTTCATTAAAATATTTCCTGTATTCCTGCTTAAAACGCACGCTTGCCGAATCAAAAATCAATTTCCTGCTGCGATTCTCAATCATATATTCCCCGGCTTTGGGTGCCAACTCTTCCAACGCATCAAAAATATTCACGCAGTAAAGATTGGCTTTTCGCGCCAACGCAGCCAAGGGTTTTTGCAACTCCGCCCCGCCGGCGTTAAAATCGCTCAAAACAAAAACAATCGCATTATGTTTGACGTTCTTTTGCAAAAGCTGCAAAGATTTGGCCAAACTCACCGGTTCGCTCTGCCGGTCTTGCAAAACCTTACGCGTTGTATCGGAAATCTTTTTTAAAATCGCCAAAATGCCGGCCCGGTGATTCTGCGGTCTAAAAATATAATTGTCGTGCCCGTCAAAAATCACGCAGCCGAAACGATCTTTGTTCTCTAAAGACATCCAGGCAAGCAGCGCGGCAATTTTCGCCGCCGCCACCGATTTCAGCTCATTGCGTGTGCCAAACAGCATCTGCGGCGACAAATCCAAAAGCACAAAAACCTCCCGGTCGCGTTCTTCGGCAAAAAGTTTTGTGTAAGGCTGCATTTTGCGCGCTGTCACCCGCCAGTCAATATCACGCACATCATCGCCGAAACTATACGGGCGGATTTCTTCCATTTCCATCCCCCGCCCCTTAAAAGCCGATTTAACATCTCCGGAATACGCCGAAGTTGCCAGCTTATTCTGCGGATTGCGCAAATAAGCGGTATAGTTACGCTGTTCCATCAACTCTTCCAAAGTGGCGAACAACCCGTTGCCGGAATGCGTCTCTTCTGCCTTTCCAAACCAGCGGCGGGCCAATTGTCTGACGCTTTTCATTTTTCAAGCTCCTTTACGGCAGCGGCACCAGCCTCAGCAGATGGGTAATAACATCGTCCGTCGTTTCGCCTTCCGCCTGTGCTTCAAAACTCAGAATAATACGATGGCGCAAAACATCATAAACCACGGACTGAATATCTTCCGGCGTTACAAAATCGCGCCCTTCCAGCCAGGCATTGATTTTAGCGCAGCGGTCAAGTGCAATCGTCGCCCGCGGACTGGCACCATACAAAACCTGTCCGGCCAGTTTGGCGTCATATTTCTCAGGACGGCGCGTTGCCACAATCAATTGCACCAAATATTCCTCAATCCCTTCGCTGGTATGAACATCCAAAACCTCACGCCTTGCTTTTAAAATATCGGAAACATCCAGCTGAGGCTTATTTTCGGTTTTTCCGGCCTCAAGCACTTCACCCCTGACGAGCCGGAGAATTTTCTTTTCCGACGCTGCATCGGGCTGATCAATTTTGATATACATCAAAAAGCGGTCAAGTTGAGCTTCCGGCAGATTATAAGTTCCTTCATGTTCAATCGGATTTTGCGTTGCCATAACCATAAACAACTCGGGCAAAACATATCTTTTTCCGCCGACGCTGACCTGCCGTTCCGCCATGGCTTCAAGCAAAGCGGCCTGAACCTTTGCCGGCGCACGATTAATCTCATCAGCCAAAACCAGATTGGCAAAAACCGGCCCCGGACGAAATTCAAATTCGCCCTTCTGAGCCACATAAATATCGCTGCCGATAATATCGGAAGGCAGCAAATCCGGCGTAAACTGAATGCGGTTGTATTTGGCGCTGATCTGTGAGGCCAAAGTCTTAATCGCTTTTGTCTTCGCCAATCCGGGCGCCCCTTCAACCAAAGCATGCCCGTCTGCCAAAAGGGTTATCAGCAGTTTTTTATTCAGTTCCTCCTGTCCGATGATTTTTTCATCCATATATTTCTGCAAAGCAATAATTTTATCTCTGGTCTCAGACATCTGTATTCACCTCTGTTAGTTTGCCATCCGGTTCAAAAAGTCATAATACTCGTTCAGCACCACGTTTTTCATTACGTCATTTTGCAAAAAGTCAAACAGTTCTATCGCTTTTTTATAGTGCATCTTGGCTCTTTCCCAATCGCCTTTTTCACTGTCAAAAGCCTCCACTCTCGCCAGATAAAGCAAAGCCTCGGCCTCGGCAAAATGGTGTTCGACCTTGCCGTAAAGATAAACGGATTTCATCAGCGCCTTGCGGGCATTGGCAATATCGCGGATAATATAGCGCAGACAACCGATAGCCGACAAAGCGCTTGCCTCGCCGAGCAAATCTCCGTTTTCGCGGTACAAGTCGCGGCATTTCTCCAGCAAATCGTGCGCCCGGTCATAATTTCGTTTTTTCATCTCCAAACGCGCCATCGCCCGAAGAACGGCAGCCTCTTTCAGAGTAACGTTATCTGCCTCAAAAAGCTCCGCTGCTTTGGCATAAGCCTTGAGCGCATCATCCTCGCGATTCTGCATCATATAGACATAAGCTTCCTGATCATAGGCCTCGCCGAGCAAATCGCGGCTGCCGGCGTCGGACAAAATCTCTCTTGCCTGATACAACGTTTTCACAGCCTTGTCATATTCTTCCGCCGCGGCATAAACTTTTGACAAGCGGATAAGAATATCGCCGTGCGTAATGCTACCGTCTACCAAATCGGCCACCAGTTCTGCCGCCGCTTTCAGAGATTTTTCGGCCTTGTCGAAATTATCAAGACTGAGTTCCAATTCCCCCAGACGGGTCAGAACAAAAGCCTCGCCCTGAGGATCATCCTTTTTGTCATAAAGTTCTGCTGCCTTGGCATATTTGCTCCGGGCTTCGTCATAATTCCCCTGTTTCCAAAAATCGTCGCCCTCCTGAAAAGTTTTTGACGCTTCGGTAACATATTTCCCCTGTTTTGTTCTCGGCATGAAAAAACTCCTTTGCAATCTCTCAATATTATTATATATATGGCGTAATACGAAAAAAAACAAGAAGTTTAAAAAAGATGGAAGATACATTTGAATTTACCGAAGAGGACGCCGCCCCGAAAACTTATGATAACATTTCTAAATTAAGCCCGGGTTTCGGCTGGCTTGAGATGCTTAACCCCGAGCAGCGGGAAGCCGTTCAGACCACCGAAGGGCCGGTTCTGGTCTTGTCCGGCGCAGGCACCGGAAAAACCAAAGTGCTGACCACGCGCCTGGCATACATTCTGGCCGAACACAAAGCCAACCCGTGGAACTGTCTGGTCGTAACCTTCACCAACCGCGCCGCCCGAGAGATGCGCGAACGTGTGCAGGGACTTATCGGCGATATGGCAAACTACGTCTTTTTGGGAACATTTCACAGCGTCTGCGCCAAAATCCTGCGCAAACATGCCGAACTCGTCAACTTAAAAAGCAACTTCACGATTCTCGGCGAAGACGACCAGAAGCGGTTAATTAAGCAAATTCTAGAAATCGAGGGCATCGACGACAAAAAATATCCGCCGCAATCGATTCTCGAAAAAATCGGACGCTGGAAAGACAAAGGCCTCAGCGTTGATAAAATCGGTACCGACTTCAAAGAAAACGTCGTTACCCATGTTTATAAAAAATATCAGGAAAAAATAGTCGAGATGAACTGCGTCGATTTTGGCGACATCATCCTGTATACCTTAAACATCCTGCTTTCCGACGCCGAAATCCTGGATCAATATCAACAGCGTTTCAAATACATTATGGTCGATGAGTATCAGGATACCAATGTCACGCAATATTTATTGATTCGCCTGCTGTCGCAAAAATACCGTAACTTATGCTGCGTCGGCGATGACGACCAGTCAATCTATTCCTGGCGCGGCGCCGAGATAGAAAATATTTTGCGCTTTAACAAAGATTTTCCCGATGCCAAAATCATCCGGCTGGAACGCAACTACCGTTCAACCGCCAATATCTTGTCCGCTGCCTCCCACTTAATCAGCAACAATCAGGGAAGGCTTGGCAAAACGCTGCGCGTGGCGGAAAACAGCCCTGCCCGTCAAGCCGCCAATGAAAGAATCAAAGTTGTCAGCACCTATAACGGCGAAGAAGAAGCCCGCTACATTGCCGACGAAATCGAGCATCTTGCCCGGCAAGGTTATAAATATTCCGACATTGCCATTCTGGTTCGCACCGCTGCCCAAACCCGCGAGTTTGAAGAAAAATTCATCTCCGAAGCGATTCCCTATCAGGTTATCGGCGGACTGAAGTTTTATGAACGCGCCGAAATCCGCGATGCTCTGGCTTATTTCCGCGTTGTCCTGCAACCCGGTGATGATCTGGCCTTGGAACGCATCATCAACAAACCGGCGCGCGGCATTGGCGCCAAATCGGTCGAGAAGTTTCAAAACGAGGCCAGGTTCAGTCATTGTTCAATGTATGACGCCATCAACAAAATGCTGGCAGAAGGAGCAATTTCCGGCAAAGCCAAAACCGCGCTTTCAACACTGATGAACAATTTTGAAGAATGGCGCAAAGCCGCACAGGTTCTTTCGCCGGATGATCTGGCTCAGCAAATACTGGAAGATTCCGGCTACTTTGATATGCTCAAAATGGACAAGTCGGTTGAGGCACCGGGACGCATTGAAAACCTGAAAGAATTAATCAGCTCGATGAGCGCCGAAAAATTTGAAAGCCTCGGCGAGTTTATGGAACATGTCAGCCTGGTTATGGACAAAGACGACATCACCGACACCAACAAAGTAATGCTGATAACGCTGCATTCCGCCAAAGGTCTGGAATTTGACGTTGTCTTTCTGCCCGGCTGGGAAGAAGGGCTCTTTCCGCACCAACGCTGTATGGACGAAGGCGGTGCCGGCGCATTGGAAGAAGAACGCCGTCTGGCTTATGTTGCCATCACCCGCGCCCGCCAAAAGCTCTATATTTTAATGGCGCACAACCGCCGGGTTTACGGACAATGGCAAAATAATCTGCCGTCAAGATTCATCAATGAACTGCCGCCGCAAAACATTGAAATCATCAACAAATGTGCTGATTACTTCGGCACGGACAATTACGGTTCCGGCAGCAGTTACGGCTATGGCAAAAAGAACTATTGGCAAAAATCTTCCTCTCATAACAATAACATCCGCTATGACGATGACGACCGTTATTCATACGTCAGCAATGACGATTACGAACGCGGCTGGAGCGGCAGCATGTATAAAGCCAAACAAAAAGCCAAAAACCAAAACGCCGTTTATCCGGTCGGCACCAAAGTCAGACACGATATGTTCGGTCAGGGCACAGTTTTAAATATTGACGGCAACAAACTGGAAATCTTTTTTGAGCGCGTCGGCAAAAAAAAGCTGATGAGCGAATACGTCAAAAAAGCCTGAGTTTCCCTGTCTTTCATCCAATCCCCGGAATTTTATTTCCGAGGATTTTTTTATCTTCTAGCCAAAATCACGTTACAACTTTTCATTAATCATTGACACTGGCGTTTTGTTGTGGTATAGTGGTCTTTAGATGTTGTTCTTGAGGAACCGGTTTTCCTTAGGCAGCTTGTTTTATGGTCATTGCACGGCTGGTTACTTTACGGCCATCCCGGGCTTGACCTGCTCCGGCAGAGTTGGTGAATGGCAAAGGGCTTTAAAGCATTGTCATCCCCGGGCGGCTGGTTTTAATGGTCATCCCCCCGGGCGGCTTGTTTTAATGGTCATCCCCAGGCTGCGACCCGGGGATCCAGATGAACAATAAAGCCATATTGTTGACTTGGATTGCCGGGTGTAAATTCCCGCAAGCGGGCCCCTTGGCACTTCGCCAGCTCAGCGATTTTATCCGGCTGTCCCAGTGCCTGCGGCACGCGACGCCGACATAAGAAAAGAATTTTTATAAGGGAGGAGACCGAAAATGAAACACACTATGCTACACATGAAACTAAACGCTGCGGTGTCGGTATTTTCTATCGCCGCCGCTTTCTCGGTCTTTCTCCCGTCTTCTAATGCCTATGGAGGCATCTGTTTCTTGCCCGACTGTAATTTGGACGGCACCTCGTTCGATGACGTCAACTCCGATTCTTCCTGGTGTCTGGACAACGGTTATTACTTCTCCTGTCCCGAAGGTACTTCGCCTGATTATTCTCAAA